>JAFEGD010000009.1 GCA_018240245.1 Spirochaetota bacterium | reverse complement strand
AGCAATTTGCGTTTGTTGAGCTGCGTCGAAATGCGCGCAGCGCTACTATACGCTTAACACCAATTCGGCATTCGATTCGGTAATGAAGCGCTGGCGTTGCGGTTGATAGTCTTTGGAAAGTGGAAACTCTACCCGCGCGAGCGTCTTCTCGCGATAGTCTGAGCGAATCGTAAAAAGATGCGGATCGATTTCTTGTGCCTTGAGCATCATCGTCACGAGCACAATACCCATACCCGCGCCTTCTGAACTGTCGCCGCCTTCGATATAAAATTGCGCGATATCGTCGTAACGCATCGCGGTATGAAATTTTTCGCGAATACGAATATCTTCTTTCTGTGTAATCGGGCGATTATTCATCACTTCGACGATGAGGCGCTCGCTATTAAAATCGAAGAAGATATCGACATAGAGTTTTCGCTCGCGCGATTTTTTGCCGTATTCGAGCACCCAGTTTTCGTTGAGATTATCTTTGAAAAGCCCCATGCCCTTTTCGTAATCGGCGTCGTCGTCGGAATTTAAGTTCTCGTCTTCGAATAAGATGCGTTTGAAATTGGCTTTCGCGCCGTTGAGCGAAAGTTCTTTTACCGACGTATAGACGGGGCCAATCATGTCGTCTCTGCCGTATTTATGCAGAATCGATTGGATGATGTAGTTTATTCCCGATTCTGTCGCTGAAATAACGGCATAAGCTCTTATTCTCACTAGGTGTTCGTTGGCAATGGCTGAGTCGATAGCCGCCTTCAGCTTTGGATCAATTACCGCCGCTTCGCGCATCTATAATTTCCTTAAATTGAGAGAGCAAATGCAAGTTCGCACAGACAAAATTGTATCTGCTCCCGTATAATTTGGTGCAGTATTTTTCCTTTGACCTTACGTCAATACTTTGCAAGGTTACGCATGGCCGATGTAAAAAAGCCCGATAAAGCAGGTAGCGGCCAATTTAGCGAAACCGAAGTGCTCTCGCGTATAGAAAGCATCCTGCGTTTCACGACCGACGAATTAGCCAACACTGAAATTCGAGCAGAAGCGTTCGAAAAGTTGACAGAATTCGAAGCGCAGTTGCTCCAACAGCAACGGCATATCAGCTCTGCCCTAGAAAATGTTCAAAAATACCGCGACGAAATCGAGAAAGATTGGCATAAAGAAAAAGCCGTACGCGAAAGCACGCTCGAACTCATGGCTAACCGCATGAAAGAGCTCGATCAAGCACTACATGCGCAAGAATACATACTTTATTATGCTGCCTCAGAACAGAAATTTCTCCGCACATTGCTTCTTGATCTTAAACAGAAAAAATCACTGAGCGAAAGCGATACGAACAAAATTTTAACCGATCATGATGCGTTACTCGCAGAACTTGTACGTAAAGCGAAAAAATAATACCCATGCCGGCAAGCGGCCCGATACCCAAATTGCGCTCTTTCGCGGTTCGCACAAACCGGTTTCTTGCCACGCCGCGCACTTTTACCGAAATCAAGAAAGCGACATTGATCGCGTACGGGGCAACGCTCGTAATTTCGGTAATCTTGTTATCGCTCCCTTTGGTGCAAAAACCCCCGCGCATCGCAATCGGCCAAATCGCCGAGTCCGATATCAAAGCACAGATGGATTTACGCATTACCGACAGCGACGAAAGCGTGCGGTTGAAAAAAATCGCATACGAACGCGAGCGTCCGGCGTTTGACCGCGACTTGTCGGTTCGCGATAAAATCGTTCAGCAGCTAAAAACCGATTTTGAATGGCTTGCACGCACCGCGAAAGAAAACGCGACGCAGTCGAGCGCCGAAACTTTAGCGCTAATAACAGAACGCCTACCGTTTTTTGAAGAGAATATTTATGGCCACGCCGATCTTAAACGATTAATAGGCGAAAAAAATATCGAGCATCTTTCCGCAAAAGCAATCTCAATCGCCGAAAAAGCTTTTCAAGAAGGTGGCTTTCTCGTCGAGATTCCCGACACGGGGGTTTTGAGCGAACTCGCCGAAAAGGGCGCGCAAATTAGAAGCATCAACGGCCGCGATCAGCCCGATCTCGTGTGGAGCATCGACCAACTTCAAAACGCGCAGGCGACAGTGCGCGTCTTAATTCGCGAGGCGCAAACGAAAGATACCGACTTCTCGCCTGAAACGATGCGCGTTTTGCTCACGCGCGTGCGCGAACTCATGCGCGAAAACCCCGCACTGCGCTATAACGCGCAGTACACAAAACTACGCCGCCAACAGGCCGCCGATCGCGTGACGCCCGTAATTCGCAATGTCGTACGCGGGTCAGCGCTCACTCGAGCGGGCGATTTGATCGACAAAGAGCGCAAGCAATTGCTCGAACAAGTGCGCGACAACCACCGCCGCCGCAACGGTTCGCAAATTTTAGGTATCTTTCTTATCATGGGCGTGCTCTGTGTTGCGATCGCATATTTCACATTTCGCTTCGCTTGGCAGCAAATGCGCGACTACGCCTCGCATTTTATCTTGCACGGTCTCTTCGTGTTTATGTTTTTAAGCGCGATACTCATTCGCATCGTCAATCCGCTCAAAATTTACGATATCAATTTTATTTTGTTCGTGCCGTTCGGCTTTTTCGGTATTCTCGCGGGGCAGTTTTTCGGCGCACGCATCGCACTTTCGGCGGGCGTCTACCTTTCGATTTTTTCGTTCATTCTCGCGGGCTTCGACCACCAAAGCCTGTTACTTTCACTCACCTCGGCAATCGCCGGTCTCTACACATCGACGCGCATGCAGAAACGCACGCAAATGTTCAAGGGGGGATTAATCATTGCTTTCACGAATTTCGCCTTAGTGACTGGCTTTGAGTTACTCGCTCCCGCTGCGCGCAATTACGATCTAAAATTAGCCGCCGCTATCACGAACAGTATTTTGAGTATTTTGCTTACGCTCGGGCTCTTACCGTTGATTGAGTTTGTTTTTAATTTGCCGACGCCGTTTCGTCTTATGGAACTCAACGATCTGAACCATCCGCTGCTCACGCGCATGGCGGCGATTGCACCGTCGACGCATTCGCATAGTATTATGCTCGCGAATTTGAGCGAGGCGGCGGTGCGCGCTTTGGACGGCGACACGCTCTTAACGCGCGTCGGTTGTCTCTTTCACGATATCGGCAAAATGGCGCACCCCGATTTTTATGCCGAGAATCGCCATCTCTATCCGACTTCGGTGGCGTTTCGCCGCCTCGGCCCGCTGAAATCGGCACAGATGATAATCCGCCATGTCACCGACGGCATTCAAATGGCGCGAGAAAGTCGGTTGCCCGAAAAAATAATTAGCTTTATTCCCGAACACCACGGTACGACGACGATTCAATTTTTTTATCACAAAGCACTCGAAGAGCATAAGCACAAGACGGCGCAGCAGACTATCGCGCGTTCGCATTTTCAGTACCCCGGCCCGAAGCCGCAATCGCGCGAGACTGCGGTGGCGATGATTGCCGACAGCGTCGAGGCAGCGTCGCGCACCGTTGCCACTTCGAGCGCGGCGGAGTTCGGCGAAATTATCGATCGCATTATCGAAAACAAAATCAGCGAAGACCAGTTTCACGAATGCCCGCTGACTTTGGGTGAACTCGACATCGTACGCAAGGCGTTTCTCGATGTGCTCGTAAGCACGTATCACGAGCGGCCACGCTACCCGACGATGCAAGAAACGCACCGCTTAGAGACGCGCCTCCAAAGAGAAGTTTCTGTACAGCGCAACGCAAAAAAAGGCTCCGTCGTCAAGAAATCGACTACGGCAAAGTCACGAATGCCCGAGTTGATCGATTGATATGCTGGGTAAAATTCAACGCAATTTCAAGATTATCCTCGATGGGTTTCGGGCGACCGATCGCGTCACACGACGAAGACACGTTTTACTGTTTATGCTGACCTATCTGACGCTCGTTCTGGTCGGTACGAATTTTAGCTCGCACTCCAACGGCTCGCAAAAATACGTCGATGCGTTTATCTATGCAACAGCGCTCATGGCAATTCTGGCGGGTTACGCATTTTCGCGCTATGTACAGGCGCGTACGTACGGGCTCTATGTCACTTTACCCTTCTTTATCCCCATGCCGCTCTTTTCTCCGTTTGGTACGTTGGGCGTCGTAACGCGCACGGCGAATACCGGCGTCAGCACACGCGCGTTATTCGATGTCGCGTTTTGGGCACCGGTTGTGAGCTTCACGCTTTCGGTAATTTTTTTAGTCGCCGGCACCGCGCTCACCGAAGTTGTCGCGGGCGTTGCGCAGTTTGAAAACCCTTTAATCCTCAAGGGGATTATGAAAGCGTTGAAGCATATTCCGTTGGGGTCTGATCTCGCGATGCATCCGCTGTTGGCTGCCGGGTGGGCGGGGTTGCTTTTTACCGCGATCAATCTTTTTCCGATCGGTGCGCTGGCGGGCGGGCAAATCGCCTACGCGCTTTTCGGAGCACGGCAACGCGACATCGCGTACGTTTTTATGGCGAGTCTTTTTGTGATGGCGCTCTATTATCCGCTGTGGTTTGCGTTTGTGCTGGCTTTTATCTACATGGGCATCGAGCATCCCGAACTGCGGCATGCGCGCAACCCGATGTACTTCGAAAGCGCGCAGATGAGTACGCGGCAGAGCCTCGACCGTCCACGGCAATATCTCGCGCTCGCAGCGATGGTGATTTTTGCGCTCTCGTTTACCTTGAAACCGTTCGAAGCGACGGGCGAGAGAGCGGGCGAGCGCTCGCCGCTACAACTGCCCGGCCCCGATCGATTTCAACCGACACCGCAACCCGATATTCCTAACCAGCCACCGCCCGCTTCCGACGAAAATTCAATATAGGCAGCGCGCCTGGAAAGCAACGTATATGGCAGATGATAAAAAAATAATTTTCTCGATGGTAGGAGTTAGCAAAGTCTACCCTCCGCATAAGCAGGTCTTAAAAGATATCTATCTTTCGTTCTACTATGGCGCGAAAATTGGTATCATTGGTTTAAATGGTTCGGGGAAATCGTCGCTGCTCAAAATTATCGCTGGCGTTTTGAAACCCGATAAAGGCGATGTTGTTTTTTCGCCAGGCTTTAGCGTGGGTTATCTCGAACAAGAACCGCATCTCGACGAAACCAAAACCGTACGCCAAATCGTCGAAGAGGGTGCTGGCGATGTCGTGAAGCTGCTCAAAGAATACGAAGCGGTGAGCGAGAGTTTGGGCAGCGATCTTTCAGACGACGCGATGGAAAAAGCGATCGAGCGCCAGGGTGAGCTCGGCGAACTCATCGAAAAGGCGAACGGCTGGGAACTCGACAGCATGCTGAAGCGCGCGATGGATGCTTTGAATTGCCCCGAAGAAACCGCGATTATCAAAAATTTGTCGGGCGGCGAAAAGCGCCGCGTCGCGCTCTGCCGTCTTCTTTTGCAGAAACCGCAGATTCTGTTACTCGACGAGCCGACGAACCATCTCGACGCCGAATCGGTGCAGTGGTTAGAGCAGCATTTACAAGAGTACGAAGGTACCGTGATTGCGATCACGCACGATCGCTATTTTCTCGATAACATCGCCGGTTGGATTTTGGAGCTCGATCGTGGCGAAGGCATACCCTATAAGGGCAATTACTCGTCGTGGCTAGAACAGAAAGCGAACCGACTTGCAAACGAAGAGAAGGCCGAGTCGAAACGCCGTAAAACTCTCGAGCGCGAACTCGAGTGGGTGCGTATGGGCGCGAAAGGCCGCCAAGCAAAATCGAAGGCACGCCTCGGCGCTTATGAAAAACTGTTGAGCGAAGACGCCAAAGACAAAGAAAGCAAACTCGAAATCTATATTCCCGACGGGCCGCGCCTCGGCGACAAAGTGATTATCGCCGAGAACGTCAGCAAAGCCTATGGGGATAAACTTCTCTATGAAAATTTGAACTTCGAATTGCCGCCGAACGGCATCGTCGGTATCATCGGCCCGAACGGGGCGGGTAAGACGACGTTATTCAGAATGATTATGTCGCTTGAAAAACCCGACACGGGCAAGTTTACCGTCGGTGAAACGGTGAAAATTTCGTACGTCGACCAACAACACGCCGCAATCGATCCGAATAAGACCGTTTACGATGTCGTTTCCGAAGGCGCGCAGGAGGTCAAAGTCGGCAAAATTATGGTCAACGCGCGCGCGTACATGGCGCGCTTCAATTTCACCGGCGCCGACCAAGAAAAAAAATGCGGAGTGTTATCGGGCGGCGAACGCAATCGTCTCCACATGGCGCTCGCGCTCAAAGACGGCGGCAACGTACTCTTGCTCGACGAGCCGACGAACGACATCGACGTCAACACCGTGCGCGCGCTCGAAGAAGGTCTCGAAGCGTTCGCCGGTTGTGCGGTCGTGATATCGCACGACCGTTGGTTTTTAGACCGCGTGGCTACGCACATTTTGGCTTTCGAGGGCGACGCGCAGGTGCGTTTCTTCGAAGGCAGTTATTCAGAATACGAGGCAGACCGCAAGAAGCGTTTGGGTGATCAGCCAAAGCGGTTCAAGTACAAAAAATTAACCGGATAATTTTACTGTTGTAGCAGCAAAAAATATGATTTAAGGACTGATGGCAGTGAAAACTGTCGAAAATACTGCTTTAGCAGTAAAAATTACATATTATTTGACGCACCGCCTGATTTCTTAGTAAGTTACTGTTATTGCGGTAATTTATGAATATTTCACAGACCATTAAACTCCACCGAAAAAAAGCCGGGCTCTCGCGCAATGAGCTGGCGGCGCTTTGCGGTGTCGGCAAAACCATCATTTATGACATTGAGCACGGCAAGACGAGTATTCGTTT
>JAFEGD010000099.1 GCA_018240245.1 Spirochaetota bacterium | reverse complement strand
GTTTTGCGATCTTTGAAGCGTTCGAGTTGCTCTTCGGGCGTTATGGTAAGATAGAACTTGCGAATCAGTGTCTGCGAATCGTGGAGCGATTTTTCAAAATCGTTGATTTCGCCGTAAGCGCGCTGCCATTCGCTGTCGGTACAGAAGTGTTCGATGCGCTCGACTAAGACACGCCCATACCACGAGCGGTCGTAGATAAATATTTTTCCCTGCGACGGAATGCATTGCCAGAAACGCCACAGGTATGGGTGGCCTTTCTCGACGTCGTTCGGTGCGGCGAAGGCGTTGACACGATAATGGCGTGGATCCATCGCATGTGTGACGCGGCGAATGGCGCCGCCTTTGCCCGCCGCATCGGCGCCTTCGAAAACAAGGACTAAGCTTGTTTTCGACGTTGAGATCTTGTCGCTGAGGCGCGCGATTTCGTCGGCGCACTTTTCGAAGCGCACTTTATATTCGGCATCCGAAAGTTTTTGCGTATAATCGAGCCTACGAAAAATATTTTCGGGGGCAGGCGACCATGTGCCGGTATATTCGGGCAAGGGCGACGCTTGGCCCAATTGCGCCTCGAGTTTTTTTGCTAAGAGCTCGCCCGCATGTATTTCGCGATAGCGCGGATAACGAGCGTCGATAATCGACCACGGTGCACGCCCCGTGTGCGTCGCCGCGAGCATCGCGACATCGACTTTGTGAAAGCGCTGGCGCTTATCGGCGAATTTTTTAGTAATTTTTGAAATGCGCCAGCGCGTCGCCACTTTTTTTTCGGCGGCCTTCATTAACTCTTTTTGAGATTTGGGTGTGAGGTGCATCCAAAACTTGACGAGGATTACCCCCTCTGCCGTGAGCATGTTTTCAAGTTTGCGTATTTTTTCGAGACTTTCGGTAAAATCTTTCTTGTCGCTGCGACGAAACACGCGATCTAATATGGGTTCTGTATACCAAGAGCCGAAAAAAATTCCAATATGACCGCGCAGGGGTAATTTATGCCAGAATCGCCATAGCGGGGGGTATTCGCGCTCTTCGCTAGCTTGCGTCCAGAATGCGGTGGTCTCGATGCCGCGCGCATCCATCCACTCGAGAAGTTTTTTGACGGTTTCGCCTTTGCCCGAACCTTCGACGCCGTTCATTAAGATGAGCAGCGATTTTTTGGATACGGCCAATTGCTTTTGTAAGTCGAGTAAGCGTAGACGCAATGCGTCTTCGCGCGCTTTGTATTCTGTTTTATCGAGCTCAACGCCCGGTATTACAGTTTGCGTTATGTCGGTCATGATTTTCCATTGCGCGTGATTCGCGCGCGTCGTAAACGATAGATATATTTCGTTTGACGCCCTTACTGAAATTTTGCGCCGCTTATCCATGCAGCGAAGTTTTTGTTTGATCGTGATAACCTCTTCTCTATTAATTCTGTCGCGGTGCGCATCGTCCGGTACGAAGGGTGACGCTGCCGTGATAATGGTGCCTAATCAGCCGATTAAAGTCGACGAATTGCACAGCAAAGCGCCTTCAGATAGTGAAATAGAGACGCTGCGCGAGGCGTTCTTGAGTCGCCCTGCCGAAAACGAAGAAGTGTATCGTGTTTTTGTAACATCCGACGGTTACGAGCGTAAGCAAGTCGCTCATAGCGACAATATCAACTTAAAGGACGACAAGGCTGGCGACCAAGCAATCGCCGACGCATTTCGCAAGTTCGATATGGTTAACAGTCTGCAAGAAGGGCAGTTGCGTATCGAGTTATATCCCACTACCGGAAAATTCTATCGCATTCGGCAAACTAAGCCTTCGATTATGAAAGAGACCGATCGCATCATGAGCGACGATATTACGCGCTGGCAATTTAAGTTTGCAAAGAACGAAATCATGCCCAAAGATTTTCGCGTCAGCTACCAGGTATTATTGCGAAAAAAAATTACGCGCGAACAGGCGCTGAAAATTTTGAGCGATCAAAATAAAAAAAAGAAGTAATCGATGGCAACCGAAGAAAAAAAAGAAATAATTATTCGTGTTGGGCTCGACGAAAACGCGATTCCCGAATCGATCTCGTGGCTTGCGCCCGGCGCGTCGAACGGCGAAGAAAAAGCCGACGCTTTCATGCTGTCGATTTTTAGCGGTAACGAGAAGACGACATTGGGCATCGATCTCTGGACCAAAGAAATGCTCGTGGGCGATATGAATATTTTTTTCTATCAATCGCTGAAGAAAATGGCCGATGTCTTAGACCGCGCGACGCAAGACAAAGAAGCCGCGCAAATGATGCGCGATTTTAGCCGCGATTTTGGCCGCCAAGTAAAGCTCCTCCAGAACGAATGATGCTCGTCGCCATCGTTTGCATCGCGGCGCTGCTTTTTGGCATGCCGCTCTTTATCGGCTTAGGCACGCTCGGCGGCATTTATCAATTCGGTAATATTACAACGTTGGGGACGACAGGCTTTGCCGATATCACGCGGCAGTTGACGGTGATTTTCAGCGACCCGCTGGCAAAGTTGACGGGCGATCAGAGTGCGCTCTTCTTGACGATACCCTATTTTACGCTAACGGGCTATTTGATCGCGCATTCGGCGTTCGCCGCGCGCGTCGTGAATCTTTACTTGATTTTGGTACGTAAAGTGGGTAAGGTCGGCACACTGGGACTCGGCATCGTGTGCATTCTGATTGCGGCGCTCTTCACACCGCTCACCGGCGCGTCGGGCGTAACGATTGTCGCAATCGGCGGCATCTTGTTTCCTATTTTGACCGGCGCGGGGTATAGCGAGAAGCGCGCGTTGGGGCTCATTACCGCGTCGGGTTCGATCGGTCTTCTTTTTAGCCCGAGCCTACCCGTGATGCTGTTCGGTATCATGAGCGATAATAAGGCCGACATCAACGAGCTTTATCGGGCAGGTGTGTTGCCGGGGTTGTTGCTCTTGGTCGCGCTCTCGGTAATTGTATTTTTGCATTCGTTCAGTAAAAAAGCGGAGACAGAAAATGCGCTATCGCTACGTTTGGCCGACGCGCGTTTCAGCGCACGCGATGCGCTGAAACTTACCGCAGAACTCGCGGCAATTCCGCTCCTCTATCTTTTGATGCACTCTAAATTTATGGTGATTACCGAATTAGGAGTGTTTTTTTTACTGTATTATTTCATTCTTGAAGTCATTATTTTTCGCGAGATTGGTTTTAAGAAACTCGTTGCAGTTTTTGAAGAAGCGATTGCGATGATTGGCTCGATTATACTCATTATATTTTTTGCGATGATTCTCACCAACGCTCTCCTTTACGACGGCGTGCCGGGTAAGCTTTTCAACTACATCAATCAATATGTGCATTCGCCGTTGGCGTTTCTCATGTTACTCAACGTCTTTCTGCTTGTCGTCGGTGCGCTCATGGATATTTTCTCGGCGATTATTGTCATCGTGCCTTTAATAATCCCCATCGCCGAAAGCTACAACATACCGATGCTGCACTTGGGAATTTTATTTCTGACGAATCTCGAAATCGGCTATTTGACGCCGCCGGTGGGGCTTAATCTCTTTTTAAGCTCGCTGCGCTTTCAGAAACCGATGAATGAAATTTATCGCTCGATTGTGCCATATCTATTGGTGCTTCTCGCCGCGCAGCTTGTCATTACGTATGTGCCATGGCTCAGTCTGTGGTGGAGACATTAACATTGCCAACGATCTTACGTGTTGGGCCTTATCGATTCCACTTTTACTCGAACGAAAATTTGGAGCCAGCGCATGTGCATTGCCGGCGCGATTCAAAAGAATGCAAATTTTGGTTGTCGCCTGTGGCCTTTGCCGCAAACGATGGCTTCAATACGGTGGAGTTAAGAGAAATCGAACGGCTCATCTTTGAGAACGAAACTTTATTTCGAGAAAAATATTATGAATATCATGGTCGCTGAAACGTTAGATGCAGCCGTGCCCGCCACGTCTGTGCGAGCCGAAGGGCGTACAATTGTGCTCGATTTGTACGATGGTCGACAAATTCGATTTCCTGCGGATAGATTTCGCTTATTGAAAGAAGCAAGCATCGAAGAGCTAAAGCAAGTAAAACTTGAATTAGATGGGCGTGCTCTGCGTTGGGATAATCTCGACGAAGATTTAACGGTAGCAGGCATTCTGGCTGGCCGCTTTCAATTGCCGTTATGACTTAAATTCGCTTCAACGCTTCGTCCAAATCGGCGATTAAATCGTCGGTGTCCTCGATCCCCACCGAAAGGCGCACGAGGTTGTCGGGGATGCCCGCCGCGAGCCGCGCGTCGGGGCTGAGATCGTAATAGTTCATCACCGTCGGTTGGTGTACGAGCGATTCGACGCCACCCAAAGACGCAGCGTGTGTGGGAATTTTAAGCGCTTCGACGAATGCGGTCGAAGCCTTGAGCCGTTCGGTTTGCGAATCGTCTTTGGCTTCGACTGTAAACGTGACAATGCCGCTGCCGCCCCGCAAATATTTTTTCGCGAGCGCATGGTGCGGGTGCGAGGCGAGCATCGGGTACCATACACGCTCGATATTTTTATGCTTTTCGAGAAATTCGGCGACCGCGAGCGACGAACGATTGTGTTTTTCCATGCGCAGCGCAAACGTCTTGATGCCGCGCGAGATGAGATAACACATGTGCGCATCGGGGTTGCTGCCCAAGAGATTGCGTACGGGTTTTATTTTTTCAACAAGCTCTTTCGAACCCAAGACAGCACCCGCGACGACGTCGTTGTGGCCGTTGATATATTTTGTCAGCGAATGCACGACGAGGTCGGCACCATAATCGAGCGGATTCATATTGTAAGGCGAGGCGAACGTCGCGTCGACAACGGTCATGAGCCCTTTCGTTCGGGCAAAGCGCACGACCTCTTCGAGATCGACGAGCTTCAAATAGGGGTTTGTCGGCAATTCGAGAAAAATTACTTTAGTCTTTGGCGTACACGCCTTTTCAATCGCCGCGAGCGTGAGGTCGCAATACGTCAGGCTCAAACCGAAGCGCGTGAGATGCTGATCGAACAGTTTGAACGTGCCGCGATAGCCCTCGGCGAGACAGACAAAATGGTCGCCCGCTTGCATGAGCCCCATGAGCGCGGTCGTGATCGCATTCATGCCGCTCGACGTTACGAGCGCGTTTTCGGCGTTATCGAGCGCGGCGAGCGCGAGTTCGAGCGCACGCTGCGTCGGCGTGCCATAGCGCGCGTATTCGGCGAGGCGCGTCGAGCGCTTCTCGTAAAAATCCCACAGGTCGCTCACGTGCTCGAATTCGTAGCTCGCCGTCTGGTAGATCGGCGTAATCAGCGAGCGGTGCGGGTCGTTTGAGTTGTCGTGCCCCGCATGCACCGAGCGCGTCGAGAACCCGCTTTGGGGTAGGATTGTCTTGCGTCCTGTTGGCATGTTACCTCTTAATGTTTTTGATCGAGAAATTTTGCGACCGCGTCTTTGACCGCGCCAAGCGACGCTTTGAGATCGACTGGTGTGTTCGTGTGGTTCGCTTCGACTGCGCCCAGCGAACCTGCGTGATAGCCAATTTTGAAGTCGGCGAATTTGAGACCGTGCGCGGTCGAAATGACGCAGACCGATTCGTTGTCTTTAATCACTCCGCCTTTTTTTAATTTTTGTAATGCGGCCAAAGCCACGCCTGTGTGCGGGTCGACGAGTAACCCGCTCAGGTCGCCCAGCGCCGCCGCATTAGCGAGCTCGGCCTCCGACGCCTGTTCGACGACACCGCCAAATTCTTTGAGCGTGTGGATCGCCTTCTTTACCGAAATCGGGTTGCCGATGCGAATGGCCGACGCCTGTGTTTCACCGGCGGTAATCGCTTGAAAGTCGGCGAAATTTTTCTGATACGAAAGGTAGAGCGGGTTCGCGGCGGCGGCTTGCGCGACGGCGATGCGCGGCAAAGAATTGACGAGTTTCAAGTCATAGAGCATTTTGAGTCCCGCGCCCAACGCCGAAACGTTGCCCAAATTGCCGCCGGGAATAATAAACCAATCGGGTAGGCGCCAGTCGTCAGAGCCGACCTGTCGGCCGAGCTGCTGCGCGACTTCGATGCCGACGGTTTTCTGCCCTTCGATGCGCAAGCTGTTCATCGAGTTTGCGAGATAGATTTCTTTTTCGTGCGTGAGTTCTTGCACGATCTGCATGCAGCCGTCGAAGTCGGTGTCGAGCGCCAAGACGAGCGAGCCGTTGGCGATCGGTTGCATCAGTTGCGCGAGTGAAATTTTATTTTTGGGTAATAGTATAACGCTTAAGATTCCCGCGTACGCCGCATACGCTGCGAGCGCCGCCGAAGTGTCGCCCGTCGACGCGCATGCGATCGCACGTATCGGCGCGCCGTTTTTAATCATGTGATTAACTTGCGATACGAGCACGGTCATACCCAAGTCTTTGAACGAACCCGTGTGGCTATTGCCGCAGAGTTTGACGTAAAGTTCGTTGTGGCCGAATTGCTTCGAGAGTTCGTCGCCTGAGAAAAGCGCCGTCGCGCCTTCGCCCAAAGTTACGATGTCGTCCACGGGTAGGTCGGGTAAGACCCATTCGCGCTTGCCCCAGATGCCCGACGCATCGACTTTATTATGGCTGCGCCAGCGGCTGTCGAAAAGTTCGCGCCACGCCTGTGCGCTTGTCTTTGAAAGCTCGTGCATGTCGTGGCGCACTTCGAGTAAATCGCCCGACTTAGGGTCGCGGTAGATCACTTCGTCGAGCGCATACTTTTGCGTATGCTGCGGATTTATACTTTGAAACCAAGCGCGTGCCACGCGCTTGAGTTTGCGCGTGAAACATGCGGACAAGAAGTAATGTGAATTGGTCGAAATGCGCGTAGCGCATTTCGACCAATTCAGATGTCTAACTCACCGAGGTTATTGAAAGGAAAAAAAGGATTATATGCGATTTCAATTAAATTACCGTCGAGGTCGGCGACGTAACTCGAATAGCCGCCCCAGAATGCCTTTTGCGGCTTCTTGAGTTGTTTGGCTCCGAGCGCGACGGCTTCTTTATAGAGAGTGTCGACCTCGGCTTCGGAAGCAGCGTTGTGTGCTAGGGAAAATCCGCGGTAGTTATTACAGTCGTTCTTGACGTTCGCATCGTTGGCGAGTGCGTCGAGACCAAACAGCGAAAGAGCGATACCGCCCAATTTCAAAAAAACTACGCCGTCTTGGCTGTGCTGAGAGCGTTTTATTTTGAAAAGCCGTTCGTAAAAAATTGCGGCCTTTTCAACGTCGCGTACGCCGAGAGTGATAAGATGAAAGCGCATCGAAATTTTTCAGAAGCGTTGTCGCTGTTTAGGCAAAAACCCCCATGCCAACGCCTGTTGCATAAGCCCCAGCGCCAATAAGCCGTGGAAAATGTTGAGATTATGCATACCGAACGTTGCGCCGGGCTTATTGAATAATAGCCCGGCAACCGAAACGCATACCACGCTTGCAATAACCGGTGCAGGCAGTTTCGGGAACACACGATGAAACCGAAACGCGCTAAAAAGCCAGACACATTGTGCTGCAATACCCATGGCGAGAGTCACAACTTTGTTTGAAAAAAACAAGATACTTAAGCCCGTCAAAGCGACACCCACCGCAAGCGATAGCCATTGCTCATGGCGTTCTTCGGCGGCGAGAAAAAATCCCACCGCGATGGCGGGTATGCCGTAAATCGAGGCGCATTGTGAAACAAATTGGTGTGCCGGGGCAAGTTGCGGAAAGAACGTAAAACGGAGCGTGCCCAAGAGCGCGGCGAGGGCAATGAGTACATATCCCAACGCGGCCAACACGTCGCGCGCATCGCGTCGCCGCGCTTTGAAGAGCGCAAACCCGGCGACGACAGCCACGAGAAAATCAAACAACGCGAGCATAATCTATGCAATAAACTCGCAGAGATACGATGCGTCGTCTGAGATCTTCAGTTGAAATTTTGAGTTTGGCGCAACCTCAAATTTTTCACCGGCGCGAAATGTCTTGTAGTCGGCCGCATTGGGGAGCTTAACCGACATTGTACCGGTAACAACGGTCATGATTTCTTTAAGCCCCGTCGAAAATTCGTATTCGCCCGGCGCCATGACGCCGACTGTCGCCTTATTGCCGTTATGAGCAAGGGTAAGTGATTTTACATTACCACTAAAATATTCGTTGACTGCAATCATGTGCGCGTTTTGCGACTCAAGACAGCGTGTCGTCAAAAAGATAAAATAAAACGGGCATTGCCTGTTTTATTTTTTTACCACCGTCTCGTTACCCAAGAGATCGATCGCGTGCATCTCGTAGCTCCCCGTGGGCGGAGTGATTCGATCGCGCGCCGACCATTGCTTGAAATACTCGTCTTGCACGAGCTTGCCGTTCTGATAAATACGCACGACGATCGGAAAATTCTCGTCTTTGCAGATGAGCTTACCGCCCGCGATTTCTTCGACGACCGGCCCCTTTGCGTCGATGAGCATACGCCTAACCTGCGGCGGTTCGGTCGCGCCTGCGACATTCGTCGTCTGGTATTCGATGTTATAATCGCCGTATTGGCCTTTCGCAAACGAATTCACTTCGATTTCGTTGTCATACTTTGCCCAAGCGCCGGCCGTCTCGCCCGCTCGATAAATTCGGTATTCGATTTTGTCGATCGCCGCGCCCGAAAGTTGCGGCCTGAGCGCAATTTTAGTTTTGCCACCGACGGTGAAGCCGCCTTTGCCGTGCAAGAACGGCGCATAAAATTTCACGTATGTGCGCGGTACGTCGGTGTAGACCCAAAACACCCACGTCTGTAACGGTTGTATTTGTGCCGTGTCGTCGGTCGCGTAGAGATGCATGCGGTATTCGCCAGCGCGTTCGAACGGTATCGGGCCTTCGTATTTTTTGCGGCCGTTCGTGTTCTCGGGCGCGTTCGTATCTGTCAGACATTCGACGTCGTAATAGAGCGGCTGGTTCTGGTCGAGTCTTTCGGCGGGCACGGCTTTGCCGCGCAGCACCCACTTTTGTTTGCCATTTTTATCGATGACCTGTGCGAACACGTCTTGGTTGCTCACGGGCTTTGCCTGTGAGGTTATTTTTTGCGTTGTGCTGGCGGATGAATTTTGGTCGGCGCTATTGTCGCCGTTATTCTTATCGGTTTGAGCGCTGTTCTCGCTATTTTGCGCCGTCGTATTATTTGCTCCGCCGGCGCTGGCATCATTGCTTTGATTTGCCGCCTGTTTGGTGTGCTGTGGAATCTCGACGACATCGCCCCATGGGCCGAAAAGATTTTCGCGGTATGCCGAGCGTAGGCGAAAATATTTGAAACGCAGGGGTAGATTGCGCTTGATTTCGGTTTTCGTAATTTTTTCGCGCAAACTCTTGGCGGGCGTCGCGTTTGTATCGTCGCCGACGTCGCTCTCTTCAAGCCACTCGACCTGATAAAATTTTGCGTCGGGCCGCGCTTCAAGAATAATTCGCACGGGGCGCGTTTCTTCTCTATCTGCAGTCAGCGCAAACGGTAGCGCAAGTGCGACGCCAAGAAACAGGATACGGATAATCATAGGTGTTTATGCCGTTAACAGAAATCGCCGCGTCAACTACAAGGTCTATTTCATCATTTCTACCGCTGCGTCGGCGCCCGGTGCGAGTACGACACGAATGCGCGGCACGGCATTTTTTGGAGCAGGATCGACTGCTAATGTACCGATGAGTTGCGTGTTGTCGGTTTCGAGTAAGAGTTCGTTGTTGCCGGTCGCTTCGATCAGGCGCACTTCGATTTGGTTCGTTGCTGGTGCAAGATCGAGCGGATTGAGGTAGAGCACTTCGTGGGCGACGTTCGGCGACGGGCGGTAAATAAGCTCTCCCGCAAAAAGTTCGTTCGCGTACACCTTAACTTTATATGCCGAGCCCACTTGAACGCGCGTACTTTGGGGCGATGCGGTGAATTCGACGGCGAGGCTATCGGCAAGCTGTGGCAAGTCGCGGCCTTTTTTCTTGAAGCGGATTTTTCCCCGGACAGTGCTGCTGCGCGACGCGGCGTCGGGCTTCACTTTCGCGTACAAATCGGCGGCGACAAACGCCGACAGCTCGAACGCCGACCGGTCGCTGAGCCGTGCGTGTTCGATACTGAGCGCGCCGTTCTCCCAGACGATGTCGAGTTCTTTGAGCAGCGTCGCACTGAGGCCCATGTAGCCCGGCGCGCCCTTTAATTGGGCGGCGACTTCGCTATTGAGTACGAGTTTGCGCTCTTGTTTTTCTTGAGACTCAAATGCGACCTCGACCATGAACTCATGCGCTGCGACAGACGCTGCGCTGAATGTGACCCTATTGGCTTTAGTCGCTTTCGGAGGAGCTTTCGGCGTTAACGCAGCGTCGTCGCCGATCTGCGGAGCACCCTCGTTAATGCGCGCGATGACTTTCGTATGATATGCCTGCGTCACTTGCGCGCTGCCGGTTTTCTTGCCGCCGCGAAAAAAATAAATCTTAGCACCTAAGCCGAAAGCCCCCGCTTTGTTGCTCATCACCGTCACTTGGTTGCGCGCCAAATTTACATCGCGTACCCGAGCATGTGCAGAGATATAGCTCCCCCCCATCAAGAATAACAAACTGAGGAGAATACGCAGCGTTAGGGATGACGTTAGAAACTGCATTTGCCGTCTAAACATTCGCGCGCAAATTCTGCCGCCGTCGTACCTGCATATTGTTCGGCGAGCATGCGAAAAATGCCGTTTGCTTTTTCACCGTCGCCTTCGGCGCGGTAGCCTAACGCCATACCGATATAGGCTTCGCTACGGATTTCAGCGTCGGGTTTGCGTGCAATGACGTTTTCTAAAATCTTGCGACCCTGCGCCACTTGTTTGAGTTTGAGTTGCGTGACATAGCCTTCGCGGTACATCGCGTACGCCGCCATGCGATGCTTAGGATATTTTTTGTAAAATTCGGCGTAGAGAATATTCGCCTCGGCATACTTGCCCGCGCCCTCGGCCGTACCCGCCTGCTGGTAGAGCGTCATGTCGATTTCGGGTAGCGTGATGCGGCCGAGTTTTAGAGTCTCGATCGGTTTGATTGTGATCGTCTTCGTGAGCGTATTGCGCTCTTCGTGGCGAAAGACGATTGTATATTCGCCTGCGGGAATGCCTTCGATCACCAGCGGCGCTTTACAATCGACCACCTCGGGCGCGCGTGTATTATTTTTGAACTCAAAACTCAGCGTCGCATTTTTCGGGTCGCAGGACGAAATTTCGAGTGCGCCTAACGTTTTGATAATATCGCTCTCGGCGCGTTCGGCGATTGTATCCAAGGCCTTCGCCGTATCTTCGTTTACGCTCCATTCGATCGTATCGGTGATAACGGCTGTGAGCGTCTTTTTGCTGACAACCTGGTACGAGAGCGTGCGCCATTCGTCGTATACTTTCAGCGTCGCGGTGACATAGTGCGTGTAATCGCTACCCATCGGTGCCGACGCTCCCGGTGCGAAGCCTTGTAAAACCAACAGGCGCTCGGCCTCGGCGATGTCGTCGCTCTTCGTTTCGACTAAATCAAACGCCGCGCGCTTGGCGAGTGCGCTTAGAAGAAGCGAATCTAAAGCCGCAAGTTCGGGTAATTTCTGCGCCGCTGCGTTCGCCGCGCGCACGGGTTCGACCATGAGTTTCCAGCGTTGTGCTGAACCCGCATCTTTATTTGCTGCCGCCATTTTTCCAGCAAGGTCGCGCGAAGCTGCGGCCATACTCTTTTCGAGGCTATCCGCATTACCGACGCCGAGCGCTGAAATTTTTTGATCCGCCATTTTGACCGCGCGTAAAATAATTTGCTTTTTGCCTACGAGCGACACCGCCTCGCCCGTGACATAGACATCGAGCGTCTTGAGCGCTAAGTCGAGTTCGGGGCAGGCTTTGAGCCCCGCCGCGCATTTCTCTTGTTGCTTTTTAAGATTCTCGACCGCGAGACGGTCGCGCACCGAGAGTGCTTTATCTTTTGCGAGCTCTGTCTGCGCGAGGTCGGCAAGTCGCGCTCCCTCGGTGCCCACATCACCGCGAATATCGAACACGCCGACGGTAAGCGCGTGCGCAAACGTGAAGGGGAGTGAGATCATGAAAATGATTGTATACAAACTGTGCATGGCGCATGCAGTAAATTGCTCAATAGAATTTCAAGAAGAATATTATTCCATTTGCCGCGCCCACGACACACCCGCCGCTGGCCTATGATTGCATTTATAGGTACGGGTCTCTTGGGTTCGGGTTTCGCGAGGGCGGCGTTGCGGCGCGGCGAAAGCGTTCACGTCTATAACCGCACGCTCGACAAGGCGGCGCCGCTTGTGAAAGACGGGGCGAAGGTTTTTCCGCTGCTTGCCGATGCAGTGCGTGGAGTGACGCACGTACATCTGGTCTTGGCCGACGATGCTTCGGTCGACGCGGTGCTCAAAGATTTGTTACCGGCGCTTGCTAAAGATACGATTATTGTCGATCACACCACAACGTCGATTGCCGGCGCAAAAACTCGCACCGTGCATTTGCAGGCGTTGGGCATTTTTTACCAACACGCACCGGTTTTCATGTCGCCCGCGAACGCACTCGCCGCATCGGGGGTTATGCTCGTTTCGGGAGACGAGGCGCGCTACAACATTCTCGAAGCGCACCTGAGGCCCATGACCGGCAAACTCGTCTATTTCGGCAGCGACACGGGGCGTGCGGCGGCGATGAAACTTTCGGGCAATTTGATGCTGATGGCGATTACGGCGGGTATCGCCGATGCGGCGGCTTTTTTGAAGTCGGCGGATATTTCGCGCACTGAGTTGACTAAACTCTTTGCCGAATTTAATCCCGGTATGAGCTTGCAGCCGCGCACTGAGCGCATGCTCGCTGGCGATTTTCAACACCCTTCGTGGGAGCTACAAATGGCGCGCAAAGACGCGCGCCTCATTTTGACAGAAAAGAGTGATAACGAATCGCTCCTAAAATTTATACCACACATTGCCGCACAAATGGATGTTTGGTTAGAACGCGGGCATGCGCACGCCGATTGGACGATTATCGGTAAAGAGGGTTTTTAGAGGTGTCCTATAGCAACATTTGCAGCAACTGTTTGCGCTCGGCATTCAGCTCGAGATGTTTGCGTTGAATATCTCCGAGCGGCGTAAAGGCAAGCGCATTGCCTTGGAGCCCGACCATCGCACTGTCAATGGTTTCACGCAGCCGCATCACCGCCGCCACACCGAAGCGCGCGGCGAGTAAGCGATCGGCGGCTGTCGGCGCCCCCCCACGCTGGATATGCCCCAAGACACAGATACCGATTTTTTCGTCGGGAAATTCGGCCGCCAAATGTTGCGTGACATTGATGGCACCGCCGCTTTCGTCGCCCTCGGCGACAACGACAAGAAGCGAGCCTTTGTGGCCGCGGTGGCGTTCTTTGAGTACGCGCGTAAGTGATGCCCAATCGGTGGTTGTTTCGGGAATAAGAATGCCGTCGGCAGCGCCGGCAAGCCCGGCGGCGAATGCGATATAGCCCGAGTCGCGGCCCATAACTTCGATCACATAAATGCGCTCGTGCGAATCGGCGGTGTCGCGAATACGATCGATGGCATCCATTGCGGTGTTGGTTGCGGTATCGTAGCCGATGCACGTGTCGGTATGGCTGACGTCGTTGTCGATGGTTTTGGGTACGCCGACGATTGTGAGATCGTGTTCGCGGCCGAAAATTGCCGCACCGCGCAACGAACCATCGCCGCCGACGACGACCATGTGTGAAATATTTTGTGCTTTCAAATTTGCGGCGGCTTGCGCGCGGCCTGCGGGGGTCATAAAGGCGTTGCTGCGCGCCGAACGCAAGACGGTGCCGCCGCGCCGCACGATGTCGCGCACCGAAGCGAGCGTGAGAACCGAGAATTCGCCGGCGATAAGGCCGTCGTAACCGTGCTCTACCCCTAAGACTTCGCAATGCTCGTGTGTCGCGGTGTGCACAATCGCGCGCAGGCAGGCATTGAGACCGGGCACATCGCCCCCCGAGGTGATGACGGCGATTTTTTTCGGCATGTAGAAGCTTGTGAATGGCACATTGTGTGTCGAGAAAATTGTAGTTAACTCATTTCAGGGGGGCTCTGCGCTTCCCTTGCCGTGACAATGTAAACATAGTTTGGGTCAAGCGAGTGTTCGATATACTCATGCGTTGCATTCCATTCGCGTACGGAGAGAAAATCGCCGATGGTCACGTCGCCATAGACGAATTCGGCGACGTCGAATGCACGGTTATCAATCCATAGTCGCCATTGGCGCTCGCTCTCGGTGTTCAATTCTTCTTTATGGGTAACAATGCCCGCATAGAGGAGCGAATACCCATCGCTCAGAATCGTACGAATACGGCGGCGTTGCCGCCCATAAAATATTACACAAAAAATGCAGGCCGCTATGGCTATGGCCGATAGAGTCGCGCGTATGGAAGCGGCGCTGACAAAGTACCACGCAAAGAAAAAAGTTGTGCTTGAAAAAATTATGGCAGCGAGGGAGAAAAATAACCGATATGCGCGCAACTCGGCGAGCAGCGACTTTATTTCGTTGGCGCTGATGGCAATGAGCTGTGTTGTGATGCGTGGCATTTTTTATTTATAGCGGTCGCAAATTGTTTTTGCGGCGACAAAACCTTGGCTGACGCACGCTTGAATCAGAAAGCCGCCCGTGGGTGCCGACCAATCGAGCATTTCGCCGACGGCAAATATGCCAGGAAATTTTTTGAGTTCAAAGTGAGGAGTCACTTCGGCGAGGGACACGCCGCCCGAAGATGAAATAGCTTCGCTCAAGGGGCGGCGCTGTAGCAATTCTATTGGAAAATTTTTTAACAATCGTGCCAGATTTTGGTTCGTGCTGCATCCGCCGGGTGGAGCGTGGTGATAGATGAGCGCCTGCATAATCGGCGTCAGGTGCAACGCTTTCGTCGCACGCCTCAGCGGTGAAAGATTTTCGCGCACTGCTTCGATTTTTTTCAGAATCTGTTCTGCGCTCAAATCGCTCTTGAGATCGATGCGGCAGACTTCGGCGCGGCCGTAGGTGTAGATCGGTGTGCCTTCGACGCCGTATTCGGTGATGAGGATGTCTCCCTTTGCCGAACCTGCGCTCGAAGTAAAGCTAACGTTCTTGAGTGGCTGGCGTGTGGCTTCGCTCAAAAATTCTTTTTTCCAGCGAACCTCGAAGCCGCAATTCGCCGGCGCAAACGAATTTATTTGCACTCCTTTTTTTGCGAGCAGCTGTGGCCATTGTAACCGATCATTGGTCGCAAGTGAACTTGCGCCGCCTAAAGCCAAGATAACGGCAGAACACGGGGTCGATTTTCCATCGGCGAAATGTAGCGCGATCTGCGATTCATCCGCCAAATCAAAATCTATCAGCTCGGCGGAGTAATGCAATTCAACGGCTTTGCTTTCGAGATCGGCGAGCCACGCGCGCACTAGGCCCGCCGCTTTCATTTCGCGCACAAAATAGCGGCCACTTGTGCCGACGAAAGTTTCAAGCCCCAGTCGCGCGACAAAATCGAGCCAGTCGCCGGGAGAAAATTGTTGCAACAAACGCAACCAATCGATGCCGCTGCCTTCGTATTTTGTAAAAAAAATTTCGAGCGGCAGCGTATTGCTGATATTGAGTCCCGAAGCACCGGCGATGAGCAGTTTGCGCGCGGCGCCCGAGTTCTTTTCGAAGAGATGCACATGGTGCCCATGCGTTGCGAGCGTCGATGCCGCCATGAGCGCAGCGGGCCCCGAGCCGATAATGGCAACATCTTTAGTCATGCTTCGATTGTTGCCGCCCACTTGCGGCGTTACATCGTATACCGGCTAATGGACTTTTAGCGCTTCGCGGAGTTCTCTACGCAAAGTAGAGTCGGTGCGTACGGCAAAAATTATTTTTTCGATGCTGGCAGGTTTGTCGAGATATTCTAACATTTGCTTTAAATCGCCTTTTGTTGCCACATTACTATTTGCCGCAGAAACCGTATTCGCGAACAAAACGGTGAATACTACAAAT
>JAFEGD010000098.1 GCA_018240245.1 Spirochaetota bacterium | reverse complement strand
GGCAATAGACGTTAGCAAATTGAATCTGAATCGCGCAGGATCAAAAACGAACTGCCGGAAAAATGCGCCCGAAAGTTCCGCGCGACGCAAACAGGGTTATCACGCCCATTTTTTAGAGGTGCCCAAAAAATATTTATTCGGAATCCGGCTACCTACAGCAGGTGCGCCTGCTCAAGAATGGGCAGTTTTTCGGGGCACCCGTTGTAACTTACGAAGGCCTCAAGCTTGACCCGCTCGACTCAAGCAAGTTCTTAATGACCCGTATTTCTGGCAACGGGGTTCAGACAGAAATTAAATTTGATAAGCAAAATGTTCGAGCGCAATCGGTGAAGACGACTTTGGCCGATGGCGCAACACTAGTCGAAAATTACGATTTCAGCTATGACTCGATGGGTAATGTTACTGGTGTCACGGATAACTTAAACGCTAATAAGAATCAGAATTTGACCTACGATAATCTGTACAGGCTGAAAACGGCAACAAGCGTTGCGTATGGTAATCTAACTTACGATTATACAGCGTGCGGAAACCTAACGAAAAAAGACGGTGTTAATTTTACATACGGCGATTCATTCCATCCGCAAGCCGTTACAAACGACGGCACGAATTCTTATGTATACGACGCCAATGGAAATATGACGTTCCGAAAAGGGCGGTCTTTGGTTTACGATGCAGAGAATCGGCTTGTACAAGTAAAAACCGGTGCGACAGTCAAGGAATCTTATGTTTATAATCACGCAGGTAAGCGGACGATCAAAACCCGTAGCGACGGCACGATTGAATACATTGTCGGCGAACATTATCAGGTAGTGCAGGAAGCGAGCGGACAAGAAAAACATACAAAATTCGTACGCGGTATGAAATCTGAAGTTGCGGCACAGGTTACGAGAGACGGTGCTTCTGTTACTCTGGTTGCGATGCAGATGGAAAATCAGGCGCTCCTTAACCGCATTGCGTTTTATAACACGAATAGTTTAACCGGCCTCGGACAGAACATTGCCGCCCGCACGATACTATTTTTCAGGGGGGTAAAGACAACAAAGAATGTAATGTTGGTATTTTTTCTGTTAACGAGCACCGGCCTATTGATATTTATCATCAGGTCTAATCTCTTAGCAGGTAAAGAGCATGCGTTCAGACGCGGCCGCCGATTTGCGGCAGGGTTAGCGCCTGCGCTCGCGGTTGTGTGCGTCTTTCAATTTGGCTTTGCCGGATGCTCCACAACATCTATGGCTGACGATCCGGTTCCTTGGGGCGATCTAAATACTCCTGTACCACCGACGACACCGAATTTTGGCTCGCCTGTCCCGAATTACGATGACACCACAAGTCGTGGCTTTCCCGCGATAGGCATCGTCTTTATGCATCCGAATCATCTGGGTTCTGTCTCCGTCATGACAGACGCATCTGGCGCAATCGTGTCGCGTGTTAGTTACAAACCCTACGGTGAAATTATCAGAGATCCCGCCTATTCGAATGGTCCGGATATCACACCCGTTAAATACACAGGACAACGAGAAGATGCAGAGACGGGTTTATACGATTATGGCGCACGATTCTTCGACCCGGCGCTGGGGCGATTTATTTCTGCCGATAGCGTGATTCCCGACGCAAACCGTACGCAGGACTATAATCGCTACATGTATGTGCGCGGAAATCCGTTGCGCTATAACGACCCGACCGGGCATGCGCCTGACGGTTGGAACGAACCCAAGGACTGGTCGTTTTCAGATTTCACAACACCGCCTTGGCATTATTTTACCGGCCCGACGAATCGAGCAAACCCAGAAGGCCCCATTGAAGGTGCAACGGCATTAGATGATGTCGCTAAAGACCATGACAAAGAAGGAAAACTTGGCCGTGGACAAAACCAAAGAGACAGAGAGAAACGAATAGAAGCCGACGGAGATTTTATCTGGGGATATACTAAGTTAGTCTTAACGGGAAAAATTGTCAGCGAGAACTTTAAAAAGCGCATTAATATCTGGTTGTCTTACTTCCAAGATAAATGGGGTAAAAATAACGGCTGGGCAATTACGATAGGCATTGTCGTCGGCATCGCCGACGCCATTGTGAACACATACGTGGATATGATCGTTGGCTTAACCGGCGTCATATTATTTGCCTATAATATAATCCGTAATGCCTTACCCGATTGGTTAGATACTGCGATTTTTTATCAGCTCGACAATGCCTATGCTTTTGCCAAGGAAAACGGCTCCGAACTGGTAAAAATTGGTAAGGATCTATTTGACTCAATTAATTCATGGCATCTCAAAGGGCGTTTTCAGAACATAGACGAACCGCGCAAGTGGCGTATCAGTTCGGATGATTGGAAAAAAATAGGCAGAGCCGCTCGCTGCTTCGCGACTTTATTTCTATGGTGCTGAGAGCAATGGCCGTGAAACGATTAGCATTGCTGCTTTGTCTGTTCATTATTAAGAGATCTTGGTCGGAAGAAGCCCCGACAGTTACAGAAAGAAAACAAGCGACACTTTTTAATGTCTCAATTGAGGTAAATATAAACTATAAAAACACTGGCATCCCCTCCGCAGGATGGAAACGGCAAGACGACGTAGCTGCTAATGGCTTGAACGCATTCCAAAATGATCGCCCATACAATGATGCGCTCGGCGTTGGCGGCAGTCTGTTTCCCTTCCGTGCTAACTTCGGTCTCCAAGGAAATATCTTTATTCTTAACAGAGCCAGGGTAGGCATAAATCCTGTAGATTGCAACAAGTATTTGAGTGATCAGGAATGTACAGATAAGCGCTATACGTCATCGTTCTTCACGCTCTGGGGCTATGAAATTGGGCCAATCTATCGTTATGACCTATATCAAATCATAGGCTTGGGCAAGAATCGGCTTTTTCTTGACATCAATCCGGGCTTGTATTTTGAACAGTTAACTTTTACAAGCCTTGCAGAAGCATTATTAAACCAAAGCCTACCCACCCTAAACAGTTACAGTTGGTATATCCGCAGCCAGCTCACGTGGTATCTGGGCGGAGCCGATGATTTGGGCATCTTTCTTTCTATCGGTGGCGAGGTCAGAAGCAGCACTATTCGATTGCCCGGTATAAACGAAAAGCTCAATGGCACTATGGGGGCGTTTATTGTACGTGTTGGTTATGGATACTAACAACACAATACAAAGGCGCAGCCGGATTCAAGGCGAACGATTTATCGCACCACGCGCAATCAAAAACTCGTTATCGCCCGTCGGCTTCACGAGTTGCACCAAGGGAAAATTTAGCTTCTCGCCCTTATCGGTTAAGCGCGCGACTTCTGGCCAAACTTTGCGCAGCGCAATCGCCGTCTGCGCGTACGTCGCAAAACGATAACCGGTCTCAATCCGCACATCGTAGCGCAGCATCTTAGCGTTGTTCAGCGCCTTCACGACATGCGCTGGTAAATTATTATCGGTTATGCAACCCCCAACCGATTTGAGATATATTTTGCCGACGGTGATAGCGTTGTCGCGATAGAGCAAAATCGGCGCGCAGGGAAAAGCGTACGACTCTAAAAGATGCATCGTTTTGACGACGCCCTCACCCGTCTTATTGTAGTCGCCCTGATGCTCGATACCATAAAACGTCGTCGAAAAATTTTTCACGTCGCTCTGTGTGACGCCGCTAAAGACGCCGAGAAACCAATACGAAAAAAGAAAAAAACCGGGCACCGTGACGGTGAATACCAAAATAATGAGGATAAACTTCTTATTCATTTTTACCTGCCGAAGCAACAAGCTTCTCGATAATCTTCGCTTCTTTAGCCGTGAGTGGAATTACCGAGAGGCGAAAGCTTTTGAAAATTTTTGAATCGCCGAGTCCGGCGGCTTCAAGAATATCGCGCGAAAGTACTAAATTATATTTCTTGACGAACTTCAATTGCGGCGCGTACCACAGCGGATGCTCCGGCGTACTCTTTCTGTCGAAATAGTGCGATTCTGTATCGAACTGCGTTGTGTCGGGCATCGCCGTAGCGACGACCTGCATTTCGCCGACGATGCCCGGTACTTTACAACTCGAATGATAAAAATAAGCGCGATCGCCGACGCACATCGCCTGCAAATTATTGCGCGCCATATAGTTGCGCACGCCATCCCACAGCGTACTCTGGTTTTTCGCCGCGATTAAGTGATCGATACCGAAACTATCGGGCTCAGATTTAAGTACCCATGAGTGCATGCGCACTCATTTTCGATGCTGTTCGTCGCGAAAAGAAGAAAGGGATTATGGTGACTACGCACCCGCGACGGTTAGACGCTCAAAAAAAACACCTTTCGGACCAAAGTAGGTCGCGCGCTTCACCGCCTCGCGCGATTTAAGCGCGCACGCAAACGCCGCCTGCGTCGTGCCCGATACCGAACCGCCCTTCACGGGAATTTTCTTGCCATTTTTGTATAAATAACCGAGGCGAATCTCGCCCGAGAACGCGCCCGAAATAGTATTCGGTTGAAACGTCGAAAATTTGCTGAGTTCTAAGACTCCATCCGTTAAGAAGTCGGCGTAGGCAGTACTACCGCACTCCACTTCTATATTTGTCAGCGCACTCGTCTGCGGCAGATGCAAGAGATCTGAGTAACGCCCATCGATCAAAAAATTTTTCACGATGGAATTTTCAACGAGTGTCACCGGCGCGGTTTTGAAACCCAAATCGTCGAACGCATAAGAGTGCATGCCTCCGGCGAGTGCGGGTTGCGAACGTAGCGTCAAACCTTCGCGCCCGCCGTGAACCGCAGAGTCGCCGATTTCAAATACCGAATATTTGTTAAAGAGCGCATGCGCGTCGAGCTGCGCGACAAAAAAATCGAAAAGCGAATCGAGCGCATCACCTGCGAGCACAACCGGCAGCTCGCCCGTCGGCGGCAACGCCGCCGATTCTAAATCGGAAAGCATCGCCGCGTCGGCTTCGAATTGCTCTTCGAGGCGCAAGTCGGCGAGCGAGCGACGCTTCTTGATACCCATCACCTCGTGGCGATTGTCGGGGCTCGTCAGCACATAGTCGCAAACGACGCGCGTCGAGGCCGCGCGGCAATCGAGCCCGCGATAGTTCATGATCGTGTATTCATAATTTTCAAAAAAAAGTTCGAGGCTGTTCAAGGGATATTTTGCCAACTGCGCACGGCGAAAATTTTGAATACGCGCGCCATATTCGAGTAGCGTGTCGAGATTCGCCTCGACGATTATCTTATCGGTGAGTTGCGCATCGGCATTCTTGTACGCATACGGCGCGGCAAATCGGTAAGCGGGATTTTTTACAAGGCGCGCGCGCGCCGTGGCATCGCTCACAAGCTGCGCGAGCGATGCGGGCTTGCCCTGAAAGCGCGCGGTGCTCTCGCCCATCAGTGCATCGTCGACCGCCGTTTGTACGCGCAACGTGTAATTCGCGACGGCGTTGCAACGAACGGTTTCAAGCTCGTTGCCAACGTAATACGCTTCGCGCGAATCTTTTTTCAAGCGGCTGAGTTGCCAACCGCGTAAATCGGTAGAGCGCCGTAATAATGATGCGAGCGTCTTCAACGATCAAGGCGGGCAGTATGCGACATCGGCAACCTTGTTATTGGAGTTACTACTGCACGCGATGCTATAGCCTGAACTTTCGCATTTCTTGCCTTTATAAAATTGAATAGTGTCGTCATTACCTTTGTTCGTCGCCGTCGCGCACGCTGAGCTTAGGTTGGTGCAGGCATTAGTGTCTGAAACGTCGTTACAGTACGTATAAACGGAAGAAGGTGTTGAACTTCCGCTGCAGTTTGGCGTGTACGTGTTCACATATAGGTTATGGATGCAGACTCCCGAAGGATCGTCCTGGCCTTGGTTTGCCAGCAGGCAGCTACCAAGATTTAGCGAAGACAATAGCATCGCTGTTAAGAGCATCCAACGCACACGGCACGTTACATGGTATATTTCCCCCGTCAACAAATGTAGCAGGCTTTTGCGGGACTCGCTTGGCGAGTCTTGCAAAAGTTGATTTTTTTAGAAATGCCCATTAAACATAGCTTCATTTTCAGATATCTTTATGTATCCTAAGTAAACTTATCTCTATTTATAATAGTTTGATTTCAGTACATGCCTCATTATGTCGTCAAGAACGACTATGGCGGGATAGGCCTTGGGCATAAAGCTATGGATTTCCATAGCTATCCGCCGTTTGACATAGAGAACTCCGTTTCTTCTCCTCTCTGCGGGAATTTTGTAATAACTATTACAAAATTCCCAAAATCAGCGGCCCTGGTGCCGCCGTAGCCAAGGGTCGCTGAATTCGCCACGAGGGCGAATCAGCTAACCCAACTGGGCTCTGGGTTTTCACACGCAGTGTGAAAACCTTGAGAAATTTCCAAGGAGGGAGAAGATGCAGATCAATCACAATCTGCCCGCAATGCAGGTTAACCGGCAATTGCACAAGGTTTACAGCCGCTACGAGAAATCGATAGAGAAGCTGTCGACCGGCGAGCGCATTAACCGCGCGGGCGACGACGCGACAAACCTTGCCGTGTCGGAAAAAATGCGGACGCAGATTCGGGGCTTACGCCAAGCCGAGCACAATGCGATGAACGGGCTTTCGTTCATTCAGACTGCCGAGGGCAACATGGGGCAAGTCAACGACATTCTGCAACGCATTCGAGAACTTTCGGTGCAGGCGGCGAACGGTATTTATGCCGATTCAGACCGCCAGCAAATTCAGGTGGAGGTATCGCAGCTCGTCGATGAAATCGACCGCATTGGTACATCCGCCGAATTTAACCGCATGAAGCTCTTGACCGGCAGGTATGCTCGCGGCTCGAAACTCGGCTCGATTTTCTTTCACGTCGGCCCGAATAAAGACCAGCGCATTCAAGCGTTCATCAAAACGATGAACGGGCGCGCGTTCGGTTTTTACGACAGCAACGGCGTGAAAGCGGGTAAGAAGTCTCTGGCGACGGTCTACCAAGCCAATGAAATGATTGGCACGGTCGACAACGCGCTGGATAAGCTGAACCGGCAACGGGCAGATTTAGGGGCGTATTACAACCGTATCGAAACTACGGTCGACGCGCTCCGCACCGGCTATGAAAACATGGTCGCGGCCGAAAGCCGCATCCGTGACACCGACATGGCCGAAGAACTGCTGGAGTTCACGCGAGATCAAGTTCAATTACAGAGTGGTACGGCGATGTTGGCCCACACCAACTTTTCTGCTCGGTTAGTGGTTTCTTTGATTGAACACGGCAAGTAGGTTGTATAACCTACTTGCTTGCGCGATACGAAACCGAATTTGATTTCGATTTTGGGGATGCTCTTTGGAGCATCCCTTTTTTTGTACTTTTAATCTATTGCCAACGCAATCGCGAGTGCCGCATCGAGCGCAATAACTTTTTGCGGTTTTAATGTCGCAACAAAATGCGTGAGGAGCGTCTTCGGTAAGCTCATCAATTCGTCGCAGTGTATTGCACAGTCTTTCACAACACCGTCTGCGGGCGAAAGTTGAACTTCGCTCGCAAGACCGGTATAATTTGAATAAATCGGCGCACAAATTACAGTACTGAATTGCGAGCGAATCACAGCTTCGCGGCTAACCACTACGAACAAACGAAATTTTTTTGGGTCATTGCCGCCGGGTTTTTTGACGCGGTATACTTCACCGCGCGTCATAGTTTATTTTGATATAAGAGCGCGTCTTCAGCCTCGGCATTAAGATATCTTGCGTGGTTATTGATGATTTCTATATCGCGCTGCTCGCGGAATTCTTTACGCTTTTGGCGAATGTGATCGGTAACTGCGCGCTCGATAAACTCCGATCGACTTTTGTCGCCTTTGAGGAGCGAAATATCTTGCAACACCGTTCTTTCGAGTGTGACGGATGTCTTGACTCTCATACTACAATTATAGGTATAAAAGTATTGCCGTCAATAAGAAATCATCCTTGATACTTTATTGACCGCTTGCCTGCATCCTTAATATAAAATCCGAATGAGCCGCGTATTCGGTGTTGTCTCACGCATCGTCTTTTGTAGCTACAGCATTGCGCTATTTGCACAAGGCAAACCGGCGAGTTCTGATAACGGCACGATTCAACGCCGCGTGCTCGTCTTCGATTTCGAGAACGAGACCGGCAAGGTCGAATTCGATTATTTGTCGGGCAGCATCGCCGACGCACTCGCCGACGCGATCAAAAAAACCGGAAAGTTTCGCCTGATGAATCGCGACGATGCGCGCACAAATACCGTCGCCGACGTGCCGCCAGCCACCGCAGCCACACCCCAAAACACTACCGCTGAAAGCGCTAAAAAAGAGCCGATGGTGATCAAAGTGCATCGTAAAGATGCCATCAAGCGCGGCCACGACAGCGGCGCCGACGTCGTCGTGTTCGGCAAATTCAGCGAACTCAACGGCGTACTACTCATGAGCGCGCAGGCGTACGAGGCCGACACGCGCCTGCTCAAAGTCTCCGAAGATATTTTGACGCGCTCGGATAGCGAAATGTTCAACGGCATCAACGAGTTGGCTAAAAAAATCGCCGAGTCGATGGCACGCGAGTTGCCGATGTTCGACCCGGTCGAGGCCGAATTACGCCGTCAAAAAGCGTTACGCTCTTTCTCCGACGAACGCGATTGGGAGCTACAATTTCTTGCGGGCCTTCCCTTAATGACGCCGCTCTATTCGAGCGACGGTACGTTGACGTACGACAAGGGGTTTCCCGTCAATAAGCTCTCGGGCTATTCGTTCGGCTTGGGTTTTTGGAATCGCGCGTGGGCGAAGAAAATATTTTTTATGCCGAAAGATGCACGCTTGGGAGTACAAGCGAAGGCCACGCTGACAACCGGCAACGTCGATATGATTGGCGCGAATGCGACGTCACTCGCACAAGGCGCACCTGTCGCGTCGCAATTTTATTCTGCGGTTGCGCTGATGGGTTTTCCTTATTATCAAAACGGCCGCTTCGCCGCATTCGCCGAAATCGGCGGCGGCGCGCTCTATGGCATAATCAGCAACAATAGCACGATCATATTTGCCACCACGATGCCGGGTGCGGTCGTGGGTACATCCGTCGCATACCACTGGCCATACTGGAGTTTGGGCGTGAGCTACCGCGCGCAAGTTTGGTTTTTGTCTTCTTACAACGCTTTCTTACAGCAGGATTTTCTTCTCTTTGCAGGAGTACGACTATGAAAAAAATTGTTTGGACCTCTATAAAAGCTGGTGGCTTTTGTAGAGGCGCGCTAATAGTTCTCGCTCTTTTTTGCTTAAATTTTCTCGGTTGCACCGCAATTTCGCAAGAAAACAATTTTTTAAACGGCCTGCCGGTGCCGCGAACGATTGTCACCGTCTTCAGCGAGAATTTCGACAACGGGTTAGGCGCGTGGAGCCAACTTGCCGGTACGTGGACGACCGGAGCGCCCGCCCCGAACGGCTCGGCGCTCATTAGCCCCACGAGTGCATCGGCGGCGACTTTTTCGATTGCGACGCTGAACAACATCGACCTCACGAATTATTCCGGTTGCCGATTGCAATACGACGTACGTTACAATTTTTCAGCAGCCAGCGGTGTTTACGGCCAAGTGCTGTTCGCCGGCAGCGTCGTCGGCGAGTTCAAAAATACGGCAGGCACTGCCGCTATTTCGAGTTCGATGCAATTTCTGACGCGCACCGTGCAGTTGCCCTCAGGCATTGCGGGAAAACTCACGATTGTTACTGCGGTCGCGACAACGACAACGGCCGATGTGCGCTTCGACAATATATCGGTGACATGTAACAATACCTTTCCCGCAGCGTATGCGCAACTGCTCGATAACTTTGAAAGTGGCGGCGCCAACTGGAGCTTCGATGTGTGGACGATTTCCGCCGGTGCAGGCGTCGGCGGCTCCGCGGCTGCTAAGGCCGACTTTAACTACGCAGGGGCCACGCATTCGGCGAGCTATATCCCCAATATCAATCTGCAAGGCCATTCGGGTTGCACGCTCAGCTATTATTATAATTTGGCGTATTCGTACGCGAGTAACAACAATTTATTTCTTGCAATCAACGGTTTGAATATTCGTACCGATGTTGCCACGACGCCGTCGCTCGTTGTGTCGCAAAATTTAACCGCTTTTGAAGGCAATGCGACGAATGCGCTCTATTTTGGCTGTAATCAGCCGAGCAACAACGGGCACGCGGTTTGTATCATCGACAATCTCAATCTCAATTGCCAGCAATAAAATGTTGCGGCCTTGCCGCAACATTTTACTCTTGATTGATGCCGTGGCCGTATCTTTTTTTCGTCTTCGTTACGCTCGTTCTCGCTAAGTCTGCACATGGCTTTGCGGCAACAGTCGCCGTCGTTGCCTGCGGTATATTCTTCTATCTCGATTGGCGCCGGGGGGCACGCGCTTACCTACCCGCGATTTTCTGTGGGATTATCCTCGGTGGCGCGTTATTTATTCTTAGGGCACCACTCATCGAAACGCAAGTGAAGGCCCCGCTCGCTGGCGAGGCCGAAGTCACGGGCGTCTCGCGCAAGTCGATTGTAATAACTATTACAACCGGCCAAAAACTGCGGCTGACGAATCTGAAGACAGAGCAAATTCCACCCAAACACGCGCGCGTACGCTATCGCTGCACTGCGCAAGAAATACGCGCATCGACGTTCATGGTCTTCGAGCGCCTCTCGGGAGTCGCCGCGTGGTGCCGCACGCAAGAGTTGCAGGTGCTCAGCGAACCTGCGGGCACCCTCGCGCGCTATCGCGAGCGGGCGTTTGCATTTCTGAATGCGCGCTTCGCTAAAATGGAATGCCAAGGCGATACTTGCACCGACGATGCGCATTCGCTCGTCGCTGCGTTTCTCTTAGGCGACACCGACGATTTGACACCCACCGAACTTGTCGCGTTTCGCGACATGGGGCTCATGCACCTCTTTGCCGTGTCGGGGCTCAATATCGCTCTACTCTTTGCGATACTATACCTACCCTTTCGCGCTCTCGGCCAACCGGCCATCGGCGCTGCGCTCGGTTACACTATCGCGACGGCGTTTCTGTTGCTGCTCGATTTTCCGGTGCCGCTACTCCGTGCGTGGCTTTTCATGACAATTGCCTTAGCGCTGCGTCTCGCCGATCGCCGCCTGCCGCCATGGACACTACTTTTTTTGACGGCGATTGTCGTCGAGCTGCTCTTTCCGCTATCGACGTTCACGATGTCGTTTATTTTATCGTTCGGCGTCACGGCCGCGATTCTCGTTTTTTACGAACCGCTCTACTTTTGTTTCGCGTCGCCGAAACGCCTTCTGAATCTTGCAGCCGAGCACACTGCGCTCTCGCTCGCAGCGGGGTTGCCGGCGCTCATTCTCGGCTTTCTGCTTTTCGGTAACGCGCAACCCTTATCGCTTCTATATAATCTTTTGCTCGTGCCGTTTTCGGGGCTCTATCTTTTCGTGGCGCTCGTCTTTCTAATTTTTGAATCGGCAAAATATTTTCTCATCGCACTCGATACGCTCTATCTCAAATTCGCCGCGCTGCATACACACTATGTCGCGCGTTATTTTCCCGCCGCTGACAAGACCGCGCAGTGGATTTCTTTGACGCTGCTTGCGCTCGCCTTCGCCTATATTTATTATCTCAAAAAGCGGCACCAACTATGGTCGGTGCGGCGCAACTTGCGCTTCATAATTTCGATTACTGCAATCGTACTCGTGTCCCCCTATTTTCTCACACAATATCCCCAACGCGCGTTTTATATTGTTCCCAACAAAGTGTGGATGTATAACGGTAACGAAATTACTACGCAGGGAAATGCTATTTTCTCTCAAGATAGCGAACAATCGCCACAATATTGCTTTCCCGTTCACAGGGAGCAAGTCATTGTAACACAAATCACTCCCCCAGAAATTATTAACTTGTCGGGTGCGTGTTTTATTTTCACGGGTCGCATGCGCCCCGAAACATGGCCGCAAAATATTTTAACGAATTGCCGCGAACTCAATGTGTTGCAGGCCAAGTCGGCGCAGACCGACGCGGCAGAATGGAAAAAATTATTTGTACTCTTCGGATATTCGGGTTCGGTAGTAATCCGCCGTTTTTTTACGTGGTATAGCGATTGCCCGCTTCTGTGTGCGCGTAGCGAAAAAATTTAACGCGGTTTGGGCGCAAGCTGTGCCGTTACCCATGTCGCAAAACTCGGAAACATACTTGCCGCTTGGTAGAGTGCAGGGTAGATAACTTTGCTGCGTCGCTTTTCGAGCGCAATGCGAATTTCTTTCGCAAGCCCTTCGGCGGTGCCATACGGAATATTTTGTGCCGTTTTGCCTTCATAGCGTTCGTTGGCGAGCTCGGCCATCGGCGTTTGCACGGGGCCGGGATACACACCCAGAAAATGAATCTGCGTATCTTTATATTCGCCTTGCAGCGCTTGCGTCAGCGCACCCAACGCCGCTTTACTCGCGCAATATTCTGCCATGTACGGCGTCGGCGTAATACCGCCCAAGCTTGCGATGTTCACAATCGCACCGCTATTGCGCTCAATCATCGTCGGCAATACCGCCCGCATAAGATGCGTCGGCGTCGTATAGTTGAGTTTTATCAGGCGGTCACCGTCGGCGTTCTGAATCGCAGTGAAATGGTTGATGTTCTGCACTCCCGCGTTATTGACGAGGATATCAACCGGTCCGTTTTCTTTTATCGCGCGCTCGAGCGTCATAACCGCCGCCGTGGGTTCACTAAGGTCAGCCGCATAGACGGCCGACTTACTTTTTAGCGTCTTCGAAAGCGCGTCGAGCAAATCTTTTTTGCGCGACACGAGCGAAAAAATTGCTTCGCCTTTGAAGTGGCTGTCGAGCTCGCGTGCAATCGCATTACCGATGCCGGTCGACGCGCCGGTTAAGAAGATATGCATAGTGGCTCCATGCCTACCAAGCTCTGTGGAGTGTAAAATTATTTAACGGATAGACAGAAACAATCGTCTCGTCACTTGAGCAAAAATTCAAGTAACGCCTTCTGCACATGTAGCCGGTTTTCAGCTTGGTCGAAAATGCGCGCTTGCGGCGATTCAAACGCCGCTTCGCTGATTTCTTCGCCCTTGTGCGCGGGTAAACAGTGTAAAACGATCGCCGATTTTTTCGCAGCGGCCAAGAGATGTTCGTTGAGTTGAAAAGGCGCAAGCTGCTTCTTTTTGCGCTCCGTCTCTTGTTCTTGCCCCATCGACACCCAAACGTCGGTGTAGAGCACATCGGCGTCTTTTGCCGCTGCAAGTGCATCTTGCGTGACGGTGACTTTGCCGCCCAAACGCGCGGCGATTGTGAGCACGTCGGCGTGCGGCAAAAGTTCAGCGGGCGTCGCAATCGTGATGTCGCAGTTATAATGCGCAGCGCCCAAAATAAGCGAGTGCGCGACGTTCGAGGCGCCGTCGCCGGTGAAGACGAACTTGCTACCGGCACCGATGCCGTTTTCTTTGATCGTCATGAAATCGGCGAGCGCTTGGCAAGGGTGAAATTTATCAGAAAGACCGTTAATGACGGGAATACCTGCGGAGCGCGCGAGGCCTTCGAGAGTGGCGTGGCTTTTGACGCGGCCCATAATCGCATGCAGATAGCGACCCATCACGCGGCCGGTATCGGCAATATCTTCGCCGCGCGATAATTGTAGATCGTTTTGCGTCAGGACGAGCGCGTGCCCGCAAAGCTGATTGATCGCAACCTCGAACGAGAGTCGTGTGCGTGTCGATGGCTTTTCAAAAAAAAGCGCAACAGATTTGCCGAGTAACGGCTTTCCCCAGAGCGAGGGATTTTTTTTTCCTGCGAGCGCGCGGTTCAAGAGTTGATCGAATTCTTCGCGCGACAACGACGAAAGACTTAAGAAGCTGCGACCCATTGTGACGATCGCGCCTTATGTGTCGTCGCTCGGCGAGCGCAACTTACGAATGTACGCCTCGTACTCGAGTTCTTTGAGGCGTGTGAGCGCTTTGCCCAACTTTTCTTTGGATTTACTGCGTCCCACGGTGACTAAATAGAAGTCGCCGCTTTTTTCACTGCGCGCTTTAATGCCCTCGTCTTTGAGACGGCCGATCAACGTTTGCGCGTCGCCCGAGCGTTTGAACGCCGCGACTTGAATCGTATAGCGTGCGCCGCTCGCTGCAACGGACAAATTTTCGCTGCGCTCGTCGTCGTTCTGACGCCGACGAAATTTTGTTTTGCGGCTGCGCGTGTGTTCGACGTTACCCGATATTTCGACATCGCCTTTAGCAGCCGATTTTTTTCTCTTGCGTATTTTTGTATGCTGCGTTGTGTCGGCGTCTTCTCGCGCCGCTTTATGCGTCGATTTTTTCGCAGAACTTTTTTTGCGCGGCGGGCCTTCGATCAAAGGGTCGGCTTGCAAAGGCACTTCGTTTGAAACTGCGCTCGCGGCGGGCGCAGTTGTAATCGACGCTGCCGGTGTCGGCCCGTTCGCAACAACAAGTTTATCCGCTCCGGCATCGCCGATACGCGGCGTTTCTTGTCCGATACCCAATTTTTGCGCATCGCGTTCTTCGCTGGCAATGCGCGCGGCGCGTTCGCCCTGCCCCTTGCCGATCGACATGCCGATGAAAAGCGACAGAGCCAACACCACGAAAGCAACTCCCGCAACGAGTGCAATCCGCCGGGCATCGAGATTCAAAATGTAAAAATGCTTCATAAATTTCTCGTTAACTCTGGGCGGCGAGCTCTTGGTAGAGCGCGGCAACGCGCGGCTGCAATGCCGCAAGATCGCCTGAGTTATCAATTATATAATCGGCCAGCGCACGCTTTTTTTCAATGGAAATTTGCGCGCCCAAGCGCGCACGCGCCTCTTCTGCCGTGAGACGCTGCCCGCGCGCCTCGGCGCGTGCAAGTGCACGCGCGATACAAATTTTTTCGGGTGCGTAGACCAAAATCGACGCTTTGACGCGCTGGTCGAGCTCGCCTTCAAATAAGAGCGGCACGTCGTAAAAAATAAGTTGATCGGCGGCGATGCGCGCGACTCGTGCGGCAAATTCGCTTTGAATTGCCGGGTGCATGATGCTATTGAGGCGCGCGACTTTTGCGCTGTCGCCAAACGTGATGCGACCCAAAAGCGACCGGTCGAGCGTGCCGTCGGGCAAAAATAGCGGTGCTTTACTCTCTGCGCCAAACGCTGCGGTAAGTTTGGCCTTGAGTTCGCGATAATACGGCGAGGGGGGATCGATAACGTAACGCGCGATGGCGTCCGCATCGAGAACTGCACCGCCCAACTCGTGCAAAATTTTTGCAACCGTCGACTTACCGCTACCCATGACACCGGTAAGACCATAGACGCGCACGTACGGATTTTCCATGTATATATTTATTTCGGCGGAAATTTTCGAATCGGTTGTAATTTATTAAACGGGTGGAATGTGTGGCTAACCAGAAACTCGCTGAAACGATTTTTTCTACGATAAGCCCGTACTAATCAGCGCGAATTCTTCCGCAAATCGTACCGATTTGCTGCTCATTGCAGCACCGCACGTGCTTATCGTGGAAAAATCGAACCTAGCCTTGCCAAGAAGTTCCCGAATGAGAAGGCCGTAAACAAGGCCTTACGGGCATACGCAAAAATCGCCAAAGCATAAAGCCTCTGGCAATCAAACGGATCGCGCGTCCAAGCTTCGCCACTCGTTTTTCCAGCCGATATGAACCAAGTCGTCGATGTCGTCGGTTACCGCGTCTTGCCGAATCAACGCTGCGAGCTTTGAGGGTTTTTGGACCCGTCTGATTTTCAAGATTTCGCTCTTGTAATCGGCGAAAAGACCCTTGCCGGTTTTGGCGACAGCTTCAAATTCGCTGTAGATATTTCGGCGCAATTTTGTAACTGCGACGGTGGCCATGAACGCATGCTATAATAATATATAGCGTACCTCAACTGTTTTTAATGGGCAATATCAGCTCTTGGGTGATTAGACGGGATCTCGCGGCAGCGAGTTCCCGCCTAATCACCAGAAATTACTTGCAAAGACGTTTCGACGAATAATCTATTGCTACGATATATTTTGAGGTAACGAATGCGATAACGAAATAGAAGATTTATCATAAAGTCGCGGCTGCAAAGCCAAGCGGATTGGTCTCCGCTTAGACAACCCTTGAACATCGAATGGGCTTCGCCTACGGAGTCTTTATGCGTACTGTTCAAGGGGCGTGTAAGGGCAGACCAACTGTAGGCGGGGCTCATTTTTTATGGGCGCGCGGGTTAAGAGAATTTTGCCCCGAAAAATAGAAAATGTAATATAGGGGACTACTATGTTAAAGAAGAGAGTGCCAGTAAAACTGCGGGAGCTGATACGTAAATTTCAAATTAATAAAGACAACTATTACAAGACGAGCGATTACAAAGAGACTGAGGTACGAGTTGAATTTTTGAACCCGCTTCTGTGCTTACTTGGCTGGGATGTGGATAATCAAGCAGGTTATAATCGTGATGGAAAAGATGTTATACACGAAAAATTTAATAAAGCAAATGCCGATGAATCTGAAAAAGACAAAAAGCAATTCTTTGATTATGTTTTCAAAATAGGTAGTACTGGAAAATTTCTATTGGAAGCGAAGCGACCCAATGAGAAGATAGAAGAAGATAAGAACTCAGCATTTCAGATTCGCAAGTATGGACATCAGAACAATAGTGATAAAATGATTAAAATTGGAATTCTTTCCAATTTTGAAGAATTCGCCATTTACGAATGTAGTACAGAACCACAGCAGACTGATTCCGCTGGAAAGTCACGATTATTTTACTGTAGATTTGAGGAGTATCCTCAATATTTTAATTTCTTGTACGGTTTTCTCAGCAAAGAGGCTGTCATGACTGGGCTGCACGATAAAATCTTTACTGATTTCCAGAACATCATCAAGAATGTAGAAAAAAAAGAATTTGTATCTGAGCAATTTAGTTTATTATATAGTGTCTTTGAAAGCGTCACCGAAAAACAACTGATTTCCGTGATGCAAGATTCGGAGATCCCACTAAATTCATCAAACGTAGGCGACGACGAAGGAAAAGAATTTGAAGTTAGAAAGAGTTTTGATTCTCAAAGCACCCCTATGGTGCCGAAAACCGTGGCACAGGTGAATGCCGCGCCCATTGAGTCGTTTCATATTAATAAAATAATTTCGGATATTAAAGACTTCAAGTCCGAAGTTCTGGGCGAAGTCGGCAAGCTCCAGCAGCAAATTGCCAACGAGGCACGCGAGAAGTCGTTGACGGCCGTTGAGGCTGAAGCTCGTATTAAGCTTGAATCCGAAAAATTCGTCTCGATCACTAATAATTTCAAGTCTGAAGTTTTGGGCGAAATTATTAAGCTACAGCAACACATAAGCAATGAGGCTCAAACAAAATCATTGGCAACCGTCGTAGTTCAAGATAATGTTAAAGCTGAAAATGAGAAAGAATATTTGTTGCCTAAAGATTTTAGAGATGAAATTTTGGGAGAGATCGTCAAGTTGCAGCAGTATATAACGAGCGAAGCACGAAAAGAAACACCGGCAACTGCTTTAACTCACGCGCATCTTAAGATCGAGAATGAAAAAATTTTCTCGATCATCAAAGATTTCAAGTCTGAAATTCAGGGCGAAATTGTGAAGTTGCAGCGGCAAATATCGAGCGAGACTCAAGAAAGAGCGCAAGCGCTATTTTTGGCTCACGAGCGTATCAATAGGCGAAATGAATCGTCGCCGTCGAAGGGACAAGATATGAGCCGACAGCCGGTATTTTATCTTTCGCCGATATTGCCGTTGCAGCAAATGCATTGATTTCAAAAAAAATTAAGAGGAGTAAAATATGATAATAGCAGGAGCGGTATTAACGCTAGTTTTGACGATGTTTGGCGCGATTTTTATGTTCATCGATTGGGCGTCGGGGAGTCCCGGCAAATTGATAGTTTCGATAGTCGGCATGAGTTTTTCGGGTATTCAGCTTATTTTAGCGATCGTCGCCTTTTTTAAGGCAAAGGGGGCTGGCATGGCGCTCATCGTCATGGCCGGTATCATGATCGTTGCAGGGCTTGCCGTGCAAGCGTGGGCGACAACAATTTTCAATGTGCTCATCGCTGGCAGCGCAGTACTTATCTATTTGGGAGGCAAGAAAAATGATCTGGTAAGCGGCGCTAAGGCGGGGCAATAAAATGCGGCTGTTCATAGGGGTACTGGGGAGCTTCTCTCTCCTCGTACTCTTCGCCAGTTGTGCGACTGAATCGGCCGTCAAAGTACAAGAACCTGCACCCGAAGTGCAGGAGAATCTTGCCGCCGCGCGGCCGCAACCGAGCGAACGAGAGGGCATCGAAAGCATTCGTCCTATCGAGTCGATACAACCGCGCGAACAACAAGGCAGTGAAGAAATTCCACCCGCAGTTGCGGCAGAACAGCCACAACCGGGAGATATAAACGATACACCTACTCAACCTCAAGAATATGAGCCACCGCCTGAAAGCGGCGAGCAAAAGAGCGCCGATACAAAAATTTTCGACGATATTTTGGATGGAGCGGACGCTCTCAAGCCCTCGTATGAAGATTCGAGTGCTTTGCAGGCAAAGAAAAAACGCGAGCTGCGCAAGAAGATTGCTAAAATAATCAAAACGAATACCGGACGGACGCTACGTTTTCAATCGCTTACCGTCAAAGAAGTAGAGCCTGAACAGGAGTTAACAAAATACGGCGAAAGAATGGCAAAAAATTTTATTCGCCGCATACAAAGAGAGCCTCAGGCTAGAGAGATGATCGCACTTATGGGCGGCAATTGGAAAGACAATCCATTTTTAGCACTTGCGGTCGGCTTGCAATTGGCTGCTTGCAAGAAGTGCATGCGCAATACCGGTCGCTTTGAAGTTTCGTTTTCGCTGGACAATGGACCCTATGGTGCTACTGTCGTCAAAATCGTTAATTCAGAAAACGCAGCGTTGCAATACACGAAGGGCGCATCGTACCCGGTGTCTGGTACAGTTTCACGCATTGTCATTAACGACGAAGTTGAAACCAAAATTTTCTTGAAATAAAAACCCGTAGAGACGCGGTTTACCGCGTCTCTACGGGTTTTCGCGCTCTTTACGCGCTTCGATCAGCTTACGGGCTACGTCGCGCGCGATTTCGAGAGTTTCAGAGACTGTGCGCCCTTGAGCAACGAGTCCCTGAATGTTCGGCGACGTAGCCAGATAAACGCCTTCGGGCAATTTCTCGACGTGAATATCGATGAGCGTTTCCATCGAAAAACCTACCTCACCGTCTGTGCCAAAATCTCCGCTACGTCTAAGGTCTTTACCGACTCTTCTTTTTCGAGCGCTTTGACGCCGTCGGCGACCATCGTTATGCAGAACGGGCATGCGCTCGCGAACGTCTTCGCTTCGGTTGCGATGAGTTGCTTCGTGCGTTTGATGTTGACGCGCTCGGCGGTGATGCCCTCGGCCTTCAAGACTTCGGCGCCGCGTGGTTTTTCTTCTTCTTTCCACATTTGCGCGCCACCGGCGCCGCAGCAGAGACCGCGTGTTTTGTTGTCGACCGCTTCGACGACACGGCCGCCGGTCGCTTTTTCGATAATGGCGCGTGGGGCGTCGTAGACGTCGTTGTAGCGGCCCAAGTAGCACGAGTCGTGGTATGTGACCGCACCTAAGTTCGCCGCTTTTGTTGGATCGACTTCGAGTTTTTTCGCCTTCACGAGTTTATCTAAGAAGGTCGTGTGGTGCTCCACCTCATAATTACCGCCCATCTGCGGGTATTCGTTTTTGAGCGTGTTGAAGCAATGCGGGCAACTCGTGACAATTTTTTGCACGCCATAGTTATTCATCGTTTGAATATTCATGCCCGCGAGAGTTTGAAACAAGTATTCGTTACCCGCACGGCGCGCCGAGTCGCCAGTGCAATTTTCTTCGGTGCCGAGAATGCCGAATTTGACGTCGGCTTTGTTCATGAGGCCTGCCATCGTCTGCGCAATTTTTTTATTGCGATCGTCGAACGCTCCGGCGCAGCCGACCCAAAAAAGCACGTCGGGTTTTTCGCCCGCCTCGGCCCACTTCGCCATCGTCTTGATGTTGAGACCGTCTGCCCACTCTTCGCGTTTATGCGAACCGACACCCCACGGGTTCGATTGGTTTTCCATGTTGGTGAGCGCGGTTTGTAGTTCGCCGGGCAGCGTGCCTTCAGACAAGACAAGCGCGCGGCGCATGCCGAGAATCGCATCGACTTGGTTGTTGCCGACGGGGCATGCTTCGACGCAGGCATAGCACGTCGTACATGCCCACAACGACTCTTGCGAAGTGTAGTTGTCGATTACGCGCAGCTCGGGCATCGTCGCGATTTCTTCGTCGCTCTTGCCCGCTTTCTTCGCCTCTTTGACCGCGCCCATGTGTTCCATCAGCGCGTGCTTGAGATCGACCATAATGCTTTTGGGGTTGAGTTGCTTGCCGGTGCGATTAGCCGGGCACTCGATCGTGCAGCGCCCGCACTCGATGCAGCTTAAACCGTTCAAGTGATCTTTCCACGTAAAATCTTGCACGTTCGCCGCGCCCCATACTTTTGCGTTCTCGGTGTCGAGGTACGAGAGCTGGCCTTTCGGCGTTTCTTTTTCAAACCAAAAATTCACCGGCGCCCAAATCAAGTGCGCGTGTTTCGAGTTCGGTACAAACATCATGAACGCGAACACGGTCAGAATGTGTGTCCACCAGCCGCCAATATACCAATGGCCTGCATTTGCCGGGGTAACTCCCCATGAAGAAAGTAGCGCGACCATGCCATGGCGAATCGGCGACATGTGCGTGTGGCTCGTGAGGATTGCATGCGAACCTTCGGCAATGAGCGTAGAGATCATCAGCGTCGAAATCATACCGATGACAATCATCGACTGGCCCGATGGGCGATCGAGTTCGTACGCGCGGTAAACCCAACGGCGCAGCGCGAAGAACGCGAGCCCCGCGAGCACGAGCACCGAGAATACGTCGAGCGCGTAGTTATAGATAAAAGCGAAGTGGGGGATTACCTTCTCTACCAAATCGGGAATATAAAATTCATAACCTGTCGTACCCACGAGCGGCATCTGAAACGGCCCGAAAAAACCGCCGATGAGTTGGCTCGTCGTGTGCCCGCCATAGACGATAAAACCGTAGAAGATGAAGACGTGCATCAAACCGCGCACTGGGTGCTTCATGAGTTTCTTCTGTAAAAGTACGTTGATAAAGACATTCTTGACCTTGTGGCCAAAAGTCGATTTAATTTCGTGCGGCTGGCCTAATTTAGCCAACTTCCAGAACTTCATCACCGCATAACCGGCGTAAGCGAAAGCAACGATAAACGCGACAGTATAGATCGCGACCTGAACGATTTGCATGGGCTACACCCGAAGATTTTGGGCGTGTGTAAAGAGTTTTGTGAGTGTGCGAGGGCGCACCCGGCGCAGCCCTATACCTGCGACTAATTCTCATTTACAAGCGCGCACGTCAATTGCAGCATGCGGCTAGCCCATGAAAACGAACGATCTCACGATAACGCAAGTCTTCGCGCGCACCGTCGCCGAATATGGCGACAACCCGGCATTTTACTTTATCGATAAAAGCTTCTCTTATAAAGAATACGACGGCTTGAGCAATCAAGTCGCGAACGCGCTGTTACGATCGGGCATTCGCAAGGGCGATCGTGTGGCGATCAACCTGCCCAACCTGCCGCAATTTCTCGTGTTCATGATTGGCGCGCTCAAGGTAGGATGCATCATTTCGGGCCTCACTCCGCTCGCGACCGCAGACGAAGCCGAAGCGCAGCTCAAAAATTTGCAGCCGACGGTGTTGATTAGCTTCGACGCGGTCTATACCGAAACTGTGCGTCGGCGCGCGGTGGCGCTCGACTTTTTGAAGTTGATTGTTATCACGCGGCCGCTCGATCTGATGCCGGGCGTGCTGCGCTTTCTCGCGTGGGTGACGCAGAAAATCCCCCACCCGCATTTGGCGCTCACCGACGGCCGCGAAATCATGTTTCTCGATTTTTTAACAAAAGGCGCGGCGAGCTCCGTGTCGGTTGAGACCCAGGCGAGCGACGTGGCCGCGATTCTTTATACCGGCGGCACGACCGGCGTCGCGAAGGGCGTGATGCTCAGCCACGCGAACCTGCTCGTCAATATCGATCAGGGGCGACAAGTCACCGAGCCACAACCGGGTGTCGAGACCGGGCTTTCGATTTTTCCGTTTTTTCATATCGCGGGATTAACCGCTGCGTTCAATACGATTGTTATCGGCGGGGCATGGGTTTTGATCCCTAACCCGCGCGATCTCGATTTTATTATCAAACAATTTCGCAAGTACCGACCGAGTTTAATTTTTGCCGTGCCGCTCCTTTATCAACGACTACTCGAAAAAAGAGATTTTCAAACGCTCGATTTTTCGTGCCTCAAGTTCGTGATGTCGGGGGCGACCGCGATGCCGCAGTGGCTGCTACAGCGCCTTGAAGAGCTGACGCGCGTGCCGGTGCTCGAAGGCTATGGCATGACCGAAGCGTCGCCGGGGCTCACGATCAATTATCCGGGGTTTGTGCGGCACGGTACCGTCGGGCAAGCGCTGCCGCATACGCAACTCAAAACGATTGCGCTCGACGACGCGCGCGAGCTCGGCGTCGGCGAAGAAGGCGAACTGATCGCCGCCGGGCCGCAGGTGATGCAGGGCTATTTTAATAACGCCGCCGAAACCGCGTCGACGGTCAAAGAGCGCGGCGGCGTGCGCTGGCTTCATACCGGCGACGTTGCGCGCATCGACGCCGAAGGCTATGTGACGATCGTCGACCGCATCAAAGATATGGTCAACGTTTCGGGTTACAAAGTTTTCTCTAACGAGGTCGAAGAGGTCGTGCGCGGTCATGCTGCCGTCGAGGCGTGTGCGGTATTGGCCGAACCCACGCCCGACAAAACGAGCGAAACCGTGCAACTTGTCGTGCAGGTGAAAAATGAATTTGTCGCGCGCGCGCACGCTATGCTGCGCGCAGAGCTAACCGCGTTTTGCCGCGAACGCTTGGCTGCTTATAAAGTGCCCAAGTCGATTGAGTTCATCGACGCGATGCCATTGACGCCCATCGGCAAAGTCGATAAAAAAACGCTGAGAAACTCGCTGCGGAGTCAATCATGAAGAAATCAAAAAAAATCGCGTTTCTCTTGGTTATCCAAATGCCGCTGCAGATTGTCGCGGGTTATGCGATGGGGTTCAATTATTTTTCGATTGCGATGGTGTTCGGCGCGATACCGATCGCCGATCAAATCATTGGCAAAGATTTTGGTAACCCTACGCATGAAGAAATCGGCAAACTCGAAAACGAGCGGTTCTTTCTGCTGATGCCTTTACTCTGGGTGCCGTGCCAACTCGGCCTCTTGATTTGGGGCGCGTATGTTTTTCACTATGGGGATTTACCGCTTTGGCAAAAAATTGGCTTGTTACTGTCGATTGCGATCATGTCGGGTTCGGGAATTATTCTCGCGCACGAATTCGGCCACCGCAAAAGTTTATGGGAGCGCGGCATTGCGCAACTGCTTTTGGCGTCGGTGTCGTACATGCACTTCTATATCGAGCACAACCACGGCCACCACGTGCGTGTGGCGACGCGCGAAGACCCGTCGTCGGCGCGCTTCGGCGAAAATTTTTATTTCTTTTGGTTGCGCTCGGTCGGGGGTAGTTACCGCAGCGCGTGGCGCTATGAGTTGAAACGGCTGTGGCGCAAGGACTATGCCGCGTGGGGTTGGCGCAATCGCATGCTGTGGTATGCGGCGATACCGGCGGTAATTGCGGCGGCATTTTGGTGTTTTTTCGGCAGCGACGGCCTGATTTTTTTCGGCGTGCAGAGTTTTTTCGCCTTCAGCATGCTCGAACTTATCAACTACATCGAACACTACGGTCTCGAACGCAAAAAAAACGCCAACGGTGCGTACGAGCCCGTCTCGGTGCGGCATTCGTGGAACGCGAACCAGTGGCTATCGAATATTTACATGATGCATCTCGAACGCCATTCCGATCACCATCGCTATCCTTATTTGCGCTACCAGTCGCTGCGGCACCGCGAAGAGAGCCCGCAGCTACCCGGCGGCTACGGCGCAATGTTTCCGTTGGCGCTTGTGCCGCCGCTGTGGTTTAAGAAGATCAATCCGCTGGTAGAAAAGTATCAGGCGTAGGCCGTGAACGGGTCACCAAACATCTCTTATGTGCTGCGCTCGATTACGTGCGAACACATCTATTGGGCGCTATTTATTATTGGTTATTTTTTCGCGGGTATGCTGTTGATTCCTGAGCTGCATACGGCGCAGCGGGCAATTTCTCTCGCCAGTG
>JAFEGD010000097.1 GCA_018240245.1 Spirochaetota bacterium | reverse complement strand
TCGGCCCTTTTTTGCGTCAGCCATTCGTCGACGAGCCCCAACTGCGTCACCGCTTGGTTGACCGCAAAGCTATCGAAGCGCGCAACAATCTGGTTGAGTTCTTTGACCGGATAAAATCCGCTATCGCCGAAAATTTGCGCGATACGAGCATAGCGCGCGGCCGACGATTCCATATTGTGCGCGACGCTAAAGGGGAGAATAATACTATTCGCAAGCCCGTGCGGGATATGGTACACTCCGCCTAACGCATGGCTGATACCGTGCACGATACCGACGCCGCCGTGGTTGAACGCGACCGCCGCCAAAAAAGACGCCGTGAGCATCGCGCCGCGCGCATTGAGGTCGTTCGGTACCGCGACCGCTTGCAATATATTTTGCACGACAAGTTCGATCGCAAAAAGCGCGAGCGCATCGGAGACCGGGTTCGGGTTCATGCCGACATACGATTCGATCGCGTGCGTCAGCGCATCCATGCCCGTCGCGGCGGTAACGCGGCCCGGCATCGTCGCGGTCATTTCGGGGTCGAGAATTGCAATGTCGGGTAAAAAATAATCTTCGGCGAAAGGTAGCTTCACCGAGTTCGCGTCGTCGGAAACCATCGCAAACTGCGTCACTTCAGAACCCGTTCCCGAAGTCGTGGGGATAAATACCGAAGGCAAGAGCCGCTCTTTCAAAAGTTGCGCTCCCATGTGCTGTGCCAATGGGCCGCCCTTGACCATGAGCAAATTGATGACCTTGGCCGAATCGAGCACCGAACCGCCGCCGATCGCAATCACCATATCGCATTTATGTGCTACACCCAATTCGGCGGCTTCGGTCACGACCTTGAGTTCGCTATTAGGCGGCACGTTATCGTACGTCGCGGCAATCGAAATCGCCGAACCCTTGAGACCGTCGATGACTTTTTTCGCGAGGCCTGCCGCGACGATTACCTTGTCGGTAACGAGCAGCGCTTTTTTGCCGGGAAAACCCGCGAGTTCTTCGCCGAGCCGCGAAGCAAGACCGATGCCGTAGCGCACTTTGGTGGGGAGTGAAAACTGGTAGTAGTCGGGTAACATGCGTTAGGCTTTTATTTAGAGAGACGGCGGCAAGAAATTGTTAGCGCAACAGAAAACACTATCCGCATTCGGCTATTTATTATTTTCGCCAAGCGTGCCCGAACTACCCGAAGTTGAAACCGTGCGCCGTTCGCTTAAACCGCTCATTGGGCAAACCTTCGAGCGCATCACTCTCTGCGACGGCAAGCTGCGCTTTCCGGTCGCGAAAGATTGCGGCAAGGCTATTGCAGAAACGCAACTGCAGTCGATCGATCGGCAGGGTAAATATTTGATATTCCGCTTTCCACAAGATAATCTCGTAATGCATTTGGGGATGACAGGCCGCCTGTTGATTCGGCAGAAGCAAGAGTCGCCTTACGCGCGCGTACTATTTTATTTTAATCGCGACCGACTCGATTTTATCGATACGCGGCGCTTCGGTTTTATACTCCACGGCGCGGCGGCAATGAAAGCGCTACCCACAGGACAAGACGCGCTCGGCATCACCGACACCGTCGTTCTATTCGAACGGCTGAAAAAAAGTCGCGCCGACATCAAAGCGCTGCTCCTCAACCAAAATATTCTCGCAGGGCTCGGCAATATCTACGCCTCTGAAATACTATTTGCCGCCGGGGTGCATCCGCAAAAGCGTGGGATAGATCTCACAACCGATGCCATACGCCGTATATTACGGGCAACGCAGAAAATTTTAATGCGCGCCATCGAAGCAAAGGGCTCGAGCATCGCCGATTTTATCTACGCCGTACCGGGTGAAAAAAATTTTGCAACCGGCGCGTACCAAAAAGAATTTCTCGTCTATAGCCGCCAAGGGTTACCGTGTAAAAAATGCAGCGCACCGATCGTGCTGCTTAAGCAAGGCGGACGCAGTACTTATTTTTGTCCGCATTGCCAACAATAGTTATAGCGGTCGCTGGACGCTGTCGAAGCCACGGAGACGGCAAGAGACACTATTTTACCGATTTGCCCATCGCATAGAGCCACAACATCTGAAACGGCGACGTGACAATATCGACAGGAACCGTAACAACATACCCACACGAATCGTGTGGGCACCGACAACAGTCGAACGATCGAACTCGTTGAACGGCGAGCGGTACTCGCGAATATCTTTCACATTTTGCGTTGTCAGACAAGCAGAGAGCATTGTCGCAAGCACTAGCGGAATCGCAAAAAGAAGATGCATATGCACAGTATTTTCCATATAGCCTATTAGGCAATTAATTTATGTGGCCCCTAGCTCGGCGTGCCTCGTATTGCGAATTGTATTGATAATGATTCTCAATCTAATTCGCTTTTGAATAGTGTCCTACCTGCCCGAGCGAGCCACCCTAAAAGGCATGCCGTTGTGCAGAATGCGGAGATACCATGAACGAACTATTACAAAAAGCGGCTTTATTGGGCGATACGTGGGTTATCGGCCTCTTACTCATCGCGAGTATTCTATCGGTTGCGGTGATGGTCGACCGCTGGCGTGCGTTTCGCGCCAATCGCGTCGATTTCACCGAATTTGTCGCAACGCTCAAACAATATCTTGAAGCGCGCGATATTGCTGGCGCTCTCGCATACTGCCAAGCGTCCCCTGCTATGGAAATCCAGATCACTGCCGCCGGCCTTACCGAATTTACACGCGGTGCGCACTCGGTCGCAGAAGCCATGAAATCGGCGCTGCTCATCGCCCGCGCGCGATTCGAGAAAAATCTTATTATTCTAGCAACGCTCGGCAACAACGCCCCCTTCATCGGCCTCTTGGGCACCGTCTTGGGCGTCATCAAAGCTTTTCACGATTTAGGCCTGCAAGGCAGCTCAGGTGTTTCGGCGGTCATGGCGGGCATTTCGACGGCGCTCATCGCGACCGCATTCGGTATTCTCTTGGCAATCCCCGCTGTGATCGCAAATAACTATTTCCAGACGCGCCTCAAGCAAGCGACGCAAAACGCACAGAGCCTTATTCACTTGTTGCAAGTGTATTTACAAGCCGAACCTCGGGGGGATTTCATAAACCCTGTTGCCAAAAACCGTGGGGTGGCGGCATGACCGTCGATAGCGAAGACTCGGGGGTTGTGACAGGCATCAACGTCACCCCGCTTGTGGATATCACGCTTGTTCTGCTAATCATATTCATGGTGACAGCACACTTTGTAAACGACGCCGCCTTAAAGATTCAGCTGCCGAAAGCCGCAGCGGCCGAGACTGTGCAAGATACGCCGCTCACGCTGAGTGTCGCCAAAGACGGTAAAATGCAAATTGCCGGACAAGAGCTCGACCGTGCGGCACTGGTAGCACGCCTCGCTCGCGCCGTCGCAGCAAACCCCGGTGTGCGCGTCGTGGTCGCCGCCGACGAATCGCTCGTCTATCGCGACATTGTCGTGCTACTCGATGCCGTCAAAGCGGCGGGGGTAGCGCGTGTCGCCCTTTCGGCGGAGAAAAAATGAAAGCGTTCGTCGCAAAATTCGCTTCGGTAGGACTTTTCGCATCGGTCGCAATCCACGCATCGGCGGGCACGAGCTTCTGGCTCTGGATAAAATGGCGCAACGGGGGAGCGATTACCGAATATGAGCTCGCCACGAGTGCGCAACCGACGCGCCCGAATGCCGGGAAAAAAGCCATAGTCGAAGACGACGACTTTTTTTTAAGCGCAAAGAAACCAACGCCGGCGAAACCACAGACGCCCGCCCCATCGAGCGAGCCCTGTAAAGGTACGTGCGCCGAAAAGGGCAGCGGCGATTTTATCGCCGCAAGCGACGCCGCACGCAGGCCGCGTTGGGTGGGTAATTTCATCACGCATGCCGATTACCCGGCTCTCGCGCGCTCTGAAGGTAAAGACGGGCGCGTGCTGCTCAGCGTCATCATCAACGCCGACGGCAGCGTGCGTTCGGTTGAACTTCTCGAGGGTAGTTACTCGGTGTTGAACGAGGTCGCTCTCGCGAAGGTCAAGAGCGCGCTATTTTCGCCCGCCTTCGATGCCGAAGGTAACGCGGTCGCATGTAAGGTGCGGCTACCGATACGCTTTGAATTGAAGTGAATTAAAATAAAATCAAGCCCCCTGTGGGGCGGTAGAAATATAACCCAAGGAGTTAATGAGAATGAGAATCAAGTTAATCAAGGTAGTGCTATGGAATTCCATAGCTATGGCGGCGTTGGTAGCACAACCGGCTAAAAACCCGCCTCCAAAGGCCAAAACCGCCAGCACCGCGGGTAATCCCCCCGCTGCCGATACTCAAAATTCGACGAAGGCCATCGAACCCAAAAGCTCTGCCGACCTCGACGAAGTCGTCGTGCAGGCGAACACGCGCGTCACGGGTTCGAAGACCGACGTGCCGATTCACGACACACCCGCGTCGATTATCACCGTACCCGAAGAAATTATCGAAGAACAGATGGCAGTCGATATGAACTCGATGGTCAAGAACGTAAGCGGTGTCAACCAACAGTTGGGCGGCGGTTACGGCTTTGCCGACAGCTACACGATTCGCGGGCTCAACATGCGTTTCTTACGCGACGGTTTTGCGGATGGCGCGGCGTTCAACGGCTATATGCGTACGATGAGCGACGTCGAGAGTATCGAAGTTTTGAAAGGGCCGGGGTCGGCGCTCTACGGGCGCAACGAGCCGGGGGGAGCTATCAATATCACGACGAAAAAACCGCACGAGAAATTTGCCGCATCGGTCGACGGCTTAACCGGGTTCTGGAACACGTATCGCATCGCCGCCGATGTGAACGCACCACTCGTGAACGATAAACTTTTGACGCGCACGATTGCGTCGCAATACTCGACCGACGGTTATCGCGGCCTCGCGCGGCGCATCACTGAAATCTTGCCGACGGTGACCTGGAAATTCAACGACAAGCATTCACTCACGCTCGACTACGATTTTCGCGACATCAAGACGCGCCCCGATAACTATGGGATTTTGTTCGATGCGACAAACGGTCTTTCTGCGGGAAGCCCCACGCGAACATTCTATTCGCCGTTCAACACCGCGCAGCAAACGGTTAACCGTATTTCGACCTTCTACGAAGGCCGATTCAACGAGCACTTTAGGCTGCGTTCGACGCTCATTTATGACAACCGCTCGATCTATATGATCCGTAACGGTTCGGGTTCGGCGAATACCACGAGCAGCATCGGCAACGTAACCAACCGCGATGCACGCGAGCAAAGAGATGCGGTCGATTCGATTCTGCACCAGAACGAGGCAGTCTTCAAATTCAAGACGGCCGATTTTCAACACACAGTCTTGACCGGCCTCGAATTCGAGTATATTCGTTTGGGTAGCGTACGCAATTCGTACTCGCCGCTACCGGCGGTAAGCTTGGCACAGCCGGCGCCAAGCGAAACCAGCTTGAGTAACTACCCTAAAACACTCAGCTTCGATCGCAATGTCCAGATGATGACCTCGAGTATCTACGCGCAAGAGCAAGTCGCGTTCAATAACTACCTCAAGGCACGCGCGGGTGTGCGCTTAGACCACGTCGAAGCCTCAGACGCCGGTTATGGTTCGCAGCCGAATGTGACCGGGGCAAGCCAACGCACGATTCAAATGAGTCGCGATCTTGTCAGTTGGCAATCGGGACTTCTTTACCAGCCATGGCAACCGGTATCTTTTTATACGGGTTATTCTGAAGGGCGCTATGTTGCCTTGAACACCGAAGCCGCGTATATGTACACCGAGCCCGAAACCTCGTCGCAGGCCGAGGTTGGGAACAAGCTCTCATTTTTCGGCGATCGCTTCCAAACGAATTTGGCGCTCTTTCGCACGACGCGCGCCAATTATGCCTACACCGACACGAGCGGCAACGTGAATTTCGTGGGCGGCAAGAGGTACACACGCGGCATCGAACTCGATATCTCGGGAACCCCTCTCGCCGGGTTGTGGGTCATCTTCAATAGCGCACTCATGGATTCTGAAATCGCGAACGAAACCACCGGCACGGGGATTAACACCGTGAATCTCAGCGGCTTAACGCCGCAGAATATACCGCAATACGCGGGTTCGCTGTGGGCGACGTATGAAATCCAAGCGGGGTTTTTCAAAGGCTTGGGCTTCGGCGGCGGGCCGTCGTATAAATCGGGCGTCTACGCCGACGCCAAAAATCTTTTGCGCGTACCGGGTTATATCATCGCCGACGCGGTTTTGTTCTACAAACGCCACCACTGGCAAGTGCAAGTGAATTTCAAGAATATCACAAACGAAATTTATTACACGACACCGACCTTCTCGGGAGCCTTACCCGGCGAACCGTTTAACTTTACGGTAGCGGCGAAAGCACGAATATAAGGAGATATAATGAAAGCAAATCTTTGGCATCGCCGTGTGGCTATCGTTGCAGCGGCATTCTTGCTTAGTACGGCGGTCACGGGAATTCTCTGGGCGTACGCGGCGCATCTCTATCTTAAAGATGGGTATCTTAAAAAGAAAAACACGAAACGCGCGCCTGCATTCTCGACAGTGCGCATCACGCCGCAGCAGGCGATGCAAAATTCGCCCACGCCCGCGAATGTCGATAACGTCTCGCTACGCCGCGAAGGTGGCAGTCTGCTTTACGAGGTGCAGTCGAAAGACGGCAAGAAGACAACCTCTATTCTCGTCGATGCGATCTCGGGGGTTATGATAAGCCCCCTCGCCGACGCGGCCGCTGCGGCAATTGCCGCTGAGTATGTCGTGGGTAATCCACCGGTGCAGAAAATAACACAACTCGCGAACTATCGCCACAGCAATGGCAAAGTCTACCCTTATGTCGCTGTGGTTGTGTTCGCAGGGCGGGGACTGCCTGAAATTATTATCGATCGCCAAACGGCGGCGATTATCGACGAGGTCGACGGCGCGCGGCGCTTTCACACCTGGGTGCGCAAGCTGCACCAATTACAATTTTTCGGCACGAAGAAAGAGCTGACAATTATACCGGGGCTCGCGCTTATTTTTCTGACGCTGTCGGGGTTGTGGATATTGAAGCGGCGCTGGAGCTAAACCACGGCGGCACGGCGAGCACGGCGTAGGTCTCAGTTATATGTCGCGCTGAATGCGAGGCCAATGACGGTGTTGGTTATTTTAGGGACAACATTTCCCAAAGCAACATCGTTCATGCTGCTATAGTGGAAAAAAAGTGCGGCACCCAAACCCCAGTTCGCCGACACCCACCATTCTTTACCGATCTGCAAGTTGACGCCGATACCCGAATCGGAACTGTACTGTGTATTATTTACGGTAATTTGCGTTTTTGCAACACCCACGTCGCCGCTGATATAAGCGTTGATCGAATCGAGATAAAGCGATAGACCACCACCATACACGTTAATGCCCATCGAATTACTCGCGGTCGTCGTCTGCTTGACACCGTTCAGATAATAATCTGGGTTCGATGTCGCATAGCCATTCAACGCGCCGTAGATAATGATATTGTCAGTAAGCGCCAACCCCAGTTGCAGCGCAAAAAAGCCAGCCGGGCCGCTCGCCTTTACCGTACCGGTACCGTTGGAGTATACCGGTGACTCGCTAAAATTCAACGAACCATAACCGCCTAACATACGTAGAAAAAAGCCGTCGTGGCGATGGTAGCCTGGATCTTCGTCTTTCGCTGCGTTCTGGGGTTTCTCGACCGAGGGTTTTGCCGATGGACTCTGTGCCTTATCGTCTTTGATCGACGCAATGTCGCTATACTTCAACTGCGTTTTTTTACCAGCAGAATCTGTAATTGTAATACCTTCTTTGGTATGGACTATTTCGTCACCCTCATAAACTTCGCCATCGGTTGTCATGACAGAGACAGCAAAAGACGGCGAGGCGAGTATCGCTAACGACATAATGCATATAATCATTTTGCACTGCATCTCTCATGCCGCAGAAAGTTACACACCGCGTCAATCCTTTCTCCGAATTCAACGGTTGTTGAGGGTGCGAGCGCGTTTGCTGAATTCCCCTTGCCCGCACCTCTAAAAGTTGAACCATAACGCAATGAATGATATAATTGCCCGAAAGAAAGCCGGGCAAAAGTTAACTAACGAAGAGATTCAAAAATTCGTATCAGGCGTCACGTCGGGGGAAATCCCCGATTACCAAACGAGCGCACTGCTCATGGCGATCTGCTTTCGCGGCATGGACGTCGAAGAGCGTAGTCAACTGACGCTCGCGATGGCGGCCAGCGGTAAAAAGCTCAACTTTCGCACGGTGAAAGGCCGCAAGGCCGACAAACACTCGACCGGCGGCGTCGGCGATAAGACTTCGTTAATTCTCGCGCCGTGGCTTGCGGCGGCAGGCGTCAAAATTCCGATGATCTCGGGGCGCGGCCTCGGCTTTACCGGCGGTACGCTCGACAAACTGGCTGCTATCCCCGGCTACCGCAGCGATTACCGCGCAGGTAAGCTGCGCACGCTACTCAAGCGCAACGGCTGCTTTATCGTCGGCCAAACGAAAGACATCGCGCCCGCCGATAAAAAAATTTATGCGTTGCGCGATGTGACGGCGACTGTCGACGAAATGTCGCTCATCACCGCGTCGATCTTGAGTAAGAAATTCGCCGAAGATATCGACACCTTGGTGATGGATGTCAAATGTGGCAGCGGCGCATTCATGCAGAATCTCGGCGACGCGCGCGCGCTTGCCGAGTCGATTTTCGATACCGCGAATAAAGCGGGCCTATTTACGCTCTGCTTAGTCACGCAGATGGATTTTCCGCTCGGGATATACACGGGTAACGCGATCGAGACTTGGGAAGCGCGCGAATTTTGCGACCCGAAAAATATTTACCGCGCAGCCGCCGAGAAAATTTATATTAAACGCGCGCAACTGACCGCCGCAGAACATTTAGTCGCGCCGCTCGTTGAAATTACGATCGAACTTGCGATCGCGCTGCTCGACCCGCACGGCGCTCAAAAAGATATTACGCGCGCGGCCGCGTTAGGCAACCTCTTTTCGCTATGGGATAGCGGAGCGCTCAAACGGCATTTCTCCGAATGGATTGCGGCGCAACACGGCGACGAAACGGCATTCGCCGAAAAGGCGACGGCAATTCTCGAAAAACTCGCGCAGAACGATGCGCCGGAAACGGTCGCAATCTACGCGCCGCAAGCGGGTTATTTGACGGCGTGCGATGCGCGTGCGCTCGGCAATCTTATGGTAGAATTGGGCGCAGGCAGGCAACGCTCGGCGGATACGATCGACGACCGCGTGAGTCTCGAAATGTGCGCGACGCGCGGCGATGCTGTCGATTCTCAAGCCCCGCTCTGCCGCATCTATAAGCCGCACCTCTCTCAGCCAGAGCGCGAAAAAGTGCAGCATATTGCCACGGCAGCCTTTACGGTCAGTGAAATAAAACCAAAAGCAGTAAAAAATATTTTAGCGCGGCTGTAGACTTAAGCCTGTAAATCGAAGATCAGCCCGCGAATCTGCCCCATCAGGTGCAGCGCGATTACCACGTCTTGGTTGCGGCGCATGAGCCCACTGTAGATTTGCGCTAACCGCGCATCGAGAGTTTTGACGATTTCGTAGCGGCGCTTGCGCTTGTCTTCCCAGCCTTGCAAACGGTAGCCGCGCGCCATCAACTGAGCTACGAGCGCTTTGACGGTCTTACGATACGTTTCAAACCGATCGCGCGAGGGGTTTTCGGCAAAATCGCGTTCGTCGTTATCTAAATCCGCCATCAGATTTTCGATATTCTTTTCTTTGGCGGATGCATTTTTGCGGGCAAGAATTTGACCGACTAATGCGCCAAATTTCGCCTCGCCTGCCTGCGGCAAGGTTGCTTTTGGTGGTGTTTGGGGCGAACGTGCCAATAAATCACGAACGACCAAGCGCTGCGCCTGCACTTGCTCCATAGACGATTATCGGCACTTTTTGCAATCCCCTTAGCGCTTGCACAGCAAGCGTTAAGGGGAGCTAATTACCGACGTTCAGATGGTTGATGCGCGCGCGGCCTTCGAAAATAACGCCTTCGTCGACCAATAAATTCGCCGCGACGATGTCGCCCATCACGCGCGCGTTTTTCAAAAGATGTACAAAATCGAGCGCATAGATATTGCCATCGACGCGGCCTGAGACCATGACGCTATCGGCCTCGACGTTCGTCTTGATATGCCCCGTCGGCCCGATAATCACTTGGCTCGTCGTGCGCACGGTGCCGCTGATTGTACCGTCGACACGCAGCGCGCCCGAGAGTTGAAAGTCGCCGTGAAAGCTGTCGCCCTGCCCGACATAACTCGACACCACCGTTTCGCTTTGCTCGCTTTTTGCCATGTTTCCTCGTGTTGCTTGTCTATGCCCCGGCCAACGGCAAATACGGTATCGGGTTTACCGCCTCGATACCGATGCGTACTTCGTAATGTAAAATACTCTCGAAATTATCGTCGGCATGGCCGACAAAACCCAACTGCTCGCCTTTATTGACTTTTTCTTCTTGCGAAACCGTCACAACCTCGATGCCTTTGTAAACCGTTTCATAGCCATAATTGTGGCGCACGCGCACGGTAAAGGTCAAGTTCGATTCTTTGTTGATGCCGACGACGATGCCGGGCGCCGTCGCGTGCACGACCGCACCGTAGGGCACGGCGATATCGACGCCCGAATTATACGCGACGTTCAAGCGATGCGCCATACGCACAAAACCAAACGGGTTGATAATGTAACCTTGCACCGGCCAAATCGTCGGAGTATTTTTGAGTACCCTTTCGCGCTTTTTGAGATAGTCTTCGACCTGACCTAAAGAGCCGCGCGAAATTTCCATATCGTGCAGCATGCGGTTCATCAAAAAGATTTCTAACGGGATTTTTTCGGGGTCTTTGTTTTGGTCGGATTTTTGTTGTAACTCGGCTAACTGCGCCGAGAAATTATCGCTACTCGAACCCGATTTGTCGCCGGATGCTTTATCTCTTCCCCCGCCGCCGCGCGACAAATCTTGCAGCGAAGAAAGATTTTGGCGAATATCTTCGTACGACCGGCTGAGATCGATAATCTCTTGCCGCACTTTGGCAAATTGCACTTCGGCGTCTTTATGCGAGACCCGCAGTTTATCCACCTCTTGAATCGTGCTGCTGTGGCGAATCACCAAGAATGCGCTCACGAGGAGCACCACCCCTAATAAAGATGTAACCAGAATTAACGTAAAATTGCTAATATGATAGTTACGAATTTTGAGTTCGTTATGCGGAATAAACATGAGCGTCAATCGCTCTTTGCGTTTTTTCTTAACCCACGCAATAATTTGTTGCTGGCTGCGGGCAAAACGACCGATTGCGGGCCCCGCCATTTGCACGGTTTGCACTCCCCGGTACGCCAACGCGACGATACGGCCTTTGCCTTCTTTTTCTTTGGCGGCGCTTTCGGGGAGCGGTGGGCTTTGCGGTGCTGGGGGAGTGCTTTGTTTACGGCGCGCGGCGGACACGATGAACTCTGCCACCATGTCGTAGTAGTTTTTTGCACCGTCAACTACTAGCTGACAGCCCTGCTCAAAATCGAAGATGGGTAGAGTAACTGTGCAGAAGCTCGCTTCGCGATTTTCAGAACAGTTACCATAGCCCGCGCAGATGGACATTCTCGACCGTTATATTTTTCGCACGTTTATCAAAACATTCTTGGGGACGCTTATTTTACTCGTCGGCGTCGCCGTGATTGTCAAAATCCTCGATTCGCTCAAAGATTTCACCGAAAACAAGCATGGCGTCGGCCTGTTGATTGAATACTATGCGACAGTTACTCCTTCTTTCATTACTTACATCGTGCCTCCGGCACTCATGTTTTCGATCGCGTTCACGATCTCGAATTTCAACCGCAATTTTGAGATTACGGTGATGCTTGCGGCAGGGCGACCGTTTAGCAGAATACTGCGACCAATCTTAATATTTTCCATAATCCTCGCCGGCGGCTTTTTCTTGCTCAACGAATATGTCGCGTTTCCCGCGTCGTACAAGGCGGTCGATATCAGCTATAAATTGCGCAACCGGGGCGAGGATGCGCGATTGAGAAAAACCGACAAAAGCAGCAACCTCACGCTACGCTTTGAAAATCGCTATTATACGATCGGACTCGGTGCGTGGTACGATTCTGATCTCATCGGCTTTCATCTACTCGAACTCTGGCCGAACGGTTCGATCCAACGAATTATCGACGCCGAGAAAGCGCATGTTGAAGATAACGAATCGCACTCGTGGCATCTCACCCATGTACGCATCTCGAACTTCACAGACCAAGGGGGCTATCAAAATACCGAATCGTACGATGCGTTACAAGAAACACTCCCCGAAAATTTGAAATCGTTTCAAAATTTTTACGTCGAAATGGATTCCGAAGAGCGTTCGATATTCGATTCGTTTCGCTTATTCAAAAAGCGCAAAGAAGTGGGTGGCGAATATGGCGTCTTTTTGACCGAAGTCTTCTGGCATGCGGGCTATCCGCTTGTTTGCTTTTTTATCGTGTTCATCGGTGGCATGGTCGGTGGGCGCCTCAAAAGGGCGAACGCGGCGACGAGTATCGCGGTCTCGATGCTCTTTACGCTCGGCTATTTTTTTCTGATGTATTTCGGTACCGCGTTTGGCGAAAGCGGTTCACTACACCCTTTTATCGCGGGTAACTTTGCGAATTTTGCCGCTGCCGGTATCGCGGGATGGATTTATTTTCGTATGGATTATTAATAATGAAAAATTTTTATGAGAAGCACCCACTACTCGTTATTTTGACCGTCGCTTTCGCACTCCGCACGACGGCGGCGTTCTATAACTACACCCCCACCGCCGAAGACGATTATGCGAACGTGATCGAACCCGCGCTTCAACTCTACCAAACGGGAGCGCCGATTGTTACCGAAGCGTACCGCTTGCCGCTCTTGCCCAAAATTTTTTACGCCTTTATCGCACCGCTCAAAATTTTGCATATTACCGATACGACCTTCTTAGCGTCGTGGGGATTTTTCTGCTTGGGCTTATTCTCGCTCGCGGGAGTCTGGGCGTTTTATCGGCTGGGCACGCAAATCGGTATGGCGAAGACCGCGGGCTGGCTTTATGCCGCGCATTTTATCCTACCGTTTTTTTCGACGCGCGCTTTTCAAGAAAGCCTTACGCTGACGACGGTTCCCGTCGCGCTTTATTTTCTGTTGAAAGACAATGCGCGATGGCGCGATTTTTGCGTCGGTGGATTTTTTATCGGCCTCACCGTCATTTTTCGCTTTCAAGCGGCGATCTTCGCCGCTCTATTTTTTATATTCTTCACGATTCGTTTATTGCGCCGCAAAATGACGCTGCGGCAAATCGGGGGCTATGCTCTCGGCGGTTTTTTTGCCGTTCTGCTGCTCGTTGCTCTCGATCGTTTTGAAGGCAGGGCGGCACTCGGCACACCCCTCGAATATTTGCGCATCAATTATGCCGGTAACGTTGCCGAAGCGAATTACGGCGGCGCTCCTTGGCATACGTATATTACATTACTCGCCGTAGTGTTTATCCCGCCTTTTTCGTTTGTCTTGCTCTACCCGCTTGTTGTCGGATTACGCACCCAACTCTTACTCGCGACCCATCTCGTAGTCTTTGTCGCGCTCCACAGCCTCATCGCCAATAAGCTCGAACGTTTCATGCTACCCGTTTTACCGTTCTTTTTTCTGCTCTCGCTCCACGGGCTTAAATTTTCGTTGCAACACAAAATCGTGCGCATTGCATGGCGCGGTTTTGTCGCCGTGAATATTCTGATCTTGCTGCCGATTACCTTGAGCCGCAGCCAACTCAATACGATCGATGCCGCGCGCTATCTTGCGAAAACCGAGCAACCGCTCGCGCTTTACCGTATCGACCTGTGGCGGCAGGCATACATGACGTTCGCGAAACCGACACCGCCCAATTTTTCCGATAGCGCGGCGCTAGTCGCGTATGCACGCAGTAGCAATGCCAGCGGCATATACATTTTATCACTCGGCAGGTTCAGCGAAGTAGAAACGAAACTTTTCGAAAAGAACGGCACTTTTTGCAAGCTCGAACGCCGCTTTGAGCCCTCGTGGCAAGAGAAGCTCGTGATTCGGGCGAATCCGCAATTCAACGCGCGCCGCGACACGACCTATCTCTATCGATGTATAAGCTCACCCACCGGGTGAGCTTATACAAATCCGATTTGTCGCGCGCGCTCGAACTGAAAGTTCACCCTCAATGGCCGACGCACACTGGTTCGACTCGCTGAAAGAAAAATACGCCGCCGAATACGCCGCTTCGCCGATCAAGGTGAGCCTCATCGCGTACACCGCGCAGCCGTTCGACATCGCTGCGGCCTCGGCGCGCACGTGCTATAGTTCAAAAGGTCTGCTGCTACCCGACGACATGCACAAGAGCGACAAGTCGCGCGAGCTCGCCAAAAAAGTCGCGCGCGCGACGTTGAAGTCGGGCCACCACACGACGCGCCAACACGCGCAGTTTGTATTCGGTCTCGAAAATGTCAGCCGCCAAGTGATTTGGCAAATTTTGCACGCGCACCCCTACTACAACTCCGAACAAGTTTCGCAGCGCTATGTCGCGATCAAAAACGACCGTACTTGGTATTCGCTCCCCACTTCGCTCATGCAAAATGCGGATGTCCATGCGCTCCACACCTTGGCATTCGATACGTATACTCGACTCATCGACGTCTTAAAGCCCGTCGTCGAAGAAATTTATTTTTCGATACACCGCCTCAAAGCGCGTAATAAAGAAGAACATGCGGGCGACATCAAAAAGCGCTGCATGGAAATCGCGCGCTATGTGATGCCCGTTTCGACCGTCGCGTATCTTTACCACAGCGTGAGCGCGCTGACGCTGATGCGTTATGCGCGTATGCTGTTGTGGTCGGCGCACGAAGAATTTGTCGTCTTGGGTCTTAAGATGTTCGAACACATTCGCGCGATTGACGCAGAACTCTTCAACGAATTACCTGTACCGCTCGAACCACCCGCGCGCACGTTCGATAGCACAGCTGCGAAACAGAAAAATGCCGCGTTCGATGCCGCGCTACAAGGTAAGCCAGCGCGGCTTGTGTCGTCGTCGGTCGCGGCGCTTGAGCAGTTCGACCGCAGCGTTTTCGACACTGCGGTGAATCCGCTTTTGGGCGATGTCTTCTACCCCGGCACCTTGGACGAGAGCACACGGCTTTTGAACCACGTACACTTTACTTTTCAGAAAAAACTTTCGCACACCGCCGACTCGCAAGAACAGCGCCACCGCACGCTGCCCGGTAGTCGCCCACACCTTGCCGAACAGATCTCGCTCGAAAACGATTATATCGTGCCGTCGCTCATTAAAAAATCTCCCGAGGCGACGCAAATTTATTTGGACTACCTCGAACAAAATTTTGAGATCGTGCGCCGCTTGTGGCCTCAAGACTCAATCCCCCGCGAAGATTTAGCATACCTTTTGCCCAATGCATACCCGATACGCTATCTAGAATCGGGCGACTACTACAACTTTTTTCACAAATGGAAAGCGCGGCTCTGCTACAACGCGCAAGAAGAAATTTTTTATTCGGCGCACGCCGAGGTGAGCGCAGTCAAAACGCAATTTCCCGAGATCGGCAAATTTATCGGCCCGCCGTGTTTTGTGCGCGAACATTTGAAACCGCGCTGCCCCGAAGGCGATCATTTCTGCGGCATCAAAGTATGGCAGATACCTTTCAACGAATACGAGCGCGTGATTTAATCGGCGTTTTTCTTAAAAATTTGCAATTGGTTTACGCCGACTCTAAAAAAAGGGTATAGGCCGCATGGCCTCGGTAGCGACCAAGAAAGCTGGCAAGCGCACGCGCCTCGCCGAGATTGGGCCCGACGTCGAGCTGCGTAGAGAAGAGTCGGTCGTCGATAAATCGCTCGTTAAAAACCCCTATACCGAGTCGAGCATCCAATGGTATCTCGAAGAAATCAACAAGATACCGCTGTTGACGCGCGAAGAAGAAGACGCGCTCGCCCGGGCGGCGATTGCGGGCGATGAAAAGGCAAAAGAACGCCTCATTACCGCGAACCTGCGCTTTGTCGTGCAGGTGGCAAAAAAATACCAACGCTTCGGTATTAGCCTCTTAGACCTTATCAACGAAGGCAATTTGGGTCTCATCAAAGCGGCCGAACGCTTCGACCCCGACATGGGCTACCATTTTATTAGTTACGCAGTCTGGTGGATTCGCCAAGCTATTATTCTGGCGATCAATCAAAAGGCGGCGATGATTCGTCTGCCGATGAACCGTACGATCGATGTCGCGCGCATCGATGCGATTCAAAAAGACTTAGAGAACGAACTCGGCGAAGAGCCGACGCTTGCGCAAATCGCCGACCGTCTCGACATGCCCGAAGCCGAAGTGCGTTGGCTCAAACAAATCTCGTCCGACTACGTGTCGCTCGACGTACCGGCCAACGCCGATTCGGAGAACACGCAGATTTCGCAGGTTCGCGATGAAAAATATACTTCGCCCGAAGATCAAGTCATGCAAGGGGCACTCAAAGATTCGCTGCAAGAAATCTTAGACGAACTCACTCCATCGGAGCGCGAAATTATCGAACGCCGCTATGGTCTGAACGGTAAAAAAATGCTCTCGCTCACGCAGGCGGGCAAAAAATTTAACCTCTCGAAAGAGCGCGTACGGCAAATTGAGAAATTGACTCTTTTGAAATTGCAAAAATATGGCCGCCAACGGCATCTCGAAGATTTCTTAAACAAGGGAGAATAGTTCGCCGAGCTTAAATCGCCGCATGAAAGAAGAAAAAGAACGCAACGAAAAACCAAAGAGACCTAAAAAATCGACCGCTGCGGCGCGCAAAACTGCGCTCGTGATCGTCGAGTCGCCCGCGAAAACCAAATCGATCGGCAAATTCTTGGGCGGTAAATACCGCGTCGAATCGTCGAAAGGCCATCTGATCGATCTGCCGCGTTCGAGTATGGGCATCGATATCGAGCATAACTTCGAGCCGCTTTACATCACCATTCGCGGCAAAGGCAAAACTCTCGGCGAATTGCGTAAAGCGGCAAAAACTTCGTCCGAAGTGTTACTCGCGACCGACCCCGACCGCGAAGGCGAGGCGATTAGCTGGCACTTAGGGCGTGCACTCTCCGAAGTAAATCCCAAAATTAGCCGCATCGAGTTTAACGAAATCACCAAAGAGGCGGTTTTGAAAGCCGTCGAGCACCCGCGCACCATCGACATGCAGCGCGTCGATTCGCAGCAGGCGCGGCGCGTATTAGATCGTCTCGTGGGTTATGAAATTTCGCCTGTACTACAGAAAAAATTCGGTTCGCGGCGCTTTTCGGCGGGGCGCGTGCAGTCGGCTGCGCTGAAAATACTCTGCGACCGCGAGAAAGAAATCGAGAGTTTCAAAGAAGAAGAATTTTGGGAGTTTGACGGTTTTTTTAACGGCCCGCATGCGAAAGCAAAAGATCGCGAAACGGCGTTTCGTTTAGCACAGGTCGACGGCAAGAAAGTTGCAGTGACGAACAAGAGCGACGCCGAAGCGCTTGAAAAAAATATTCGCGCCGCGACATATTCGCTCACTGCGCGCAAAACGTCCGAGCGGCGCATTAAACCACTTGCGCCTTATATCACGAGCCGCTTGCAACAAGACGCCTCGACACGCTTGGGCTTTCGTGCGCAAAAAACAATGTCGATTGCACAGGGGCTCTATGAAGGCGTCGAGCTCGGCAAAGAAGGCTCGCAAGGTCTTATCACATATATGCGTACCGACTCGACGCGCATCTCGGCAACGGGGTTAGAGCAAGCGCGCACGTATATTACACAGAACTTTGAACCATCCTACTTGCCCGAAACGGCGAACTTTTACGGCAAAAAAACCGAGAACACGCAAGACGCGCACGAGGCGATTCGCCCGACCGACGTTACGCGCACGCCCGAGAGCGTCGAAAAATATCTCGACCGCGACCAATATCGCCTCTATGCACTCATCTGGCGGCGCTTCGTCGCTTCGCAGATGACACCGGGTGTCGATGAGTTAGTGTCTTTGGAAGTACAAGATTCCGAAAAAAAGTTCACATTTCGCTATTCGAGCTCGCGACAAACCTTTGCGGGATTTCGTGCGATTTTTCCTTTGGGCGACGAAAAAGTCGGCTATGTACCGCACTTCAACGAAGGCGACGCATTAACGCTCACCGAATTTACGAAACAGCAAAAATTTACACAGCCGCCGCCCCGCTACACCGAAGCGTCGCTCATCAAAGCGATGGAAGAATCGGGCATCGGTCGCCCGGCGACATACGTACCCACAATCGGCACGCTCGATAAACGCGCGTACATCGAACGCAAAGGGCGGCAGTTAATACCGACGAAACTCGGCCGTGTCGTGAACGACATCATGGCAGCGCACTTTCCCGATATCGTCGATCTTAAATTCACGGCAAATTTAGAAGAAAAACTCGATAGCATCGCACAGGGGCAAAATAACTGGCGCAATATGCTCGGCGATTTTTACCCGACATTTCACGACAGCGTCGAGCGCGCGGGTAACGAAATTGCCGACCAAACGCACCTCGTGCGCATACCGCTCGACCGCAATTGCCCGCAATGCGGACACCAGCTCATGCAGAAGCTCGGCAAAAACGGCTATTTTATCGGCTGTAGTAATTTTCAGGGCGGTTGCCGATTCTCCGAAAGCATTCCTTTGGGTATTTGTCCGCTATGCGGCGGCAATGTCGTGAAAAAGAAAGGCAAGAAAGGGCGCGGATTTTACGGTTGCGCAAATTACTCCACCACCGGCTGCGAGTTCACGATGCTCGAAACGCCGGCGAAACGCACCTGCCCGCAATGCAATTCGATCATGGGGCAAAAAGTGCGCAAGAGCGGCATTACTTTAACGTGCCAGAACCCGAACTGCAAGCATACGATCGAAGAAACCGCCGAAGAAGCGGACTAACACAGCTTAGCGTATAACAAACGCAACGACCGATAGTATAATATCCGTTCGCCGCGCGGTACGCGCCCCGTATGCGCGAGAATAAAACTGAAAAGTGTGTGAATCGTCAGTGAATATTTTTCGAGACGTGCCGTCTGCGGCGGATGCCGATCGAACGCGCGATCGACCAGACGAAATAAGTCGGCAGCATAAAGACTCGTATAGCGATCGGCAATTTCTAGAGGCGACGAATAGACTAACGCAAAGAGCAACCGAAAAAACTCGGGAAAATCGCGCTGGAACCAGGAAATCGCACGAAACATCGAACGAATTTCGTCCGCAAGGCTCCGCTCTGTTGCGATGCGCCGCCTAATGTTACGAATCATATAGAGGTGCGTCGAGCGCAGGCATGCCCAATATAAATTCTCTTTGCTACCAAAATGGTGATAGATACTCGGCTGCTCTAACCCCGCTTCGACGCTAATCTCGCGCACCGACGTACCATAGAAGCCCTTGCGCGAAAACGCAACCGTCGCCCCGACTAAAATACGCTCGCGCGAATCGCGCCACGGATAAATTTGCCAAGCTACTTTTTGCACACTATCGATCATGGACGGCGTTTAGTGTCAAAAAATTGGTCAGGCGGTAAAAAGAAAAAAGTTTTTTTAGTTGTGCTATTGATTGCCTTATGGATGGCGACACAGATAAATTTCATGTTGAGGTTACCATGACGCTCACAACCGCTCTGCCGACACAAAGTGCTCCAGAGCATGGCCAAAAGGCCCCCATCGGCGAATCGCCATTGGAGGTACGACCTACCCGGTTTGGGAAAGGCGTTTTTGCAAGAAAAGAAATCAGAGCCGGCGAAAAGATTCTCCAATTTCGGGGGCGACTCTATACTCGGCAAAACTATCTCAGCAAGGTTAACTTCGAGAAATGCCATTACATGCAGATCGACACCGATCTTTTTTTAGGGCCGACGACAACACCCGATAACTTTGTCAACCATTGCTGCGAACCGAACGCCGGGCTAAAAATCCACAAGGGCAAAGCGTTCTTAATTGCGATTCGCAATATCCGCCACGAAGAAGAAATTACGTTCGACTACTCGACTTCGATGGCCGAAGATCACTGGGAAATGGACTGCGCGTGCGGAGCGCCCGCGTGCCGCTCGCGGGTGCGCGATTTCAAGTATCTTTCGGCAGCGATGCAGCAGCGCTATCTCGATCTTGAGATTGTTCCCGATTTTGTGATTCGCTCCGCTGGGCTTGAAAATCCGCGGGATTTATTCCATTCGATTGTCCCTGCTCTGAATCAAGAGGACATCCGTGTCCGCGCGAACCTCGACCCATCCTTGAGTCATGGTTCGCGCGAAGAGGACATCCGTGTCCGCGCGAACCTCGGTTCCTCCTTGAACCATGCTGCACCCGCATATTGAGGTTCGCGGTAGCGACATCGAGGGTCGCGGGTTATTTGCGCGTGCTCCTATTCAACAAGGCGAACTCGTTTGGCGCAAAGAAGCCGACGAGAAATACTATACACAAGCCGAAATCGATTCTTTGACTCCCGCACAAAAAAAGAACTTCTATAGCTATTGCTACCAAGTCGGCCCCGACCAGTTTTATGGCACGCCCGAAGGCAAGGCGGGCGACGAC
>JAFEGD010000096.1 GCA_018240245.1 Spirochaetota bacterium | reverse complement strand
CGAACTTCGCCCAGACGTTTGTGATTCTCAATGCAGCCTTAGCGAGCGTTGTGCTCGTTTATGCGGCGGGCGATTTTTTCAAGAATGCGTGGCGTGCGCTGAAACAAAAGAAGATAATTCTCGATTTTCCGATTGCACTTGGCATCGCGGCGATGTTCGCGCGCAGCGCGGTCGATATTCTCACCGGCGGGAGCCCCGGCTATTTTGACACCTTCATGGGATTGATTTTTTTCTTGTTGATTGGCCGCTATGTGCAGAGTCGTTCGTATGCCTGGCTCAATTTTGAACGCGATAATCTCTTATTCTTGCCGTTAGCGGTGCGTGTCAAAACCGCAACGAGCGAAAAGATTACGCCGGTGCAAGAGCTGAGAGTCGGCGACCGTTTACGCTTACTCGCGGGCGAGATCGCCCCCGTGCGCTCGAAAGTTCTTATCGCTGAAGCTGCGGTAGATTATGCGTTTATCACCGGAGAATCCGAACCGGTGGTAATCCCCCGGGGTGCAATACTCGAAGCGGGGGGCAAAGTTGTCGGGCAATCGATTGAAGTCGAGGTACTCGAAGATATCGACCCGGCCAAGCTCAACCGCATTTGGGAAGACGCGGGGAGCAATGCTGCCTCAAGCAGCGATGCCGAAGCTGCGAATGCAGCGTTTACCGCGAGCAGCTTTGCCGAAAAAATTTTACCGTATTTCACCGGCATTGTGCTGGTTACGGCGACGGCGGCGCTCGTTTATTGGCTACCCAAAGACGGCGCGCATGCGTGGAACGCTTTTTCGGCGGTCTTGGTGATTACGTGCCCTTGCGCACTGGCGATGGCGAAGCCGTTTTCGTTTTTTACGACGCAGAGCGTGCTCGCGCGCGCGGGGCTATTCTTGAAATCGACGGCGATCGTCGAAAAATTCTTTCGCCTGCGCACGATTGTGTTCGATAAGACCGGCACGCTCACAAGCACCGGCAAGTACGATACGCATTTTGTCGCTCAAGCTGCGGCTGTGTCTGAAAGCGAGCTGGCGCTTTTTGCTGCGGTGGCGAACGAGTCGACGCACCCCTTGGCGCGCGCGGTCGCAAGTTATCGTACCTTATCGGAAAATTTTATCGTGAGCGATTTTAGCGAGTACGCCGGGCGGGGCTTGAGCGCGCGCTGCAACGGGCGGCGCGTTGTGTTGGGTTCGCTCGCGTGGCTCGCTGACAACGGCGTCGCGGCAACGCCACCCAACGAACTATCGTCGAGCGCCGTATTTGCCGCGATCGACGACAAGTATTGCGGCTATTTTGCGATTCAAAATACGCTGCGCTCTGCTTTATCGCAAACTGTCGCTGCACTAAAGAAAAACTACGCTGTCGCGCTCTTAAGCGGCGACGGCGAGCGCGAGCGCGAACGTTTTGTAGGCGTGTTTGGGATAGGTTCCGAACCGCGCGCGGGTGTCGCGGTGAAAGACTCGCTCTACTTCAATGCAACGCCCGAAAAAAAATCCCAAATTATTGGTTCACTCCAAGCGCACGGGCCGGTGATGATGGTCGGCGACGGTTTGAACGACGCAGCGGCGATCGCGGCGGCAGACTTGGGCGTTGCGCTTACCGAAAACCACAGCAATTTTTCTCCGGCGAGCGACGCGATTTTATCGGCGAGTGCGTTTGCTACATTGCCGCGCCTCATTGCGATGGCCAAGCAAGCGCAGTACGTGGCCATCGCCGCGTATGTGCTCTCGTTTGCATACAATATTTTCGGCGTATCGGTTGCGGTTTCAGGCGAACTCACACCGCTCTTTTGCGCGATTCTCATGCCGTTGAGTTCGCTGAGTGTCATCGGTTTGGCATTTTTGAGCGCGCGCGTCGGCGCTCTTATGCGAGGGCTACGCTAATGGACGCGCTTTTTGTGCTGCTCATTTTTAGCGTGCTCTTAGGCGGCGGTTTTCTCTTGGCGTTTTTCTGGGCGCAGAAAAACGGCCAGTTTGAAGATCATGAAACGCCGGCAATCCGCATGCTGTTCGACGAGAAACCACCCGAGAATAACGAAATCCATCCTCATAAAAAATCTGAAAAATTAACTGTAAGTTCTGAAGGAGCTCGTAATGGCCGTTGAAACTTTTGAGTATGACAACCGAATCGTGCGCAAGTTTGCGCTCGCGACAATTATTTGGGGCGTCATTGGAATGTTGGTGGGTATCGTCATCGCAATCTTGCTTTACGTACCCGACTATTTGGGGCATGTTTCGTTTTTGTCGTTTGGGCGTCTGCGTCCGCTGCACACGAATGCGGTGGTGTTCGCGTTTGCCGGTAACGCAATTTTCTTAGGCGTCTACTATTCGTTGCAACGCCTTTTGAAAGCGCGTATGTACTCCGACCTGCTCTCGAATATTAACTTCTGGGGTTGGCAGCTCATTATCGTCGCGGCGGTGTTTACGCTGCCGTTGGGTTACACGTCGAGCAAAGAATACGCCGAGCTCGAATGGCCGATCGACATCGCCATTGCGGTGGTGTGGATTGTCTTCGGTCTCAACATGCTGATGACGATTTTGAATCGGCGCGAGAAGCACCTCTATGTCGCGATTTGGTTTTATATCGGGACTTTTGTCACCGTCGCGATGCTGCACATCGGTAACTCGCTGGCGATTCCCGTTTCGTTCTTGAAAAGTTATTCTGTCTACGCGGGGGTGCAAGACGCGCTCGTGCAGTGGTGGTACGGGCACAACGCGGTCGCGTTCTTTTTGACGACGCCGTTTTTGGGCATTATGTATTATTTTATTCCGAAGGCGTCGAACCGCCCGGTATATTCGTATAAACTTTCGATCGTACACTTTTGGGCGCTCGTGTTTATTTATATTTGGGCGGGCCCGCACCATCTGCTCTATACGGCACTTCCCGAATGGGCGCAGGCGTTGGGAACGGTGTTTTCGGTAACGCTCGTCGCGCCGTCGTGGGGCGGCATGATTAACGGTCTTTTGACGCTGCGCGGTGCGTGGGATAGAGTACGCCAAGACCCGGTCTTAAAGTTCATGGTGGTGGGCATCACCGCGTACGGCATGGCGACGTTCGAGGGGCCGATGCTTTCGCTGAAAAACGTCAACGCGCTCACGCACTATACCGACTACATTATCGGTCACGTTCACTTGGGCGCGCTCGCGTGGAACTGCGGCCTCGCGGAGGCGATACTCTATTATATCATTCCGCGTATTTACGCAAAGCCGCTCTATAGCCTACGTCTCGCGAATTTCCACTTCTGGATGAGTACGATCGGTATCGTCTTTTACGTGATTCCTCTTTATATCGGCGGCATCACGCAGAGCCTCATGTGGAAACAGTTCACGAAAGAAGGCGCGCTCTTATATCCCAACTTCTTAGATACCGTTACGCAGATCGTACCGATGTACGTGATGCGCTCGGTCGGTGGTATGATGTATCTTACAGGATTTCTCGCGATGGCGTATAACCTGTTCAAAACGATGCGCTCGGGTACATTTGTCCCGGGCGAACAAGCGAGTGCGCCGGCGCTCAGCGACCAAGCCGAACACGCCGACCCCAAAGAGCACAAGCACCGCATTCTCGAACGCAAGCCTTTGGTTTTCACCGCGCTCACGTTGGTGGCGGTGCTCATCGGCGGCATTATCGAATTTGTACCGATCGCGATGGTGCGCACGAATATTCCGACGATTGCGAGCGTGAAACCGTATTCGCCGCTCGAACTCGAAGGTCGCGATATCTATATTCGCGAAGGTTGCAATACCTGCCACTCGCAGATGATTCGTCCTTTTCGTTCGGAGACCGAGCGCTACGGCGAATACTCGAAAGCGGGCGAATTTGTGTACGACCATCCGTTCTTATGGGGGTCGAAACGCACCGGGCCCGATTTGCACCGCGTCGGCGGCAAGTACAACCATGCGTGGCATTTTCAGCACATGAAAAATCCGCGCACAACGTCGCCCGGCTCGATCATGCCCGCCTACCCATGGATGTTCGAGAACGTTTTGGACACGAGCCTTACTTCTAAAAAAGTGCGCGCACTCAGCACCATCGGCGTCGACTACCCGCCGTTCTACGATAAGATCGCGCTCACCGAACTCAACGTGCAAGCGGCGCAGATTGCCGACACGCTCAAAAAAGACGGCATGCCGATCGACGCGAATCGCGAGATCGTCGCGCTCATCGCTTACTTGCAGCGCTTGGGCACCGACATCAAGGCCGAGGTGAAATAAATGACGGCGAAAGTTTTAAGCGACATCGGTAACGTCTCGATCTACCCCATCGCGTCGCTCGTGCTCTTTTTCGCCGTTTTTGTAACGATGCTGGTGCTCGTGTTTCGCGGCAGCAAGTCGAAGTACGCAAAAATTGCGCAGCTACCGCTCGAAGACGGTAGCACCGAGGGCAATCCCCCTTTGAGAAAATAGGAGATTTGAATGGCAAACGAAGAACAAAAAGATAAGTTGTTGAATCACGAATACGACGGTATTCGCGAACTCGACAATCACATGCCGCGCTGGTGGGTGTTGGGTTTTTATTTGACAATCGCCTTCGGCGTCGGCTATTTTATTTATTATCAATACGCGGGGGGAGCGTCGCAATTGCAAGAATACGAAGCCGAATTAGCGGCATCGCCGAAGAAGAAAGCCGAAGCCAAGGCCGTCGATACGGGACTTAAACCCTTGACCGACGCGGCGTCGCTCGCCGAGGGCGAAAAATTATTCGTGGCGCAAACCTGCGCGGCCTGCCATAATGCGAATTTAGGCGGGCTCGTCGGGCCCAACCTCACCGACGAATTCTGGATTCACGGCTGTGACTTGGCGACGGTGATGGGTAACGTGCGTACGGGTTTTCCGCAAAAAGGCATGCTCCCTTTTGGTAACGGTAAGCCGCTGCAAGACGGCGATCTGCAAAAACTCGTGAGCTATATTTTTTCCAAGCGCGGCACGAACCCGGCGG
>JAFEGD010000095.1 GCA_018240245.1 Spirochaetota bacterium | reverse complement strand
CTGTGCAGAAATAAATTCACAAATGCTATTTGACGTGTAATTTGAGTCTACATTTATGACTACAAATTGCGCTTCACGATTGAATTTACGGTCGAGTTTGTTAAAGAATTTGAAATCCTCGTGCCGAAGCGGTTTCGGCGAAGTTTATTGAAAACGATTATTGCTGATTTGCATTCGCCGATTTCGCCAAGCCGTAGAAAGAAAAAACTTTCTGAAGATAGACCGCCTTACTTTCACGGAAAAGAAGTTTGGCAGCTTCGCATTGATGGATACCGGATTTTCTATGAAATATTCGGTGCTAAAAAAATCGTTGTTGTATTTTTTTTAGGAAAAAGGGCACAGAGACAACCGAGTTCATGTATGATAAAAGGAGCTAAAATGGCTACAGTAGACAGAATTCATGGGATTCGCGAGGTTAAAGAAAATCTCTCGCGATATATTCGGCAGGCGCGATCGGAGCCTGTCATTATCACGAATCATGGCAAGTTCTCAGCGATCTTATTCGACGTTTCCGATAAGAACCCTGAAGATATATTGCTCTTTACTTCAAAAAAATTTCAGAACGCGATAAAATACGATCGTCGCAAAAATGTTACGGCGGCAGCACTGTTGAAAAGATACTGAAAAACGGCGATTACCCCGCCGCATACCAACACCGCAGCCGCTGCGGCGATTTCTTTAACGCAACACGACCCGTTGCGGTGCGTGTGTCATTTTCGACTTGCGCCACGGCAAGTGCAAGTTCTGTTGATTTTTCGTTTTCTTCGAGAGCGCAGCGCATCGTGTCGTCTTTATAGCCCAAGCCTAAAAATCCCGAGCGCGCTGCGATGGTAAAAGTTAAATCAGCAGTAACGCTATCGCCCCACTGCCACTCGGCGAGCGGCCAGAGTTCGTACGTAAAACTCTGCTGCCATTTGCTGGCGGAGAAATAGCCATGCCCCGATTCGCTGTACGATAGACTTTGTTCGTATTGAATCTCAAGCGTGCTCTCGCCCTTGGCAAAATCGAATTCTTGCGTGGCCGTCTGTATCGATTGCATGGACTCGGGACAAAACCGGCACTCGGTTTTCGCAGCGGGCTTTGTGGCCAGTGCTTGCGATTGCAGCATCTTGTCGGCGAGCCGCCAAACGACGTTCGCATTACCCGAAAACACAAATTGCAAGCGCAAGCGTTCGCCGGGGCTATCGATGCGGTAGCGCACGCGCGCCTTGCAGACGCGCGCTTCAAATTTTTCGTAATTGTGCTTGCCCGTGTACGCTTCGGGGCAGTGAAATTCGAGACTCTCGCCCAACACACGCGCGCTGCTTTTCGGCGCGACGAGGCGCGCAGCGGCGTGCTCGATGCGTATCGGTGCGCGTAAATTCGCATGAAGCGTCGGAGCAAAAAGTAATCCGAATATCGCAGCAAAAAATAATTTTCGCGCCAGCATGTTATTGCAAACGGTTTTTGCCTCATGCTCGCAAGCGATTTTCTAAAGCGTGCCTCGCTCTACCTTATTTGCGACGGCGAAACCTGTGCGCGCCACGGTATCACGCTTGCCGATTTTGTCGCGGGTGCGGTCGCCGGCGGCGCTACGACCATACAATACCGCCACAAGGAGATATCCCCCTTAACCTATGAACGCAACTTAAGCGAAATCTTGCCGCTCGCACAGCGGGCAACTCTCATCGTGAACGACCACGCAGAGGTCGCCGAGCGCTTGCAACTGCCGCTGCACTTGGGCCAAGACGACGCGCTGCCGCCGCAGCTCGCCGTACCGTACGGGCGCTCGACGCACTCGCTGGCAGAACTCGAACGGGCGCTCACGGCAACACCGCCGCCCGCGTACATCGCGTTGGGCACGATGTTCGCGAGCCCGACAAAACCCGATGTCGCCACGAATCGCCATCTCATCGAAGAATACCTCGCGCGCACTAACCTACCTCTTGTTCTCATCGGCGGCATCACGCGCGAAAATGTGCGCACGTTGCCGCGCTCAGAGCGCATCTCTTATGCGATCATCGGCGATGCGTTTCGCTACGGCGCGACGAGCGCAGCGGTGCAGCGATACGTTGCAGAGTGGATTTTGGAGAATCGCTTGCTATAGAAATATTTCAAAATGGGCGCGGCTGTGATCGATACGTTTGCGTTTCTTCGTCATAGCACGACTCCGCATGTGGAGAAGGTGGGAACTCCTTCAATTTCTTTTTTTCATTGCGCATAATTGCGGCGTCTTGCCGGTCGAAAATGACTTGGCCACGTTTTTCGTAGCGGGGCTGCGCATTCGCGCACGCCGCGAGTGCGAGTAAAAAAAACAGAAACATAAGAAAAATATTCTTCATTAGAAAATTAAAGCCGATAGACGCCTTCTATTGAAATTCTGAAGACTATGCTGCTGACTGGGCTAGTCATAAGATATACGCCAGGAGTACTTGTACCTGTTGAAACATATTTTTCAACGGCAGTACCTAAGCGCAATCCAAAATGGCTATTTACCGGCTGCCAAGCCAGTGCAATTTTTCCCGCAAAGCCAATATTTGTGAAGGTATCTTGATAGACTAGCGAACCAGTTTGTACATGTTCTTTTTCATCCGTCGGTAATTCATGAGCATTCGCCTGAATCGTAGCATCCAAGGTCGGATCGGATAATTTATTGAAATAAACCAAATCTCGCGTTACACCTAAATTAAAATTTAAAATTGCACCGGCAGAAAAAATCAGCGAAAAACTTTCCGAAAGTGCTTGTCGATATCCGGGCATCAACGTGAGAATAATAAAATCTTGCCGATAATTCGCATACATATAATCTTGACCTGCATTGTAGCATGGACTTGAGTTCGTGACGTTAAAACTCGAAAGACGATTAGCAATTATTTGCTGATAACTGCCCCCGGCTTCGAAGATAAAATTTTTAAATATCTGCGTTCCCCAAAAACCACCGGCTGAAAATCCTGTAGGCGCATGCGCATCGGAACAGTAAAAATTATTGCTCCTACTTGCAGAAATGAAACCAGAAGTCGAAAGTCCTACCCATGATTCTGCATATAAGGCTGTAGCAAATAAACACGCAACAATTTGAAGGAAAATAAAACTCTTAATCATGTTCAATACGAATATGTTATTGGATCACAATACCCACCGGTTGAAAAGCAGCTTGAGCTCCAAGCATAACAATCATCATAATCGAGCGGCCAAGGCCAGTGAAACCAGCAGCCTGGCGTTCTGTAGGTATAAGTATGGCACACCTGAGGGTCGGGTGGCGGCAGCGCACTCACGCTGATCGTATTCGGCAAGGTCAGACTCATTTGGCCAGCAGGATTCCAGTAATTCCATGGCATTGCCACTCTTTTCCAGTATTCAACACCTTGAGGCGTGCCAATTTTGTCGGTCCCTGAAAAATTAGCGTCGGCCGGTCTCACTTGGCAAGGGTACGTCGGCGGGCTATCATATATCGGATCGCAGATCTGCGAAACCGCTATACGAGTAGACATATCGCCGCCTGTATTTGGCAACACCGGTATCTTTCTTCGGATGATACCAGCGTTTCGCCCAGAAGAGTTACCCGGCACAGTAATATTAAACATCGGATCGCCAAAAAAATCTTTGGCGTATAGACCAGTCGTGCTTGTACCATCGGGTGTTGTGCTGCTGGAGAAGATTTCGAACCGGATATTATGGCAACCAGTAATAACGGTAAAATTATTCGACTGTGCAGCAGGATATTTTTTGTACACGCATAAATGTTTGAGAGGAATATTGATAGGCTATCATTTAACATAGACAGTAAAAAGGTCTTTAACATGTCTATATCGTCAATCCTCTTTATTATATATTTATTTTTTTGAAAAGAGCACTGATAGTCGCGCAGATAATGAGCACTAATCAAGAAATTGTTTCTGTCCTCGAACTCGCGCAACTGGCGAAAATCTACGGCAAACCGGCAACAAGAATCGATTCACTATTCGTCAAGAAGAGTTGTCTCCAGCGCTTCTTTCATTCGTCGTAAAAAATTTTCGCATCGCATAGACATGTATATACTCATATATATGGTACGAACACGAGTATTCAAAAGCGGTGATAGTCAGGCAGTACGTATTCCCAAAGCGTTTCGCTTTTCAGGCAAAGAAGTCTATATTGAAAAATCAGGCGACACTATTATTTTACGGCCGACGACCAGAACCCGATGGGATACCGCACGCAAAGCGATTCTCGAATTCAGCGGCGATATTTTTGCAGACGGCAGAGAGCAACCCGACATGCAGCACCGCCCCAAACTCAATCGCTTATTTTCATGATTTATCTACTCGACACCGATATTTGCATTTATCTTATCACCGCGCGAAAGCCTGAACTACTTGACTATTTCGAACAAAAATCTATAAAAAACACTGTCGGCATATCCAGCGTCACGGCCAGCGAGCTTTGGTTCGGTGTTAAAAACAGTCGCGACGTCGAACAAAACGGCCATAGCCTACGTAACTTTCTCAGCGTTTTGCGGCAATACTCGTATGACGCTACAGCGGCAGAAATAACTGGAGCACTCAGGGCAGAGTTAAAAAGAAAAGGTAAGCCTATCGGCCCATACGGTTTTCTGATTGCGGCGCACACTCTCGCGTTAGGTGCCATACTCATCGCAAATAACACGGCTGAATTTAAGCGTATACCCGGACTACAAATCGAGAAGTGGTTGGCAGACGCATGATAATTCTACATACCCAACCAAAGACGCAGCGGTATGTTGCAGAGTAGGTTTTGGAGAATCGCTTGCTATAGAAATATTTCAAAACGGACGCGGATATGATCGATACGTTTGCGTCTCTTCGTCATAGCACGACTCCGCGGGTAGCGTCCTGTCAATTGTGTTTGCCCTCGTAAATGGCGATATTCGGCATTTTGCGTTTTGCTAGTTTTTCGTCCTCCTCTCTCAAGATCAGGTAGAGCATTTTTTCCAAGCCGTGTTCCGTGCTGAAAGACTCGTATTGCTCTTTCGCTATCAGGATATTATCTGCACGATAGATTTTTTTCATGTCGTGCGCAAGCTCTGCCTTTATCCGCTGGGTTCGATTCAAGATGCTGCTTACGCTCGTCCAGCATCAACGTTTCGAGAAACTCCTTCATAAAAGATTTGACCTCTCTTCTAAAATATTCATCTGTTTTTCTTTTCATGTTCTCCTCTTTTGTACCGGTTGGGCACAACTGAGGAGG
>JAFEGD010000094.1 GCA_018240245.1 Spirochaetota bacterium | reverse complement strand
ATGGAGGGACGAACTTCAGTGTTCCTGCTCCGCTCTAACCACATAATTCTTGACAGGCAGACAAATTACAGTAATTCTGTACTGTCAACAGAAATACAGAATTACTGTATTTTCGGCAAGGTAGGGTATTCACTTGAAAGGCCAGAATCTGAGCGTTGCCATAGCGCAACTATTGCAACTAAAGGCATCCAAGGGCTTGTCTAATAAGCAAATTGCTGAGATTTGTGGAGTTACTCCGTCTGCGGTAACGGAATTATTCACGGGCAGAACCAAAAATGTTCCATTCCCTTGGGTCGAGAAACTCATAGCCGCCTATGACCTAGATGCGAATTATTTCTTTCGCAAGGGGCTACCCATGGAACAATATTTGGAGCCAGCTAATGGCGAGTTCAAGAATATTCCACTACTCGGAAGAATCGCTGCTGGCTTTAATCGACAAAGTGAAGAAATTCATGACGGCGGATTCATGGTCCCTACCTTTATGCTTCCTAAAAAACGTCCTTACTTCGCACTGCAGGTATCCGGTGATTCGATGATCGGTGCAGGGATATTGGATGGGGATATTTGCATTATCGAGAAGCAAGAAAATCCTGCATCCCTCAAGCACGGAGATATAGCCGCCTTTCGAATCGATGGAGATGCAACATTAAAATACTTTCACAAGAAGGATAAACAAGCATGGCTGGTGCCTGCAAACCCTAACTATGAGGCAATACCCCTAAATGCAACCCGCGACGTAGAACTCATTGGTCCATTCATAAGTCTGCTCAGGCCACCCTCTTAATCTACTTGCTCAGTTACGGCAAGGCAGCATAACGACTCTATGTGTGGCCGATTTGGATTTATTTATCCATCTGCGGAAGATTGGGCAGACGCAACCGCAGACTTGGAATATACCCAAGAATACAAAAAAGCATATAAAAAGCTACTGGCAGAACGTAAGAATCGAACCAATATAGCTCCGACTCAAATTATCCCAACAATCGCATATTCAGAGAAAGAAAACTCCCACTTGATAGTAGAGATGAGATGGGGATGGGAACCGGTCTGGCGCCCGTTCGGCCAATTACACAATGCGAATTTTCAAACAGTCTTGAATCCAAGCAAACCCACTTGGAAAAAGGATTTCGTAGAACGTAGGTGCATTATTCCAGCGAGCTTTACTTATGATTGGCAAGTAAGAGACGACGGAAAGAAGATTCCATGGAAATTAGAAAGGTCTGATGGTAAGTTAATGTTCTTGGCCGCCCTTTGGCAATACGATACCATCCGAAAAGATAGAGAGAAAAAGGTGCTTACAGTTGCAATGATGACTCAGCATGGAAACAAACTCTTCCAAATGCTCAATAATGACGAACCGCCCGGCACCCAGCCTATCCTTCTTGAATCGAATCAACTCTCTGCTTGGTTAAATCCGGAAATAAAAGATCCTGTAGCCATTGCCAGTTTGATTCGGTTAAATGGCGATGATGAGTTTAAAGCGACTCCTTTGGCTCAAATTGGCAACGATGAAACTGAAGAATATCCGGTCGATGGGCATTGGGTAGACCCATATGCCGTAAAAACCGAATACTATTCAGAACCGACAGAAACTCGCTACTCTAAACCAGAAAAGAAAACCAAATAGCCAGCAAATTGCCTGATGACTGACGCAGAAAAAAGTTCAAGACTTCGTAAGATTGTAGAAAACGATTATGAATTAATGGTCATCGCGCACGGAATTAGATGAGTTCAGCAGCACTTCGCTTGCTCTCAATAGAGAATGCCTCGCCGAAATGATATAGACATGAAACGCGAACCAATGGATACAGCAGACTGGGTTGAAGCCGAACACAAGTGGCAATTGCACTATTTCGAGCGTATTGCCGTGCTCTCGACAATGCGGATTTTCTTCACTCCGCAATATTCCACGTGATGCAATTGAGCACGCCGCCCTCGTCGGCAATTTCGTTGCAATCGACAGTGGCAATCGTTTGCCCTTTGAAAATATTCTCAAAAATTTTTACCGCGCGCTCGTCGTACCTTGATCGAAATGTCGGCACAATAATCGCCTGCCGCATTTGTAGATAATTGAGATAAAGCCCGCGCGCGCTGATTGCTGTCGCAGTGCGTGGCGGTTCGTACGGTAACTCAATCGTGTTTAACCCTGCGCTCGCTAACGCCGTTCTAAATCTTTTGAGAAAGGTCTTGTCTTCGTGCGCGGCGGAGTTCACAAAGACTGTGTTATCGTCGATGAAGCGAACCATGACTTCACAATATTGCCGCCGTCGATAACCAGCGGCGACTTGTGCGTCACGGCACCCAGCGTCGCACAAATAGCGTCGATCTCCGAAATTGTTTTGCGATATTTTTTGGGCTGCAAGTAGTCGGGGTTGTACGTAAACCGCACAAAGCGATTTTTTTGAATCTGCACGGGCATAAAATCGACCGCCCAAATATCTTTCGTGTTCACGATAAATCGCAAGGGGATTTTATAGTTATCCAGAACTTTTTCAAAGCACTTAAAAAATTTTGGCTGCAAGCGCGGCAGGCAATCGGCGAGAAACAGCATATTCGTGTCTTGGTCGGTGATGAGCGGCATCAAATATGATTACTCCAAAACTTGCGCGAAAAGTGACAAGTCGCTGTCACCTTTTCCGCAAAAAATTGTGCTACTTACTCGTATGCAAAACCAAAAACGTAAAACAAGAGCGTCGAAAACACTACCCAATTGCGATGAAAAGCATGTGATACTCTATTTCGCCGAGAATATAATGAAAACACCAACGCCATGGAATCACCGACTCGCGCTCACGATTCTCTGCGATTTGCTCGGCGACGACGACAAACAACACATTATCGACGAACTCGGCAGACACGAACCAAAGCTCAAAAAGAATATTGATCCAATAAATAAAGAAGACTTGAATTTTTTAGGTTTGATTACAGAAAACCAAAATGCTCATGCCGCAGCTCGGCTCGTGCGCCGCTATTTAGCGCCTACACCGAGTATTCAACCCCAAGGCCGCGACAATCCGTTTATCAGAGAGCTTGGCAAACAACTCGAGCTCGAAGCGACCGAATGCGATCTCTTGCTTTATCTTACGTATATCAACGAAGGCATGCTTTTTCACAGCTTATGCCTCGAAACGCGCACCTTCAGCGAGTTTTGCGAACGATTTTCCGTTGTTTCGGGCATCGAGCGACAAGAAATTTTCCGTGTCAGTAAAACATCGGCGAAATTAATTTCTCTCGACTTAATTCAAATGCAAAGAGACCATTTATGCATTACCGACATTGTTCAGCAGGGGATTCGCGGCTATATCGATCTCAACGATTTTCACAAAGAAAATTTTATCTCCGACACAAAACCTGCGTTTACGCTCGACAGTTTCGACTTTGGCAAAGAAAATCTCGATCTCATCGTCAATCTGCTGCAAGCGCCCGGCTCTGCGCAAGTTCTTTTTTATGGCAAACCCGGTTCGGGCAAAAGCGAACTTGCGCGCGCGCTCATCGCCGCTGCCGGGTTGCGCACGTTGCACGTACCGGTGCCGCTCGAAGTCGGCAGATCGCGTATAGGTCGTGTTCAATATACGACGCATTTTGCGCAAGCTAGCGTCTTGGTCGTCGACGAAGCCGAAGAAATTCTCAACACCGAAGGCTTTTTTCGCTTTCAAGAAAAAGATAACCGACGCACCAAAGCATTTGTGAATACTTTTTTCGACCAGTGCTCGGCAAAAATTATTTGGATTGTCAACGATTACGACGCCATTCACGAATCGGTGCTACGGCGCTTTCATTTCAAATTAAAATTCGAAAAGCTGTCCGAGCGGCAACGCGAGCAGGCGCTCGATTTGATTCTGCAAAAACACGACGAGGTGCATCTGAAAGCCGAGCCGTTTCTTCGCGAGGCGATCAAAGACGAATATCTCACGCCCGGCATTTTAGACAACGCGATCGGCAGCTTTCGCCGCATGCGCTCCGTGAATCAAAATATTTCTCCGCAAGCGGTAATACCCCGCTTGCTGCAAAGCCATAAAGGCGAACAGCAGAGAGAAAACAAACTCGCGACGAGAGACGCAACGTATCGCGTAGAAATCCTCAATACGTCGAGCGACCCGCAGCGGCTTATCGAAAGCGCACGCGCATTTTATCAAACGAAAACGCCGCGCGGCGGCGGTCTGAATTTCTTGTTGCACGGGCTGCCCGGCACCGGCAAAACCGAATTCGTCAAGCACCTGGCGAAAAGCTGCAATCGCGAAATTATTTTTCGGCGCGGCTCCGATCTTTTAAGCATGTTCGTCGGCGGTAGCGAAAAAAATATTTCTGCCGCGTTCGCCGAGGCCGAAAAGCAAGCGGCGATTTTGCTTGTCGACGAGGCTGACACGTTCTTTCAGCCGCGCGAATCGGCGCGCCATAGTTGGGAAATTTCGCAGACCAACGAGTTTTTGAACCAAATGGAAAATCACCGTGCGCTACTGTTCTGTTGCACAAACCTCGTCGATAAGCTCGACGCCGCGTCGATGCGCCGCTTTCATTTCAAGCTCGAATTTCGCGCAATGCACGCCGATAAGCGCGCGGCGTTCTTTCGCGAATACTTTTCTGAGCTTCTGGGGGAGCAACCGCTCGGCGACGACCTCAACCGCGAACTCGGTCGGCTCGCGAATCTCACGCCCGGCGATTTTCGCGCCGTGCGCCAGCGCTTTCTTTATCGTACGGGCGAGACGCTCGATTGGCAAGAACTCGTACGCGAACTCAAGAACGAAGGTACTTACAAACGCGAGGGGGCGCGGCGAGCGATTGGGTTTTGATTTTATATTTTAAAATTGCACATTTTCTTGGGCGGAGTGAGAAAATTACGGCGTTTTTTGGTATTTAATAAGTAGAGGGCTATCAGCCCATCATGGAGGAAATGATGAAAAAAAACTACTTATTACTGGTAACACTCGGCGCGTTCGCCGCCTGCGGTAATTTACCGCCGCAAACCGAGCAGCCGAAAACCGACGGCTTTAGCACGTATAGAGCGGCACTCGCTAAAGAAAACGATACCGAAGACGCCGAGGGTTTGCCGGTCGCCGGCGGCTATATCGTCGACGACGATTTGACCGTCGAGAACGACACGGCGTTGCGCGATTATTACACGAATTTCGTGCTCACGCAAAACACTCTGGCTTCGAATCTGACGGTCGCACAAGATCTCATCGTCGCCATCGTGCAGGGCCGCGACGACAAGTGGAGCGCCGCTGAGCGCAAAAAAGTAACGTATTGCGTCTCCGATCGATTTGGCGCGCGCAAGGCGGCGGTTGTCGCGAGCCTCGCCTCGGCGATGGCCGCATGGGAAAATGTCGCCGACATTCTCTACACGCACGACGCGAGCCAAGATACTAAATGCGATCCCAAAAACTCGCACATCACGTTCGACGTGCGGCCAACTTCGCGGCAGAGTTATCTCGCGCGCTCGTTTTTCCCGTCGAGTGCGCGCGCGCAGCGCAATATCTTGATCGATAGCACCGCGTTTAGCGTGAAAGCGCCGCTCACGCTCACCGGCATTTTGCGCCACGAACTCGGCCACACGTTGGGGTTTCGCCACGAGCACACGCGCCCACAGGCGGGTACGAAGTGCTACGAAGATTCAGAGTGGCGCGCGCTGACGACGTACGACTCGGCGTCGGTGATGCATTACCCGCAGTGCAACGGCACCGGCGATTGGGGGCTCACACTCACGCCGAAAGACATCGCGGGAGCAAAAAAACTCTACGGTGTGCCCAACTAAGAGCTGCTCACCACGCGGTTACGACCAGAGTTCTTCGCTATATAGAGGCGCTTATCCGCAAGCTCGATCAATTTGTCGATCGGGTTCTCCGGCTGTGCCTCTTCGAGAGAACTCAGGCCGGCGCTAAAAGTATATTCGATCGTGTGCATGTTGACCGTACACGGGTTTGCTTTTAGTGCGGCGTAGATGCGTTCTAAGAAATGCAGACTTTTTTGGATGTCGCAATCGAAAAATTGGATCACAAACTCTTCGCCGCCATAGCGCGCAAGAATATCGTATTTGCGAATCTGGCTCTTGATGGTATCTGTGAAATGCTGCAAAACCGCGTCGCCCGCTTCGTGGCCGAATTTATCGTTGACTTTCTTAAAAAAGTCGATGTCGAGCATCGCAATGCACAGATTTCGTTTCATTCGTTGCGCATAACTCAAGTTCGCCGTAATTACTTCATGAAAATAACGACGATTATACGCCCCCGTTAAGTAGTCGGTCACCGAGCGCATGCGCAATTCGCTTTCGAGCCGCTTGAGCCGCAACGCCGAGCGCATGCGTGCCTTCAACTCGCGCTGCATCATCGGCTTGGTTACATAGTCGTGGCCGCCCACGTCGAAGCCACGCTCGATATCTTGCGCGCTGTCGAGCGAAGTAACGAAAATAATCGGTATCATCGCATATTCCGAATTGCGTTTGATTTGCTCGCACAGCTCGAAACCTGAAATCTCTTTCTGCATGACATCGAGCAAGATCAGATCGGGTGGGTCGCCAGCCATGTGCGCCCAAAAATCGATCAGATCGGAAGCCGTTTCGACTGCGAACTCACCTTTAAGCAACGCCTCGACGTAGATGCGCTCGACTTCTGAATCGTCGAACATGAGAATACGCGGCAGTGATGTCTCAGACGCCATCCTTTTTGAGCCTATACCAATTTTAAGAGTTTCGGCAAGCGCCACGCCTTCACCAAGTGTGCGCACGTTGCGACGCCGCCCATGAGCGCGCCCGCAATCCCCAACGATGTCGAATCGGCGCCGGTGAGATACAAATTCTTGATCGGCGTATTCACTTGGCACCACGGCGACTTATCAATGTCGAACCGCTCGGGCACGCAAGCAAGCCCATAGATCGCGCCTTGGTCGTGGCCGGTGATGTACTCGGTTGTAATCGGCGTCGAGAGTTCGTAAAAATCGACCAACTCGGCAAAGCCCTTGTAGCGTTCGTCGACAAAACGGATTAACTGTTGCGCCGCTTTTTCTTTCAGAGCCTTATAAGCTTCGTCGCGTTTTTTCCACGGTTGATTTTTCCATTGGGCGTATTCGCCGTATGGCGCAAACGTGATAATCTCTGCGGTGTGACCCTCTGCCTTCGGGTCTTTGAGCGACGGCGTCGACAGATACGCCATCGGCGGCCTGCCGTGGCTAATCCAATCGCCGCGACTCGCATACGTTTTTTCGTGATCCCAATTATCGTAGATCCAAACGTTTTCGCCCGCGAGACCCAACTTCGCCGGCGAATCTTTGAGCGCAAGGTAAAGACTCATGTGCGATACGGGTGGATTGCGTTTATTAAAGTCGAGTATCCCCGCTTTATAATCGGCGGTCTCGGGCGTCTTGAGCAATTTTACATAAGTGTTGAATACGCCGACGCACGACACGACGATTGGCGCTGAAAATATAAGCTCCCCCTCGGGAGCGTCTGCTGCCGGACGCAAATTTTTTACGCGCACCCCTTTGGCCTTGCCGTTTTCGACAATAATTTCTTGTACCTCGTGACTCGTGATAATCTTACCGCCCGCCGCTGCGATAATTGGTTCGATCGAATCTAAGATCGCTTCTGACGAACCGACGGGATACGCCGAACCGTTAAAGAAATGGTTCACGAGAATTGCGTGTATACAAAATGCGCTGATCGAAGGCGGCAGACCATAATCGCCCCACTGGCTCGCAACGAGCGCGCGCAACTTACCATCGTCGAAACGTTGTTGCAAATATGCCTCGGTCGTCATGAGCGCATACGGTACATCTTTGCGCACGAACGGCGCAACCCAGCGCAGCGCAAACGGCAAATTCTTCGCCATTTCGTTGCGCTGAAACCAAATGAGAACGTCTTCGATGTCTTGAAAATATTGCGCTATATTCAATTTCTCGTTTGGAAACATTTTTTCGAGATCGGCGCGATAATTCTCAACGCCGCTGCGATGGCCAAAACTGAGGTCGGGATACACGAATCGATCGAAGATGTCGGGCATGCGTTTCCATTCGAGCTTGCCTTGCGTCACGGCGTCGAACGCGCGGCGAATCTGTTCTCCCTTTTCGACTTGCCCTACATAGTGCAGCCCGACATCCCACACAAATTTTTTCTTACGCTTGAACACATGCGTATAGCCGCCCGCCTGCCAATGGCGCTCGAGAATGAGACAGCGCTTGCCTTCCCACTGAGCCATGAGACTTGCCGCCGCAAGCGACCCCATGCCCGAGCCAATAAAGATGATATCGTAGTCAGAATGCATGCGGCAGTCGGCACCACAGCGACGCTGTGGCGACTCAATTATCGACCGAAGTGGTAATCGGCGCCGAAGGTGATATAACTTGCCGACGATTGCAACTGGTTCGAGGCGTTCACCGGTTGATACGCCGTTGCAATATTCGGGAAGGTGACGTAACGAAAACGCAAGTTGATACCAAAAATACTACGCGATAATTGCAGCGCGAGGCGTAAGCCCGACAACTTGAACGAACGGTCGTTACCGTTCATCGTCGCCATACCGACGCCGCCCGTCGACTGCACAATCTCAGAGGTCTGGTCGAACATTCCCAAACTTGTGCCCGCATTCAATACGCCAAAAACTCCGATAATGGGGAACCGATATTTCAGCGATAATCCGCCTTCCATATTTGCGAGAAAGAAAAGATTGTCCATGCTGGAGCTCGCAAAGCGCGAACTGATGATGTCGAAGTGTGCGCCGAGATCGATACCGAAATATACGTCGCCGAATTTTGTGATGTCCCAATCGCCTTTCCAATAACTTTCGATCGACCATACCATCGCATCGCGTACGGTGATTGCGGCGGGGTTCGGATCGGCAAACGAACGAAAGAGTACGCCGAGAGTGCGATAGCCGTCGGTATCGCTTTCGATACCGAGAGTCCAGAACGAACTATTTTTTGAGGTCGTCGGAATCGACGCACCCGTCGGCGACGAGGGCGACGCAAAGCTACCGAATATCTTGAACCCGCTATCGAACGTATACGCGGCGTGGATGTCCCAAAGATTTGCCGCATAGCGATAGAACTGAGTTTGGCGCTCGAAATAATTCGTATGGTACGACATACCGATCGCAAACGGCCCGCGCGACGGTCTATTGATTACAAGATCTTCGTCGCGCTTCGGTTCGACTTTTTCAGGCACCGATGCCTTTGGCTCGTTCGTCGGTTTAGAGAGTGAAATCTTTTCGCCCGCCTTCTTTGCCTGTGCTATCTGATTGCTCTGGCGCTCACGCGCGTCGCGCTCGATCGCACTCACGATCTCGGTCGCCACTTTGTTTGTCGCATCGAAGAGCGTCGCATCGGCGGGGTTTGAAATACTCGGTACCTCGATAAATTTATCGGGTGCGACAAAGACGCGCGTTGCGAAAACAATTTGCTTTTTATCGCGGCTCATCGAGTAAGAGCCGACGATCAAATAATCGCTACGAGTGAGGAGCGCGACCCGTTTGACATCCGCATCGAGAGGCACACGCTTCTTACCCCACAATGTTTGCGTCTGCCGCGCAAGCGTCGTTTTATCGGCGGGCACAAAATCGAATTTCTGCCGCATCGACTCTTCGATCGCCGACGTCACCGATTCGGCGAGGTAGCCGTAGTTTTTGCTACCGGTGGTGTCGACGTAGGTGGCGACACCGACGATGGCGAGTTGGTTTTGCGTTTGGGGGGCAGCCTGCGCAAAGAGCGCGGGAGTGAGTGTGGCGGCGAGAGCTGCACAAAAGATAATTTGGCGACGAAATTGCATCGGGATGTTTCGTATAAGCGAGACAACGTGTCATGTGTTTCACGGACCGGTCGCCACGCAACGGACAGCGTACTTATAAAATTTGCCGTCCAAACTCGAGCTGCCATCGTTAAAATCGACATACCAAGCGCCCGTCGTATAGGGTGCCGAGGTCGTCGACGACCAGAATCGACTCGCTGGCGTTATTGGAAAATATGCTGCACTAATTGCCGGATTGAAGACACTGCGATCGACGATACTCAGAAATTCGTTGCGCGACGGCAAACGCCATGCTTTGCTCGCGAGACTCAGCGTTTGACAATATTTCAACGCAGTAGCCCAAGTCGCGGTAGTTACCACGCCAGTACAAGTACCTCCTGAGTAAGTTTGTCCATTGCTGCATTTCTGCCAACGTAGGTTATTGCGAGCATCGGTTACGGTGCCATCGAGGTTATCGGTAAAAGGTGCGCCCAAAAGCGGCGCCACGCAGAGGCAGGTTAGAAATCCCAACGCGAGTTTGAATTTTTTTTTCATCGTATTACCTCGTCTTAAGGATTCGTGACACAGCGCACATAATAGTAGTAGGTCTTGCTGCTATCGAACGAGTAGCCGTAGTTGTAAGAGACTTGCCAGGCGTTAGCGGCGCTGGGTGCGTACGTCGTCGACGACCAATAACTCATGGCCTGTGTCGCCGGAAAAGACGCCGTGTTGATTGCGGGGTTGTTGACGCTGATATCGGTCAGAGATTCTAACTCGGCTTGCGTCGGCAGACGCCATTTCTTTTTGCTCGCATAGCCCGCACCGACGTTAGCAGAATTCAGCGCCGCGCATTGATTCAACGCTTGATACCATGTCAGCGTCGTTGCGATGCCGGTCGCGCATGCCGCACCCGATAAACCTTCGCTGCAACTTTTCCAAATTAAACCCGTCGTGTTATCGGTTGTCGTGTAGTCGCTTGCGCCCGAGAGCGTCGGGCCGACATAACTGCGCGCGGCAGGCATGTTGGCAAAATCGGCGTCTTGATTCGGAAACGCACCGCCGCTACCCGTGCATGCGATGCTCGCTGAATTATCGTAGCACAGCGTTTGTCCGCTGTCGGGGATTGCAAACGGCGGCAGCGGTGCCGTTGTGGTGAACGTGCCTTGCAGCGGCGCGGCAATCGCATTCGCCGATACATCCTGTAATCCGCTGGTCGCCAGCGTGTACTGAATCTGCGAGTTTTCAGGAAACCAGTACCAACTCGTTGCCACTGTGAGCGTGTCGTTCGGCAGCGTCGTCGTACTCCACGCATACGTCGTGCCGGCATTCGGTACAATATTGCTATAATCGGTACCGTTATAGATTGCCGTTGTCAGCGTCTGCGTGAGCGCCGTATTCATGCTCGCCGAAAACACAATCGAAATCTGGCCGGTGCAAGGGACGCCGACACACGTCGCAACGGCAGTCGCTGCCACGGCAGGTGTCGAAGAAACTTGCGTAGGAGCTATCGCTGCCGATATGGTGGCCCCCGTCGCCAATAGATTTTCTTTGGTATCGTACTGCGACGAACAGGCAGTAGCGAGCATTGCAATGAACAGTACCAGCCCGGCACCTATCGCAGCGTTATGCTTTAGCTGACTGCTGACTGCTGACTGCTGACTGCATAAAGCAAGCTAATTCTTCTTGACTAAGGTGTCAATTTTTATTCACGCAACTGCGAAGTGACCGTTAAAGCATCAGACCGGTAGCGATAAAGAGAATTCTGGCGTATCACCGCTCCAGAATGTGAGGAATTCCTCCGCAAAACCTGCTTCTGGATCCCATTTCGTAGTTGTTGCAGAATAGTTACTACAAAAGTACCGGCGAATCGCACGCCGCGAGGGCTTTTGCCAGAGCTTGATAAGGCCGTAGATGAGAAAGGAAACGCTAACCCGCAACGCCGCAGCGATATAATGAAAAGTATCATATTCCGCCGTCGTGAATCGTGTTGTAGTTATTACAAATTTTTCGCCGGGCTTACGGTTATAGGTTCGCGTGACCTCGCGTCGCAGCTGATTGCGCATTTGAATCCGCAGATACCGCTCGCTAAACCGCAAAATCTCTTTTTTCCTGCTCCGCCACAGCAGTGCCGATGTTTCAGGCAGACTGACACTCGATATCAAAGTTTTTTTCATTGCTTCTCCTCTATTGGCCTCTATATATTAAATACCAAAAAGTGAGCGCTTTTTCTCACTAATTTCGAAAAAAATAAATTTGAATATGATGAGCCGTAATAGTTATTACATCCGCAACTCAACTCTGCTGCTTTAGCAGCAAATTCGGAACGCAAAGGTGCGAAACTTTCTGCTTTTGAGACTTTTTCTATTTCGACAAGATTTGTGCCTCGATCTTGGCGTTTCGTAAAAACGCCAAGCCCAAAGGACTACTGAGATTAAGCGAATATGGGTAAAACCCCATACCTCACCCCTTCGGCTTGCGAAATTCTTTCTCAAACAACGCTTTTTCAACCGCCGCGCAAAGTATGTGACCGACTAAAATATGGCACTCTTGAATGCGCGGTGTTTCGTTCGAGGGAATGCAGACGCAATAATCGACGAGACTCTTCATCTTACCGCCCGTAGCGCCCGTGAAACCGATCGTTTTGATGCCCAGCTTCTTCGCCGACTCGAGCGATTTCAAAACATTCGGCGAATTGCCCGACGTTGAAATCGCAATGTAAAAATCGCCCGCCTGGCCGTTTGCTTCAAGCTGGCGCGAAAACAACAGCTCGTAGCCATAGTCGTTACCGATCGCGGTCAACGCCGAAGTGTCGGTCGTAAGCGCGATTGATGCGAGCGCGGGGCGGTCGAAATAAAAACGACTCACGAACTCGGCGGCGATGTGCTGCGCGTCGGCGGCGCTACCCCCATTGCCGGCGATGAGCGTTTTTTTTCCCGCGCGGTAGGCGGCGATGAGCTCGGCGGCAATCGTATCTAAGAGTTCGATATTTTTTTCGTCGGCGAGAAATTTTTGTTTCGTCTCGATCGAATCTTTAACTTGCTGGCGGATATAATCTTGCATGGGGGTTATTTAGAGACGCAATATATTGCGTCTCTACAAATTCCAATTTTTAAACTCCGCCGGTAGCGGCGCTTCGACCACAACTTCGCGATTTTCAACCGGGTGGCGAAACGTCAACTTGTGCGCGTGCAGCATGAGGCGCGTTGATTCGGTAGAGACGCGCTTCAGCGCGTCTCTACCGCCGCTACCCGCATCGATGGCATCCGTGCCAGCGGGTAGCCGAGCACCTCGTGTGCTACCGTACGTTCTATCTCCCACAATCGGCAGACCGTATTCTGAAAGATGCACGCGCAACTGGTGCGTGCGCCCCGTTACCGGCTCGGCGCGCACCAACGCCAGATTGCCCCGCATTTCAAGAATTTCAAAACGACTATGCGCGAACGAACCCTCACCCGAAATAGAGCCGTAAATATTTTTTTTCTTCTCGATACGCCCAAGTTGGTTTTTAATCTCCCATTTTTTTTCGGCGGGGGGATTTATAACGGAAACTACGGCGAGATATTGCTTTTGGATAAGACTCTCTTGAAACAGCCTCGCCGCATAACCGTTCATTTCTTCTTTTACTATAAAGAGAATAAGCCCCGACGTCGGCGCGTCGAGCCGGTGGTGTACTCCAACATAAGGAAATATTTTTTCGAGTTGCGCGACTAAATTATCGCGTGCGTTGTCGAGCGTGGCGACCGTGGGTAATCCTGCCGGTTTATCGACGACGATGATGCCGTGCTCGTTGAAAAGAATGCGGTTGGCGTCGAACGGTTCTTGCGGCGCTGCAAGCGTAGGCATCTTCTGCGGGTTGTATTCGACTCTGAGCTCGTTGCCCGCCCACACGGGTTTCGACGCGATGCGGCAGCGCTTGCCGTTGAGGTAACACGCGCCGACCATCACGAGTTTGCGCACCTGTGCTTTCGAGATGCCGCCCGCGATGCTTTCGTTCAAGAGCGCGTGCGCCGTGTGATCGAAACGCTGCTGGTGCAGCGCTTGCGGAATTTTGAAAGAATAAGTCATGTTTCGTTAGCAGGCAAAGGTCACTTATTGACGACGCCGTCTATGGTTCGAAAATTTATTTCTTGCTCTTCAGTAAATCCAAAAGCACGACCGCATTGTTATGCTCTTCGTCTTTCGCGCTGTAAAGCAGTGTCACCGTTTTTTCTTTTTTCACGATCGCGGCGAGGGCTTTATAGTGCTCGTCATTCTCTGCAATTTCGGCTCTGTATTTCTTCTGAAACGCCGGCCACTTTTTCGAGTCGTGATCGAACCACTTACGCAGTTCGTTCGAGGGCGCAATTTCTTTGAACCACAGATCGAAATGCGCGGCGTCTTTAGAAATGCCGCGCGGCCAGAGGCGATCGATAAAGACACGGTAGCCGTCGCTTTTTTCGCGTTGTTCGTAAACCCGTTTGATTTGGAGCATTGGGTAACCTCTAAAAAAACCCCATGTTAGATTTGTTGGTGGCGTTTTTAGAGATTACCATAACCGTAGTATAATGCAGGTATGCGCCCGAGGCGAGAAATGTGATAATTAATTCACCAAGCGGGCAAATATCTTATTTTGAATGAAAGCCGTTATCGGCGTATAACGGTCGGCGCTAATTTGCGTCTGGTCGGTGTCCGAGGTGAGTACAATGAGTATTCCTTTTTGCGCATCGACATGCAGCACTTGACCAAATTTGCCAATCGCCGTCGGAGCGCCCATCGTCGCCATCGCGGTGTCGATGCTGCGCCACCACTCCATGCCGTAGAGAACGTTCGCCGCAACGGCAGTCGTGGGATCGCCCGAACCGTCGAATGCCGAGCGCAGCGTGTTGCCCTGAATCGCAAAGATTGTATCAAACCAAGAATCTTGAATAAGCTGGTTCGCTTCCCACTTACCGCGAAATTGCACGAGTAAGCCGAGCTTCGCGAGGTCGCGGCTTGTTATCATAAGCGTGCCGCCGCCGTACGTGTGCGCCATGCCGAAATTTGTCCAGTCGGCGGGAAGGCTGAGGGTAATCCCCAAGGCATTGAAGAGCTGCGCTTGGCCATAGTCGGCCATCATGCTACCGGTAAGGTACGTGACAAACGCCGACACGATGTAACTGTCGTAGGTGTTATAGTTCCAGGTCGTGTTAGGCTCGTATGCCTTGCTTGAGTCCATAATGCCGCAGAGCATTGCCGCCGTGCCCGCCGCGAGACATGGCGCTGGTTGCCCGTTTTGGATACGCATTAAAGGGTCGTGGCCCGCGCTCAAAAGCCACTGCGACTCGTTCCAAGCAAGCCCCGAACGCATGCGCATCGCGTCGCTCAAACGAATTTGCCGGCGCGTGTCTGCGGGAGGCACGGTCGCGAGCACGGCAGCGGGAAACACGTCTTCGACTTTCGCGTCGATGTCGGTAATATCGCCCAATGCCACAGCTCGCCCGACAACGAGCGCGTTGACGCTTTTTGTCACCGACCACACATGATGCTTCTTCGTCACGTCGCTCGCTTCATTCGCGGTGTTATGATAGCTTTCGTGGACGATATAGCCGTTACGAATAACAAGAAGGCTCGTGTAAAACGGCAAATCGTTCGCGGCTTCGTCGGCGAGATTCTGCAAGCTGCCCGCAGCAAAGCCCTGTACTTCGGGAGTCTCAGTCTGCCAGGCAGTCGTCGGCCAATAATCGGGTGCGGTGAGAATCGAAATGCTGGGGGATGCAGGGCTGTTCTGGGAGCCTTGGTTCGCGCCGCTAGAGCCCCCCGCACAGGCAATGGCAAAGAGCGAAAAAAGTGTAATAGTTATTACATTTTGCGTGCGCGCAGTAGTATACATTTGTCTACAATTAATATAGACATAGAATGACCCGAGGGGCCAGTTTTACGGTCGTCGCACGGGGCTGGCTAGTGACATTTGCCCAAAATCCACTCGCGTTGACGCGGTATTTCGCAATCTTTTCTCGACTCTATGAAACATTCACGTTCAAAAATTGCGCTCATCGGCGCAGGGCAAATCGGCGGCAATCTTGCGCTCATGGCGGTGCAGAAGGGCTTGGGCGACATTGTACTCTTCGACGTTGTCGAAGGCGTGCCGCAAGGAAAAGCGCTCGATCTTTATCAATCGAACCCCGTCGACGGTTTTTCAAATTCGCTCGTCGGTACCAATTCATACGACGACATCAAAGATGCGGATTTAGTCATTATCACAGCCGGCATCCCCCGTAAACCGGGTATGAGCCGCGACGACCTACTCGTCACAAACTCGAAAATCATGACCGATGTCGCGACGAACCTCAAGCGCGTGGCGCCGAATGCGTTCGTGATCGTCATCTCTAACCCGCTCGACGCAATGGTCTACCTCTTTCAGAAGGTTTCGGGTTTTCCGAAAAACCGCGTGATGGGTATGGCGGGCGTGCTCGACGCGGCGCGCTTTCGCACTTTTATCTCGATGGAAACCGGCGTGAGCGTCGCCGACATCAGCGCGTTTGTGCTGGGTGGTCATGGCGACACGATGGTGCCGCTGCCGCGTTATAGCTATGTCGGTGGAGTGCCGCTGCCAGAATACCCCGGCCTCACTGCCGAAAAAATCGAGCAGATGGTCGTACGTACGCGCAACGGCGGCGGCGAAATTGTCGCGCTGCTGAAGACCGGTTCGGCGTTCTACGCGCCCGCCGCATCGGCGATTGCGATGGCCGAAAGTATCTTGCGCGACGAGAAGCGCGTTTTCCCGGTTGCGGTTTATTGCGACGGCGAGTACGGCTACAAAGATCTGCACATCGGCCTGCCGGTAGTTTTAGGCGCGAACGGCGTAGAAAAAATTATTGAAATTAAACTCACCGCCGAAGAGAAAGCGGCACTCGACAAGAGCGCGCAGGCGGTTGAAGTTCTCAAAGCCGACCTAAAGCGCCTCAATTTCGTTTGATCGAAACACAGGCGGGACGAGCGCCTGTATTTCGCTTCCCACGCGCACGCGGCAAATTTTCATTGATTATGCCGCGCGTACTGCGTCAATGCATCCCCCTCATCGCGCTGGGCATGGGGGTACTGTTTTTCAGCGCAATTAGCGCGCCCTTATCGGCGCTCACCACCTGCGGCCCCGTAACCGTCAATGCGCCGTCGGGTGGTGCGTCGCAAGCGGCGATCGAATCGGGCGTGTGCGATCAGGTAAACTCCAAATTTCAGACGGCAGGCATGTCGCAGGTGTTGTCGTATATGGCGCAGGCGTACGCGATGGCGTCGGTCGGCACGGTCGCCGACTATGGCTCGAATATGCACGTCTTTAGTTTGGGGGTCGCGACGACGGCGGGGGTGAGCGGTATCGGCGTCCCGACATCGGCGGGCGATGTGAGCGCGCTACAAAATCGAATTTCAGCGGTCACGGTCCCCGACTTTGGCGTGGGTGCCGGTTTTAACGCGACATTCGGCATTAGCCTCAGGCACATTAATTTTCGCCGATGGGGGTGGTTCGACCTGAAACGACTCAACATCTATGTCGCGGGTTCGGTATTGCCGACGCTTTCTTTTGCCGACTATTCGCTGAGCGCCGCTTCGGGGTCTCTCTACCTACAATATAAAATTTTGCCATTTAAGAAAATCCCGTGGGGGCTTTTGACGTGGGGAGGGTTAGACGTCGGCATGGGGTACACGTACTCAACGATGAGTGCGACGGTCGCAAGCACGAGCCAGATTACGTCGATCAACTTTACCACGAGCGGCCAAAATGTTACGTATAACCCGGCGGGTTCGGTAGGGCTTACCTTGCGCACGCACACGATGCCCATCGAACTTTCGACAAATTTTTCGCTCTTTTATTTTTTGACGCTTGTCGCAGGCGCGGCGGCGGATTTTCATCTCTACAGTGCCGCCACAATGAATGCCGCCGTGAGCGGCGCGGTCGCCGTCGGCGGCACATCGACCGCGAGCGACTACGCCAATTTTTCCATTAACAATACGGCGAGCATCACCAACGTCGGCTTTCGCGCGTTCTTCGGCCCGCAATTCAACATCTGGAAAATTCGCGTGTACGCGCTTGTGCATCTTTCGACAAACCAAAATTTTGCGACCACCGTCGGAGCGAGGTTTTCGTGGTAATTCGCAAGCGGCGGCGCGGTATATTTTTTTCACTCGGCGCGCTGCTCTTCAGCACAGCGTGTGCGCAGTCGTTTGTTATGCGCACGCAAAATTTTAACCGCCCGGTAATGGTCGGTAATATACGCCAAATTAACGGTGCAAAAATCACTCCCCCCGCTGAGGCGGGCACGGTGATTAACGCCGAGATTCAAAATTTAGAAACATCGACGACATCGTCGCTCGAAACCGATCTCGAAAACGACACGACGCTCGACAGCCGCCTCGCCGCTGCGACTGTTTTAGGCGCGCGCGACGCGCATATCAGCGAACTCAAAGTCGGCAGCTATGTGTTCAGCTCGGTCGTTTTCTATCTCGATAAAGACTGGTTGCGCGTCTCGGGCTACACGCTGCCGATCTTGAAGAAGCCGCCCGAGCGCGTGTACTTCTTACAAGATGTTCGCAAGGCAAAAAAGAAAGGCCGCTTCGAGAAACACGAAAAGCGTGCACCGCGCAAGAGTACGCGCAGAAGGCGGCGATGAGAATTTTCGTCTGCACATTGTTCGCGCTTATCGCTTTTAACCGGTGTATCGGCAGCCGTCACACCGTCAAAATGGACGAGATGAATTATGCGGTGTCGATGACCCCGATTATTTATGGCTCCGACGGCAACATGCGCTCTGAAGGCTTTGGTCTCGACAAGCTCGCCGATATCGAGGTGACGCACCGCTATTGGTCGCTGCTTTATAGTTTTGTGCCGTTCGGCGACACAACCGCGCAAGTGCGCAAGTTTAACGCCGCGATCGCGCGGCACGGCGGGCAAGGCGTCATCAACTTCTCTGTCGAGAACGAAGGCTGCGAACCGAACAATTTCGCGTACCTCGTCGTACCGGCGGTAATACCGTTTTTTCCGGGATGCAGCAAGGTCACGATGCGCGGCCGCGTCGTCAGAGAAAGCGCGCGGTGATCTACTGCTCGGCGCAGTAGATGGGATATGCTCCGTCATTCAAGAGAGTCAAGCGAGATGCCTTGACCGGACTTTAGAGACCTTTTTGATTTTTGCAATATTGCGTTAAATTTCTTATTTTGCGCAAGCTTAAGGCGCTCCATTTCGCCTTTATCTAATTTATATATTGCTCACTCTCTCTTTTCCGCAACTGAGCCTCACCCCCTCCCCCCTCTCACCATACGAATGGTGAGAGGTACTCCCCCTTGGCAGGGGGAGAGTTTTCCCGCAAAGCTCCCCTCCTGCCAAGGAGGGGTGGCACGACCTGTGCTGAGCGGAGCCGAAGCAAGTGCCGGGGTGGTTCTTATCCCCCCTACTGCTCGGCGCAGTAGATGGGGTAATTGCTACTGCAACTGAGTCCAAAGCCGCCGCCGTAGCCTCCATCGAGCATAGTGTCTGTTTTGGAGCCTGTCGAACCTGCGGTCGCAGAGCCGCTCGTACCTGTCCAACTCGGGCAAGCATAGAGATTCGTCCAAGTGGTAGAAAGACCGGTCCACGGGCTTGAACCTCCACCGACAGAATTGGAGAGCGCAAATGTGAAAATCCCATTTGCGGTCGTCGTGCCGATGACAGTAGTACCGTCTGTTCGCGTGTATTGCGTCGTCGGATAGAGCACCCAATCGGTGTGTTCACCGGGACCACCGCTGCAATTTCCCGTCGTACAGGCAACACGCCCGCCGGCGCCGCTGAGAGCAATTATCGCTTTGTATGTGCTGCCATTGGGCTTATTACTATCGGCGTTGCATTTCGCATCGGCGCCTGAAATACCGCCCAGATTGCCGCTATAGGCAGAGCTCGTGAAAAAAATAAATTTGCTGCCTGCCGTAACATTTTTAACGCCAATACCCGTATGAAACACAGTCCCCGTGATTCCATTATAGTTGGGGTCGCTGCTTGCGACACTGCCGTCGATGACAATTTTATAATCCGCAATGGTACTGGCACCCGTCACAATCAGATTTTGTGACGTGCTCCAATTGGCATCGGTAAAAGTAAAGCTTTTGCTCGCCGGAGTCGTGACATCACCTGCGCCGGTGTTGTCACTCTTGACGCTAAAAATCACATTGGCCGTCGGCTTACTCAAAAGCTTGATTTTTGACGTCGCCGTACTACCATCGTCCTTTGTCGCCAGCCCGCTCGCAGGCGTCGCTACAAACCCCGCCGTGTCGTTGTCGTTATTGGTCAAATTGGCCGTCGCGGTTTTACCGTTGTAGTCGCTGTCGGCGCTTGTTGCGGTGAGGTTAATTTTATAGGCGATATTGCCGTCGGCGTAGTCGTCGTTTTGCCCCACGACCGTCACATTCTGCGGGTTCAACCAATTTGCGTCGGTGAAGGTGAGCGTGCATGAGCCTACCGCGACACTACCTGCTGAGTCGCAAGTACCGCTCGTTCTTCTCAACTGGCCTTCGGCAGTGTTGTCGCTCGTCAACGTGATGGTCACGTTCGCGGTCGGTTTCGTATTCAGCGAGACCGCAAACGTCGCAGTGACACCCGACTCGGTAGTCGTCGTACCTCCCGATAAGTTCACTTGTATGCCCGCGCCGCTTGCGGCGGCGCCGCCCTTAAGAAAAGTCACCTCTTCGGGTAAATCGACGTTGCGGCAATTTGCACCCATCGCGAGTGCAGCGAGCGCGACGAGCAATGAATTTCTTGCGTTCATAAATCCCCCCGTAAAACGAATCATAAGCGATAGCTGAAGCCGCCGGCGGCAAAGAGTTGACCGACCGACTGCCCGATATAAAAACTTTGGCGATAGAGCGCGTACGCATTCACGAAAAGGCGCGGCGTAAGCGAAAATTGCAGTTTGAGCCCGCCTTCGGCAAAAGGAGCGCTGAGGTTGAGAGTTGCGCTCGAACGCGTCTGGCCGCTCGCCGTCACCGGCAGCGCCGCAAGCGTCGTATAGTCGAGTGCGATATTCGCAAACGAGAAACCGCCGCCCACAAGCGGGATCACGCCGAAACGCCATAGCCGCAATTCGTAACCCAAATGCGCGGCGGCGGAAAAATCCATGAGCGTCGAACGAATTTTCTTTGTGTCGTTCGCGACGGCGAAATTGCCGCTCGCAAAATGGGCTCCACCCATCACATGCAGTTGCATTTGCGGCAACAGAAAATCGCGGTATTGATAGAACGCGGCGACGGCAATCGGCGTCGCAAAATCTTTCGCAAAGAGCGCCGTGTCGGTCGTATAATTACCCGTAAACGCCGCCGGCTGGGAAAAAATCGCCGTGCCCGCAACGAGACCGAACTCGTGCCGCCCTAAATCTTCGCCGTCGTCGAGAAAAGT
>JAFEGD010000093.1 GCA_018240245.1 Spirochaetota bacterium | reverse complement strand
CACTCCCCTTAATATCGGCTATCGCTCTTCAATCGAATAGGCTTTCGTATATTCGGTAATGACTTCAAGAATAAAACGTTTCCACGAATCGCGGTCTTCGGGGTTGATCGTCAGATTACGCATGCGCGGAATAATCGATTGCGGCTTGATTGTCGTATGCATAATTTCGAGCATGCGGATATAGGGGTCGGTGCGCACGATGAGCTGGTAGAACGCCAATTCTTCTTTGATGCGGTCGGGCTGCATCGGTATATAGCCGACAATCGCTAATTTGGGGAAAAGCGCCTTGTTGTAGAGCGCAGCAAACTCTTTGAACGAATCGACGCGGTCGATAAACGCCTCGTACGCACCGCCGCCGATATTCATCACCTGCGTCACGAGATCCATCGAGAACTGGATACCGACGGGTGTGCTCATATCGGAGACTAAGACGATGCCCTCGTCGGGCTGAAATGTCTTGATTTGGTGGTCGCCCTTGAAGTGGCGCTTCAAGAGCATGACTTTCGAGATATCGATATCGCTGCCTTTCGCGAGCAACACCTCGCCATTGGGCAATTTAATATCTTCTCTGCTGATAATAAAACGTCTTTTTTTAACGTTCAAGTTGATAGTCCGCAGCGCCTTGACTTTTTCTTCAAGCTCGATGAGCGAGCTGGAGCCGATGCGCAAGATATTGGACGATCGAATTTCGCCGGTCGACATAACAGGTAATTCCACGCCACGCATCGCGAGTGACAATTATTTTATCACTTTTCGCGCTGCATAGGCGGCTAAGTCTGCCCCGTTGTATTTCTTTAAGACGGTATACGCAAGTATCGAGCAGCTCGGCGCAGTGGGTATTTTTTTCGTTCGCTCGTGCCGCGGGGCGATACAAAGACCCTTTCGCGGCGCAAAAATTATTTTTGAAATCTATACGATCGGTTGGCAATCGATGGCGATTGTCTTATTCACCGGATACTTCACGGGTATGGTGCTCGGCCTACAAGGCTATCATACGTTGAAGCGTTTCGGTGCCGACGGTTTTTTAGGATCGCTCATTGCCAAGAGTCTTTTGGCCGAGTTAGCGCCAGTTTTAACAGCGCTCCTCATCATTGGCCGTGCGGGCTCGGCTCTCACCGCTGAAATTGGCGTGATGCGCCTTTCAGAACAGATCGAGGCGTTAGAGTGCCTTGCGATCGATGTCTATAATTATCTTGTCTCACCCAAAATTATCGCGGCACTCATCGCCGTGCCGCTCTTGGTGTTTGTTTTTGCCGTCAGTGGTATGCTCGGTGGCTATTTTTCGGGCTGTGTGATTTTAGGTGTGAGCCCCGGCGATTATTACCAGAGCATGCGCGATGTCGCGGATGTAGAAACGGTGCGCATGGCGGCCATCAAGGGAGTGGCATTTTCGCTCTTTATTGTCACCATCTGTGCATTTCGCGGACTATATGTTCACCGTTATTCAGGGCGAGGCGCACTCGCACTTTCGCGCACAACGACATACGCAGTCGTCATCTCATCGGTGGGGATACTACTGCTCGATTATTTGCTCACGGCGGTACTCATTTAATATGGCGCGCACACAAAAGCAACTACCGGCGCAACAGCCTTACGCAATCGAATTGCGCAATATTGCGACAACGCTCGCAGGGCAGCGCGTACACGAAAATCTTTCATTACAAATCGAGCGCGGCAAGACGACGGTTGTCGTCGGCGCGAGCGGCTCGGGTAAAAGCGTCATGCTGAAATATATCTTAGGCTTCATGAAGCCCGACAGCGGCGACGTTTTGGTCGACGGTAAAAGTCTACTACGCCTCAGCGAAAGAGAAATGAAAAACGTCCGTTCTCGTTACGGTGTCGTTTTTCAAGGCGCGGCACTTTTCGATTCATTGAATGTCTTTGATAATGTCGCGCTCCCCCTCGTTGAAAAAACCCGCCTCACGCGCACAGAAATCGCAGAACAGGTGATGCATTCGCTTGCGCAAATGCGCTTGACCGATGCGCGTTTCAAGATGCCCGCAGAGCTATCGGGCGGTATGCAGCGGCGTGTCGCGCTCGCACGCGCGCTGCAACTTAGCCCCGAAATTATTCTTTTCGACGAACCCACGACGGGGCTCGACCCCGAGACGAGCGAGAATATCTACGACCTTTTGATCGAGACGCAAGCGCGTCTCAAATATACGGCGCTGATCGTCAGCCACGATATTCCGCGAATATTTAGAGTGGGCGATAGCGTTGCCGTGCTGCACGACGGCCATATCGAATCGGTTATCGATCCAAAAAAATTAAAAAGGGCCACAGGATGGCTGAAGAAAATGTTGGCGGCTTAGGAGACTCATGAAACGCACAGAATTTTATACGGGGTTATTCATCGCATTCGGGTTATTTTGCTTCGGCTATGTCGCACTTTCGTTAGGCGGCTTGCGTCTCTTCGGCGACAAGCGTTACAAAATTTACGCCGATTTTGTTTCGACCTCGGGACTCAAGCCCGGCGCAGTAATTGAAATTGCCGGGGTGCAAATCGGTAACGCGACCGATATCGAACTCAAAGGCAATAAGGCGCGCCTGACGTTTCGCATCGACTCGAGTGTGAAATTACCCACCGATTCGGCGGCGGCTATCCGTACGCGCGGGCTCATCGGTGAAAAATTTGTAAAGATCACACCGGGTGCCGACGATGCAGTGTTAAAGGCGGGAGAAGAAATTACCGAAACCGACCAAGTCGTCGATCTCGAAGAGTTAATCGGTAAATATATGTTCGACAAAAAAGACGAAACGCCTAAGGGAAAAAAATGAATATCGAGTTTTTGGCGCGACTCGAAGCTTTGTTGAAAAAGCGCTACACAGAGCGCCCGGCGGGGTCGTACACGACTGAGCTTTACAACGCCGGGCCGCAGAAGATTCTCCAGAAAGTCGGCGAAGAAGCGATCGAGTATATATTAGACGCACAAAATGCCGCACGAGAGGCCATCCATGGCCGCGGCAAAATAAGCGACTCCGAGTCGCATAATGCCGATAAACAAAGAGCAGTCTATGAAGGCGCCGATTTACTCTATCACTTCATGGTTTCGTTGGTCGCGCAAGGCTGGTCGCTTGCCGATATTGTCGCAGAGCTGGAGAAACGGCATAATAAAGCGTAGCTCCATTTATTGCACAGTTGCGGCGGCTCTGCTCGCTCTTAGTTTTAGTTCGTTATTTGCAGCATCCCCGGTAGCGTCTACTCCGCCGACGACGACGGCAAAAAAAAATGCCGCTCCGGCTACTGTGGCAACACCGCAGCAAAAAGAGAACACGCCAGTCTCTAGCTCACCAACGGCAAAAAAACCTGCGGCGAAGAGCGATAAGAGCGCGCCGTCGCATGTCGATTTACTCGGACGCATTCGCGAGGCGCTCAAATTCGGCAATTCGCAGCAGGTTCGCGATGCGTTGAATACCTTAGGTCGACTTTCTGAAGCAGAACAAAAATCGCTCCTGCCCGAACTGAAAACGACATGCCTTTCTGGCGACGGTAACGTGCTGCGTAAAATGGCGGAGTTTATCGGTAGCGCACACTTCAACGATCTCGACAATGAGCTCGCGCGGTTCTTGAGCGATAGAAATAACGAGCAATTATTTTTTGCGACCGTCGCTGCACTCGCGAAAAAGAAGCCCGCGAATGCGTTGCCGGTGCTCGTTGCTGAAATTCGCGAACAAGATTTTTCTAAACCGGGTAATCGCATTCCCGACGCGGTGCATCTTTTGACGATCTATAAAGATAAATCGCTCGAACCGTATCTGCTCGAAAAATTGCAGGCCGCAGATACGTACGCCGACTATCGCAGCGGTATTTTGAAATATCTCGGCGAAGTCACACCGTGGTCGGAGACATTGAAAGCGCAAATCATTAAACTCTTCGACGACGAAGCCGAACCGTTGACCGTACGCGGCTCGGCGGCGTTTGCGTTAGGGAAAGCGCAAATTAACGAAGCCAAGCCCAAGCTCAAAGAAGTGTTAAAAAAGATCGACGCATTAAAGAGCAACGACGAAAAAAAACGCTATACGCGATTTCGCATGCAAGTGATTTCGAGTCTGATTCTTCTTAAAGACAACGACGTTAAAGAAATTCTTTTCGCGATGGCGCGCGACGACGACGACATTGTGCGTTCGCGCGCCGTGCACCAAATCGGACTCTTAAAAATGCCCGACGCACGCGAATTACTCGAATACAAATCGAAATACGACCCGTCGCCGCGCGTGCAACGCGAAGCTAAGAAAGCGTTGCAACTGCTCGACGACAAGAAAATCGTTGAAGAACCGCCGCACGAGCAATAAGATGCGTTGCACTTTAACAATCCAACTCAGCGCCTTCTTTTTCGCTCTCGCCGCGTATCTCGCGCCGACCGACACGACGTTACTAAAAGCAATCGAACAAAAAACGACCGAAACGCAACTCTTTTTGAAATTTGAGAGCGCTCAAAGCGACTATCTTGTTTTTTACGACGCGGAAGGTTCGACGTTGTTCTTGCGCTACCGCCGCGATAAATGGGATTACGACAACGACACGCTGCGTGATTCGCTCAGGCAAGGGATTACGTACATTGTGAAAATGCGCGCACTACAGAAATTTGCCGATGGCGCGCTCCCCAAAGGCGTTCTTGGGCACGGCTTACCAAAAGTTTTGGCGACGCGGCCGATTCGCCGTATTCGAGAAGTTTTCGGCGCCGATCTGCTGGGCATTAACGAGTCGGCGCTGCGCGATTTGCGCTTATAGAATGCTTTTACTTTTGTTTGCGCTGACGCTCTTGAGTGCTTTTTTTTCGGGCAGCGAAGCGGCAATTTTCTCGCAAGACATCGGCCGGTTGAAGCGTGGCTTCCCCATCAATTTTTCGGCAAATTTGCGCAAACTCGTAAGCGGTTGGCTTAAACGCTCAGAACGCATCATCACAGGTTTACTCTTAGGTAATTTGTT
>JAFEGD010000092.1 GCA_018240245.1 Spirochaetota bacterium | reverse complement strand
CGGCGCACGAGAACTTCGGGTAACGCGAGCGCAATATACGACGAGAAAAAACTGCCGATCATGAACGCGCTTGCAACAATCATTGCGTATGGTAAATTGACTGCACCTGCCTTGTAATAATTATACGCGGCAAAAAGGCCGATTGGCGGCAGCATCACCGCAAGGCTCGTGCCGATAGCCGTGTGCTGGTTGAGCTTCGCGAAAATGGTGAGACCGGGAATAATGAGCAACCCGCCGCCGATGCCGAGAATACCGCCTAAGGAACCCGCGAGAAGACCGATTGCGATGAGGATTAAAAAGGTCGCGAGAGTCATGCACCATGCGCGGAGTGTGCGTACGCGCGAAAACCGGATTTTAACGGGGAAATGTTTCTGCGCAAACGAGTGTGCCGCGCGGTAGAGAAAATTGCTGGGCCGGAAGGGGTCGAACCTTCGCGTGGCGGAATCAAAATCCGCTGCCTTACCACTTGGCTACGGCCCATTTTTTGTACCTAGCTATGGAATTCCATAGCTAGGCGCTGTAGCGAATGGCAAAACCTGCCACCCACGACCCAAACGCTGTTGCAACACTGTCGCTCCCACATTTAAGTCTTGTCTTGCGCATGCCGCATCGGTCGCGGCAAAAAGCGCCGCCCCCGAACCCGTCATGCCAACAATGCGCGCACCCCTAAACCGCCCTGCCGCCGCCAATGCGATGCGTCGCTTTGCTTCGGCCATAACGCGGTACTTTTCGGGAAACGCCGCCGCTGCGGCGCGGTCAAAATCGTTTTGCACGACGCCAACCCCCGCTGCGAGTTCGTCTGAATGCGAAATTTCGTTGAGCCGTAAAGCCAAATTAGGGGGGGATGGTCTTCTCTGCTGTGACTGTTCGTCGAGCAGGGGTAAGCTCCAGCGGCGTACTTCGGCAAACATCGTGGCTGTGGAAAACCCGAATGGCGGCACGCAAACCCAGCCGCACAGCCGCGGTACTGAAACTGTGGCGAGTTCGTGGCCAATGCCCGACAGCCGGGCGGATTGACCGCTGATGCCATAGCGGGCAAAGTAGGGGACATCGGCACCGAGCCCTTCGAGCGCGCGGTTGAATTCTGGCGAGGCGAGAATTATTTCGACCGCCTGCGCTTTACCTGACTCGGTTGCGGCATGGCGCAAAAGTGTAATAACTATTACAGCCGCATCGCTCGATGCGCCACCCAAACCAGCGGGCGACGGAATACGCTTGTGTACGGTGAGAGCAACGGGGGGCAGCGATATCTCCGCCTTTTGCAGATATTGCCGCACCATAGCTATGGAATTCCATAGCAGAGGATTCTGTAAAGTCCCTAACGCCAATTGCCGTTTTTGATCGGCGGTTAATCCCCCCGGCCAGAGGTATCGCACCTCGTCGCGTGCCGCCTGGCGAATCGCGAGCCGGTCGTAGAGGGTGATCGGTACGAAGAGGGTCTCGAGGTGGTGGTAGCCGTTGGCGTAGCGCCCGGTGATTTTGAGGCCAAGGTTGAGCTTTGCCGGGGCAAAGACTTCAATCGCGGTCATTTTCTTCACCGAGCTTGCGGGCGACGAAAATCAGCCGATAGAGAGCGATGCCAAAGCCCAAAAAAATGCCGACGAGCAATAGCCATGGCTTCGAGCCGAGGCGTGCGTCGAGCGCATGGCCGCCGTAGATAAACGCAAAAAAGATTGCGGCAAACTCTGCGCCGAGCATCGTGTAGCGCATCGCACGCGACTGCGGCGTTTGTGCTGTGGAATTTTTTTCTGCCTCGAAGCCCGTCGATTTGCGCACGCGGCTTTCTTGTGTTTTCAAATCGGCTAATTCGCGGCGCAGGCGGTCTTCGTCCATAAATTTTTGTCGCAGTCATTAGACTGCGGCAACTACCGCCGCGACAATCGCATCTTGATCTTTTTCACTCAAATACGGGTGCATCGGCAAGCTGATTACTTGCTCGGCGATGCGTTCAGAAATGGGAAAACTCCCCCGAGGTTGGTTCAGGTGCGCAAACACCGGCTGTAGGTTGAGCGGTATCGGATAATGTATTGCCGTAGGGATGCCTTGCTCTTGTAATTTCTTTTGCACGGTGTCGCGGCTTTCGACGAGAATCGTGTACTGCGCATAGACGCTTAAGTTGTGCGCTTCGACGTACGGCGTCTTAATGCCTTTTGTCGCAAGCAGCGACGAATAGCGCTTGCCGATTTTTTCGCGCAGCCGAACCTCTTCGGGAAAGATCGCGAGCTTCGGCAGCAAGATCGCGGCTTGCAAAGTATCCATACGGCCGTTGATACCGACGACGGGGTGGTGGTAACGGCGGTCTTGACCGTGCAAGCGAACATAACTCATCTGCTGCGCGAGTGTGTCGTCGTTCGTGAACACCGCGCCGCCGTCGCCGTAGCAACCCAAAGGCTTCGAGGGGAAAAAGCTGGTGCAGCCGATCGTCGTTAGGTTGCACGATTTGCGACCGTTATGCTCCGCCCCAAAACTTTGCGCGGCGTCTTCGATGACCGGCAGGTTGTGCTTCGCGGCAATCGCGTTGATCGCGTCGGCGTCGGTACACTGGCCATAGAGACTCACCGGCATAATCGCTTTCGTTTGGGGAGTGATCGCGGCCGCGATTTTTTTGGGGTCGATGTTGTAGGTTTTCTCGTCGATGTCGACGAAGACGGGTTTCGCGCCGATGAGTGCGATCATTTCGCCGGTCGCGATAAACGTAAAAGGCGAGGTGATGACTTCGTCGCCCGCTTTGACGCCTAAGGCCATGAGAGCGATCAAGAGCGCGTCGGTGCCGTTCGCAACGGTGAGGCAGTGCTTCGCGCCGGTGAACGCCGCGAGCTGCTTTTCGAGTTCGGCGATTTCGGGGCCCATGATATATTGCCCGTGGGCGAGCACCTTGGCGATACCCGCGTCGATTTGCGGTTTAATGCGCGCTTGTTGTGTTTTGAGGTCGATGAAGTCCATGGATGATTGATGCTTTAGATTTCCCACATATTACGGAAAGTGGGATTAAATAGTTGCAGTGGTCGTCACGACATCGTTAAAATTTAAGAGCCATGGAGAAAGTACTCACAACAGTTGGGCCAAGTATTATGTTTTCTGGTCGGCTCGTGCCCCCCGAAATAAACGAACTACTACCGGTAACGCCAGAGGTCCAACTGATATTTGCCGAAATCAGAAAATCGTCCGAACATAAATAGCCGATTTCACCGCTTGCGCTGGGTGTTACTTGCTGACGAGTTGGGTCATTCAACGAGCGTTGATCGACATACCCGGAAAATCCTCCCGTTGCTCGCAAGTAAAAATCGGTAATGTCGTACTGGGCTACAAAACCCGTCGCGACTATTTGTTGATCGTTCTTGACATTATTCGTATCGGCGCTAGAATTTTGATAGTATTGATCTGCAAGAGAAACTCCAAAATTAAAATCCCCGAAGTTTCTTCCAAACAATAACGAAGTTAAATATTGGTTGTTCGGGTATGAAAAAAGAAAATTATTCGAGTCTTGAATTCCTGGTGTGAATGCGAATTGTAGCAGTAGCGCCCATTCGTCGCGCATTTTCCCTAAAAGACACGCAATGAGATTAAATGTCGGGTCGTAAAATCCGCTATTTGTCGAACTCGTATCGGGCTTTGATGCAAAGCTACCCGTATTCGTTTCATTATATTGCTGCTGAAACATATATTTGGCAGAAACGCCGATTACCAAAGTGTCTGTCATGCCGTATGCGAGAGAAAGTTGCGAATGGTCATCGTTCTTGTTCGTCGTTTTTGAACCAACGGGCGATTGTCTATCGATCGCATAATTTTGTGAATTCTGCGAAAATAAGGTACGCACGACCCAATCGCCTTCGTACGGTCGATAGAACGGGCTAGTTAGCTTCAGCTCTTGCTCGTCGTCGCCGTCGCCGGCAAACACATTACTCGTGCAGAGCAGTGAAATCAGGTAGAGTTTGGCACAGGCGGATTTCATGCGCTATAAGTATTTTTTACTAACACGCTACGTATAGACTGTGCTGCCAATATTTTTGTCACTGGGCAGCGGGTTGCGACGAGCAGACAGTACTAAAAAAGAAATCCAAATCTTCAAGGCGCTTGGGATTGAGTTCGTAACGGATAATGCGCGTGAGATATGCCGTGGTCAACTCTTCGCTAAAACCGAAACGGTTTATTGCTGAGCGTCGATATACGGCGGTATTTTGTCGATAGTGGCGATACGCTGCGGCGAGTAGCGGCGTGAGTTGTGCGGTAAGCTCTTTGCGAAAGACCCAAATCGCATAGACGAAGCTGCGCCGAAATAGTGCGTAGTATTCGCGTTGCAAATCGAACGAAGGGCGCTCGATATTTTTGAGCGCCGTATCGCCGATGGCAATAACAGCCTCGCCGGGTTTGATTCGAGAAATAGCAGCATTGGCGTCGCCGACTTCTTGCAGCAGTACATCCACCTGCAGGTGTTTCAAAATAACTTCGAGCTGGGCGATCGAGCTGCGCGAGGCCGAGTCGGTATAGATGACGCGCAGCGATTGGAGAGTATCAAGAAACGGATGCGTGCTGTCGGCGACAAAAAACCGAATCGACCAAACTTCGCGGTCGGCGGCGACGGCGAGCGTTTTATCGAACGCATAACCCGCGCCCAGGCGTTGGTATTCGATCGACGAGACGAGTGCGCAATCGACGGCGCCGGCACGCAGTTGGCGCGACAGCGCCGACGGCACGTCGGGTATTATCGTAAACGGGCTATGGTTTTCCATAGCAGGGCGCTCGAGTTCAAATGCTCCCCACAAGGGCCATGCGTTCAAAAAATTTACGACGCCGATTTTTAGTTCGTGCAAGACTCAACCTTTAGTCGTGTAATATCTCATAATTCGAATGGATATGGCAGCCTGGTGCGCGTACTTGGCAGCGAGCCAGTATAAACGCGGCGAGACGATCGACGGGTGTCGGGGCAACGGCGTTGAGGCCCGGTAATTTGAAAAGCGGCGATAAGAATTTTGCCGTCGCTGTCGCGAAACCTTCGCCCGCGCGTTGTTCGCGTCGCTCGCCCAAAAGAAGCGATGGGTGGTAGATGTGGAGTTCGGCTAGATTCAAGCCTTGCAGCCGATTTTCAAGTTCGCCCTTAACACGATTGTAGAATATCATCGAATGCGCATTCGCTCCGTGCGCCGTGACGACGTGCAGCGACTCGGCGCCAAGCGCCTGCATCTCTTCGGCAAAGCGGAGAACAAAATCGAAGTCGACTTTTCGAAACGCTTCTTGGCTACCCGCAATTTTGATCGTCGTCCCTAATGTACAAATCGCGATGGGCTGTTTGGGCTTGTTTTTCTTGAACGTTAGCTCGCCGGAAAAATCCCAAGGCACAAACTGCACGCGCGCGTTGTCGCTCGGTGCGGGCCGCCTGCCGACGCAGAAAATATTTTTTATATCTGCAGAACGGCCGAGCAAGCGCACGCACTCGCTGCCGACAAGACCCGTTGCGCCAGCAATGACATAATCGGCCGCCATGTTAGCTTAGCAGTGCTTGTTGATCCATGCGACAATGTCGCCGAGCACGACTTGGCGGTCGGCGAAGGGTTCGTTCATCGTTTCGTGATAAAACCCGGGATAGATTTTCAGCGTTTTGTCTTGCGAGCTGATGCCCTGATAAAAACTCTTGCTCCCCTCGACGTTGGCGATGGCGTCGGCGTCGCCGTGAAGCACAAGGACCGGCAGCGTAATTTTGCTCGCCTCGTCGATCATACGTTCGCCGTTGGCAAAAAGTTCGACGCCCATTTTGAGAGAAATTTTGCCGTGTACGAGCGGGTCGTTCTTGTACGCCTGCACCACCGCCGCGTCGCGCGAAATGAGGTTCACGTCGAGCCCGGCATCGACGGTCACTGCCGGAGCAATTTTAGAGAGAACGGTACCAATCGTTTTTTTTATCGCTTGCACCGTGTCGACGACCGGGCGAAACGCCCCGCTCGACACGACGAGTCCTTTGAGCTCTTTAGCGACTTCGGGGCGTATTGCCGCCATCGCCACGATGACCCCGCCCATCGAATGGCCGAGTAAAAATATCGGCAATTGTGAGTTCTCGGAGCGTGCCTTTTTAATGAGTTCAAATAAATCGGAAGCGTACGCGCCGAAATCGTCGATGTGGCCGCGCTTGCCGGGTGTCTTGCCGTGGCCGCGCGCATCGAGCGCATAGACTGCGGTGCTTTCTTTTTCAAGCGCATTGATAATATTTTGGTAACGGCCAGAGTGCTCGCCGAAGCCATGCTGAATGACGAGAACTTTTTTTGCCGAAGCAGGTTTGAAGGTTTGCGCGTAGAGTTCGAAACCGTCTGACGGACTCTTTAGCGTGAACGAAGTCTGTTGCATGAACCATTAGAAAGTCGCCGCATGGGCGGGCAAATGCTATTCGGTTTTTCTAAGCGACTTCGAGAGCGCTTGTCACGCCTTCGACCGCCTTGAGTTCTTTCAGAATGTTGTCGAGGTGTTCTTCTGAATCGACTTCGATCACAAACTTATCGGTGATTGAGCCCTCTGTTGTCGTCGTCGCCCCCGCAGTTATAATATTCGCCCCGCTCTCTGCCAATTGTTTGATGATATCGAGTAAGATTTGCGAGCGATCTTTGCCGCGCACTTCGATCGATGCGTTGCGATTACCGACTTGCCCGAGCCATTTGAGCGGTATCAAGCGTTCTGCTTGATCGGGGTCTTCGCTCATGTGGTTAAGCGACGGACATCCCTTTTTGTGCACAGAGACGACGCCGAGGCGTGAAATAAAACCAGTGATACTGTCGGGCGGCGATGGGTCGCAGCATTGCGCAAATTTTACCTCGACGTCGGTTTCGCCGCGCCAATCGATTTTTCTGACCGGCGCTTGTACTATCGTCGGCGCGCCTAATTTTTCTGAACGCGCGGGGCGGTTCGTTTTGTTTTCGAGCGGCTCCTTTTTTTCGATTTCGTACGTGCGTTCGGCGATTGGCGTTTCTATCTTTCTAAAATATGCTTTGAGCTTCGCGCGTGCGTGCGGCGTTTTCAAGAAGTTGAGCCAGTTGAGCGAGGGCTTGACGCTGCTGTTCGTGATGATCTCGATTTGGTCGCCGTTTTTGACGGGCGTGCGAATGCTCACCAAACGGTCGCCGATCTTGGCGCCGGCGCAACGCAGCCCGATATCGGTATGAATGCGAAAGGCAAAGTCTAATACGGTGGATTGCTCGGGTAACGTAAATATCTTACCCATCGGGGAGATAACATAGACCTCGTTGGTTTGGCTTAAATTAGAAACCAATTCTTGGTAGAAATCTCCCGAATCGGCGTTCTCGTCTTCAATTGCGAGATTTTGTAGCTCAAAAAATTGCGACTCATAAGGTTTGCGGTCGCCCTGTTTTTCTTTGTACGACCAGTGCGAGGCGATACCGAATTCAGAGACGCGGTGCATCTGGCGCGTGCGAATTTGTACTTCGACGCTCTGGCCGCCCGGGCCGATGACCGTCGTATGCAAACTCTGGTAGCCGTTCGACTTCGGTACAGAAATATAGTCTTTGAATCGCCCGGGAATCGGCGTCCACAGCGTGTGCACAAGACCTAAGACAGTATAGCAGTCGGAAATATCGTTCACGAGCACGCGCACGCCCGTCAGATCGTAAATGTCTTCAAAACTTTTCTTCTGCTCTTGCATCTTGTTATAGATAGAATAAAAATGCTTCGAGCGGCCCTCGATCGTCGCCTTGACTTTCGCTTCTTTTAGTTTTTGCGTGAGTAGCGACATCACCATCGCCACGCGACCGTCGCGCTGGCCTTTTTTTTCGGCGATATTATCTTTGATGCTCGCATACGCCGTGCGGTCGAGATGGTAGAGCGCCAAATCTTCTAACTCCGATTTGATTTTATAGATACCCAAACGACCGGCAAGCGGAGCGTAAATTTCGAGTACCTCGCGCGCGATTTGCATGCCCTTGATTGTCGAGTGAAAACCGAGCGTGCGCATGTTGTGCAGTTTATCCGCCAGCTTGATGAGAATAACCCGACTATCGCGAATCGTCGCCATAATCATCTTGCGGATATTGATCGCCTGTTTATTTTCGGCACTCTGCGTTTTTAAGACCGAAATCTTGGTTACCGATTCGACCAAATATGTGATAGTGTCGCCGAATTCTTGCGCCATGTACTCCGGCTTGATTTCGGTATCTTCAAGCACGTCGTGTAAAAGCCCCGCACAAACGACTTCGTGGTCGAGCCCTAATTCGGCAAGCGTGTGCGCTACCGCGAGCGGGTGGATAATATACGGTTCGCCCGAAAGGCGTTTTTGAAACTTGTGCGCGTCTTCGGCTAAGAGGTACGCTTTTTTAACGAGCGCCTTTTGCGAGCGCGTCACGTAAGCGGGCATGCGCGCTAAGAGCGAGTTCAAAGACTGCCCCTGCGCCGCCGGTTTAATTTTTAATAATGACGGCATCGCCATGGCTTTAAGATACTCAAACCGAGGGGTTTTTACCATAAATTGGAGTTAGGTATGCAAATGGGAGCACTCCCTTATTAGTTATGCTTTACAATCGGCATAAATGACCGATACTAAAACACAGCATGCTCTATTTTTCCCTCATTAGTATAGTGGGATTGATCGCACTTCTCGCATGGCTTTTGACCGTGCGCAAGAGTAATCCGTTTCATCTCGTACAAAAATTGATCGAAGAAGGCAATTACGACGAGGCTGTACTAAAACTTACCGCGCTTACCGAAGACGAAGACGTGGCGCCGCGCGCGTACCTTTACCTCGCAGAATGCCACGAGCAGCTCGGCGCGCGCGATTTAGCGCGTAGCTGCTATCGCAAGGCGATCGACTTAGGCGCGTTCGAAGATAAAGACCGCGAAATTGAAATTTATAAAAAAATCGCAGAAATCTATCATAGTGAAGGAGAAGTCGAAGGTTATTTTGAAACCTGCCTCGACATTTTGCGCCTCAAGAGCGACGACGAGTTGGCCAACCAAGAAGTTGGGCTCATCGCGTTGGGCGACGGGCACTATGCGATCGCCGAAAAATATCTCAAGGCCGCAATGGAGATCAGCGACGAGCCGCATTTGTTGCTCGCGTACGCCGTCACCGAATGGCAACGCGGCGATCGCGAAAGCGCGATGGCGACAATGGATACGTTGCTCGCGTCGAACGAGAGCGATGCGAATAACAGTCTAATCTTCGCAACGATGGCGACGTATGGAACGCATATCGCGCGCGGTAAGCAAGTTGCGTTGCGGCTCATCGACGCGACTGTCGACGAGAGTATGCGCCAGTTGCTTTTCAATATCTATCTTTTCCAATGCTATCAAGCGAAGACATTGCGCGAAGCGCTCGAATTTTTGAAAAAGCACAACGAAGCCAATTCGTTACCCTCGGAAAAAAAACGCGAATACCAATATCTGCTGCTCGTTCTCTATTTGAACGAAGAGATGTTTCTCGAAGCTTCGCGCCTCTACCGCGATCTCGAAGTCGGCCAAGAAGACTATCGCGATATGAAGCACCTTAAAGTATTTATCGACCAGATCGATCTGAATCCGCATGCAGAAGAGTTGAAACCGTTCAAGCAGATTCTCAAAGATAATTTCGAGTCTCTACTCTTGCCCGATTTGACGTACGCGATTTCAGGATTTCGCAAGAATCGCGGTTTGCAAATTGGTAAATTTTTCGATACGTCTTCGGGTAAACCGACGCTGCGCGTCGAATACGACGTGATGACTCCCGAGAAGAGTACCGATTTGTTCTTGCAAATGATGCCCGAAGAATTTGCGCGCTTCGTGCTTTATATCATTACGCACTTAGAATATAACGAGCCGGTGAAAGAATCTTCGGGCGAGAAGGATTTAGTGCTTTATTCGGCGATATCGTCGAAAAGTAAATCCATCCGCGCGCTTTTTGCTTTCTATCGGTTGCGCGACGACGCGCATATCAGCGATATTTCTATTCGCAATCTACAGAGCAAAATGCAGTCTTTGAAAGCAGACAAGACGTACATTATTTCGAGTGCGACCCTCACCGAAGGCGCGACAGCGCTCGTGACAAAAGAAACTGCGCTTAAGCAGTTCGACGCAAATAACTTGGCGGCGTGGCTACACGATTTCTATAAAACCAGCAGACGCTAGCTCGCTTTTTCTATTGCGCGCGGGTCGCGTAAAACTTCATAACCGTCGGGCAAGCCCAAATATTGCCGCAAGCGTAGCACGATACGCAGCGCGCTGTAGACGAAAAACGGCGCGACAATCACGTCGACCGTATAATGCACGCGCTGAAAGACGAGACTTACGGCCATGACAAGAACGCCGACAAACGCTATTTTTCGGTAGATGCCAAACGGCATCATGAGGTATATGAGATACATCGTCGCCGTATGCCCCGAGAAGAAAAGATCTTTATTAACGGGTTTGCCCGTGTACATGAAACTCAAGACCGGGTCTACAAGCGGAATCAGCCCGTGCGGCGGTTCGAGCGGTACGATCGTCATCGTAATCATGCGCAACAGCACGAACATCGTGTAGGCTTCAAAGCCGATGACTAGGCGTTCGGGTGAAGGGAGCAAGAATATGAAACCTAAGAAAATCGCCGAGTACAAGATATAAAAAATGAGTTCGCTGAGGTCGTGTGCGGGCAGATAATTAAATATTGGGTCGTTGAGTTGCACCCCCTGCCGCAGTTCGATACCCGTGAGAACCGGCACCGTGCTGAGCATCACCGCGATGAGTAAACTCGCGGCAAATATCAATTCGTAGCGCCGGTCGGTTTCGCCCCAAAAATTTAGCCAATTACCTTTCAAACGAGCCATAAAACTATTGTTACCAAAGAATTTTTAGCCAATCAAAAATTTTTTTTTCTCGCATCAAGCACTTATTGAGGGGTGCAGGCGCGTTTTGTGGGTACGCGGCGAACGGTGTCGTCGTCATTTCTAAGTGATAGTAAGAAAATCGCGAGCAGCGAAGCGCTTTAGTAGGCATTGCGCTTTGGCAATGCCGAGGCTTGCGATTTTCAGGGCGTTTTAGGCGAGACCGTTCGCAAGTTAAAAGAAGCCACAAAACGCGCCCGCACCCCTTATTGGGCCCGCCAGAGTCGGCGATAGGTCGGCGATTTTTGTAAGAGTGTTTTGTGCACGCCAATCGCTTCGAGATGTTTATTTTTGAATACCAATATTTCGTCGGCGTGGCTAACCGTGCTGAGGCGGTGCGTAATGAGAATCACTATACGGTGGCGCTTGAGGGCCGCGAGTCGGCGGCGAATTCGCTGCTCACTGAGGGTGTCGAGGTGCGCCGTTGCCTCGTCGAGCACCAAAATCGGTGAATTTTTCGCCAACGCGCGCGCGAGCGTGAGGCGATGCCTTTGTCCCCCCGAAAGCTTAAAGCCGCGCTCGCCAATCACCGTGTCGAGCCCCTGCGGCAATTCGCGCACGAAATTCTCGGCGTCGGCGGCATCGAGAATCTGCGCGAGTTCGCGAGTACTCGCGCCGTTTTCTTTTGCGAGTAAATTTTCACGCACCGTGCCGTCGAAAAGAATCGCGTCTTGAGTGACTAACGCTACGAGGCGTCGGTACGCGACTAAATCGAACTCGCTGATATTTCGCCCGTTAAGAGTTATAGCGCCCGAATCGGGTGTGTAGAAACGCATCAAGAGGTCGATGAGAGTCGTTTTACCGACGCCGCTTTCGCCGACAATCGCGTAGATGCGCGACGGCTTTAGCGTAAAGCTGATATTTTCGAGTACACGCTGCCCGGCGCGATAGGCAAACGTGACGCGCTCGAAGCGAAGACTTTCGAGGGTGCGGGGTAGTTGTGCCTTGCCTTCATTCTCTTCAACGCCGAGAGCGAGCATGTCGAGCACGCGCTCTAACGACGCTAACGATTTTTGAATTTGGCTGAGAGAAAAGACCATGCGCCACACGGGATATAGCAGCATGCCGCTATACATCTGAAAAGCAATTAGATCGCCGATGGAGGCTTCGCCGCGCAGGTAAAAAATTCCGCCGATCACGACAATGAAAAGCGAAGTCACCGGCAAGAGAAAGTTCCAAACGCCGTCGATCGCCGATTCTTTGAGCGCGGCGAATATATTTTTTCGCAGCATGAGAGCTTGCACAAGATTGTAGCGGCGGCGTTCGTCCGCCTGCATGCCGTAAGCCTTCACTGCGCGAATCCCCGCGAAGACTTCGCTCGTGCGCGCGTCTTGAGTCGAACGATCGTTAGAAAGCGAACGATAAATCGGGCGTACTCGTAAGATATAAACGAGACTGATATAGACGAGCGGTGGTACAAAGCCAGCGGCGACGAGCGCTAACGGCAAATGCCAATGGATCAATATCGTCATAGTGATTGCAATGCGTAAGAAAGCGACACCGGGAGAAATTACCGCCATCTGTAAAAGACCGGTCAAGTTTTCTGCGTCGCTGGTGAGTCGCGAGACGATGCCCCCGGTTTTCAGTTCGTGAATGCGCGCAAGAGGAATCTCCATCAAATGCGCCATGAGTTTCAAACGCAAAGCGCGTACGAAGCGCCCGTTCGCAAGTACGGTGTAGAATCGCCGCCAAAAGTCGATCGCTTGAGCGGCGACGAGCGCGACGAGCAGCGCGCCACCGATGCGTAATAGAAGCGAAAGTTTAACTTCGCGCGCGAGATGCGTCGGCATCAGTACGCCGTCGATAAAATAGCGAGTGGTGATTGGTACGGTCAGATAAAATATTTCGGCGAGGCAGGCGGCGATAAAGATTTTGATAAATGCCGTGCGATAGGGTCGCAAGAGGTCGAGGTATACGCGCACATTGCCGGTGCGTTTGGCGCTCGATTTCTCGCGGTGTGCTACGATCGCGGTGGGGCTGTGATTCAGAAAATCGCGAAACAGCGATCGAGAAGACGGCATACGCCGTGTCTCGCGATTAATAACAGGCCAACGAGCGAAAAAAGCCGATATTAAAGAGAATATATGAGTAAGCGTAGTAAGAAAAAATATTTCGAAGTCGAATCCGAAGAGCAAGTCGAACTGGAGCCTGTTGCGACGCCCGCCGAAGATGCGGCGGTCGAAACACCGACACCCTCGAAAAAACGCTATCTTATACCGACCGGCATCATCAGCGTACTTATACTTGCGATAACCCCGTTTGCGATTCACAAGGCGAGCCAACCGCCACAGGTTATTGTTGACAAAGCCGGAATCACTCCGCCTGCCGACGGTGCCGTTACGCCCACACAGCCGCTCGCGGGCAACAGCGGCCCCTTGCGCGCGTCGTCGTGGTCGTTCGACTACAACGTGATGCTGCAATACGCGCAGCTTTACGACGAGTTGCATCCGTTTATTTACTCGCTCAAAGGCAAACATAACAATAATGGCGAACTCGTCTCTTCGTGGGGGCATACGCAGAAATTGCAGCGCGTCGCCGCGTTACGCGCAAAGAACCCCAATCTGAAAATCATCCCCACCATTTTTCGTTGGGAGAACCCCGGCGAAAAAATTCAAGAGGCGATCGGCTTAGGCGGTCGCAACGATATTCGCGACAAACACATTGCGATCATTCTGCACGAAGTCGAGACGTACGGTTACGACGGCATCGACATCGACTACGAGGGCATGAGCTGCGGCAAAAAAGAAAAGTTCGAAGAATTTATTTTGAAACTTTCGACCGAGTTACACGCGCGTAAAAAACTTCTTTCGGTCGCGGTGCATCCGAAAACGGGTATCGATAGCGACGAGGCGGATCTCAAAAAGTGCAAAGGGCTGAAGCACCCGATCACAATGGATTTCAGAGAGAACTGGCGCGGGCCACTCACGCACGACTATACTTTTTTGGGTAAGCATGCCGACATGGTGAAAATTATGGCGTACGAATTGCACCCGCGCAAATACCGCAACCCGGGGCCGGGGCCGCAAGCGCCGGGGGTTTGGCTCGAAGAAATTATCGACTACGCACAGACGCGCATACCGCCCGAAAAACTTTATATGGCGATACCGACGTACGGCTACGATTGGGGTCTCAACTGCAAAGCGCCGGTGCGTTCGGTTTATTACCACGACGTCGTGCGCATCAAAAGCGGAGCGCATACCGTGAAGCAGCCGACCGACATCACGAAAATTTTGGCAACCGAGAAGGGCGCTAAATCGTGGCGCAACTTGAGCAAGTTTCGCAGCATCCATGAAGATAAAATTTACGAAGACCCGTCGCTGTGGTACACGTCGGGCGGCTGCAAGCGCGTCGCGTTCTATATGGATAAAACGGCGTTTGCCGAGAAAATGGCGATTCTGAAAAAACATCGCCTCGCCGGATTCTCGTTCTGGCAGCTCACGAAAGACAACGACCCCGAAATTCAAGAATATCTCTCGACGACGCTCGCGCGCAAGTAGACTCTTGCCGCGATGCGCGACGAGGGCGTTACCAAGTACGAATGTATCTATCGCGTGGGTTCGCTGCCCGATGTCGATTCGTTAGACGAGCTCATTGCCTGCCGCAATCGTCTGTTCATGCGCGGCCTCGTCGGCGTTTACCCCGACGGCATTTCTTTCGGCAATGTGAGTTTCAGGCCAGACGCCGCGGCGCGCGCGTTTATTGTTACCGGCACGCAAACGGGGCATAAGCCCAAGATCACCGCCGCCGATTTAAGTTTAGTCGTCGATTACGATATTCGCGAGAATCGCGTTTCTTGCACGGGCCCCGTTGCGGCGTCTTCAGAGTCGCTCACGCACGCGGCGATCTATGCTCTCGACGCGCGCATTCGTGCGGTGCTGCACGTACATTCGCAGGCGCTTTGGCAAAGTGCGTTGGGCGTTTTGCCGACGACAGAAAAAAATATCGCGTATGGTACACCCGCGATGGCGTACGAGATTCACCGTTTATTCGCCGGTATCGATTGCGCGCGGCCGCAGGTTTTGGCGATGGCAGGGCATGCAGAGGGGATTATCAGCTTCGGCATGAACTTTACCGAGGCCGAAGCGGCACTCTATTCACTTTACCCGGCGTTCAAGCTCTCGACTCAGGAGTAATGCGGCGTATTTTTTCTCGGGTAATATTAGTTTTACTTTTTTTGGGTGCGCTCGACGCCGCCAGCGAGCCGCGCTACTTCTTTTATAAGGCGACAAAAAACGACGCCACGTTTTATATTTTGGGCTCGATGCACATGGGCCGCCCGCAAGACGCCGATTATCCCGCGAAAATTTATCAGGCGCTCGACGCAAGCCGCATGCTCATTCTCGAAGGCGAAGTGCGCAAAGAAAAAATTCAAGCGTTCAACCCCAATTATATGTATCTCGGCGATAAGCAAACGATTGCGCAGCTCTTGACCGCCGAAGAGAGTGCGCGCCTCGAAAAAGTCGCAAAGCTCGTCGGCCTGCAAATGAAAACATTCGAACGCATGCAGCCGTGGCTGATCGAATTTATGTTCGGCTATCGCATGGCGTTCAACGATGGTTTCGTGCTCGAGTATGGCACCGAACACCGACTCATTCGCTACCTCACACAACACGCAAAAAAAGATCGTGCAAAGAAAATTTTTGCACTTGAGAGCTCCGACGAAGTGGTGCGTAATATGTCGCGAATTCCGGTGCGCGATCAGCTACGGCGGTTTCGCGCGTTTTTGAGCTACTCGGACGAAAAACTTACCGGCAATGCGGTCGAAATGTTCGATTATTGGCGTGCGGGGGATGAACAAAAGGTCTTGCAAATTTTTCGCTATTATGAACCCGATTCGAATAACGAAACCGATAAATACTTGAATACGCTACTCTACGATCGCAATCGGCGTTTAGCCGCGCGGCTCGATCTGGTTTCCCGCTACCCCGGCAAATATTTTGTCGTGACGGGGGCGCTCCACCTCATCGGCAAAAAAAATATACTGGAACAATTAACTGCGGCAGGGTATACTGTAGAACGTTTATGAGAAAATGGGGCTGCGATAAATGCGAAGGGTTGGGTTTTGTACTGCAACCGCAATTGGCGCGGCGGCAGGCGGCGTTTTCGCTCGTGGCGTGCGAATGCGTCGAATCGCTCTGCCGTTCGTGCGCGGGCGACAAGGTACCGCCGTATATGTTTCTCGACGAAGCGTCGGGCAAAGTTTTGCCGTGCGATTGCCAAAGACCGCGCGATCAACTTTCTCGCGTGCGCGATTTATTTGCGCAGTCGAATATTCCGTTGAAATATCGTTTTCATCGCCTGAAAGAATTTAACTTACAACCGCAATACCCGAACCCGACAAAATCTCCCGAACTCGACGGGGCTAGGCGTGCGGCAACAATCGCGCTCACGGCGGCGTTCGACCGCGCGCGGCATTTTATCGAAGCGCAACGCCGGCTACAAGATGCGCCGCAGTCGGTGCCAGCGAGCGATCTCAAAGGGTTGTTTTTGATCGGGCCGCCGGGCACGGGCAAGTCGCTACTCGCGGCGATGGTCTTGAACGAACTCATCTTGACGGCGCGTTTGTCGGGGCGCTATATCAAAATCTCGCGCGATTTTTTTCAGCAATTGCGCGCGACTTTCAGTAACGATTCGAGCACGTACGGCAAAACCGAGTCGGTCTTTAACGAAATCGCACGCCAAGATATCTTGGTCATCGACGATTTTGGTATTCAATCGGATAGCGAGTGGGAGCAGCGTATGCTATACGATCTGATCGATGCGCGCTATGAAAACGACCTACCGACGATTATTACCTCAAATATCGATCTCGAAGCCGTGAAGGGATTATTCAAGGGTCGCATTTATTCTCGCTTTAGCGAAATGATGCACATCGTAGAATTCTTCAGCGTGCGCGATTATCGGCAAGATATGCAGTCGATTCGGTAAAGCGTCTTAGCTGAACTGCACAGCGGTTCAGCTAAGACGCGAAAGTACTTGTCATTGTATCCTTAAAATTTCATCTGTTCAATCGTTGAACGCACCGATGGTTCAACCTCTATCGTTTTCGCAAATGCCAGTCTGTGACTGACCCGGCGAAGCTATGTTTTTCCATAGCTATCGGCGTCGGCGCGCAACTTTGCTGCGCAAAATTGCATCATGACCGACGAACTGCAACATAAACTCTTCAAGACCATCGTCGAGCACCCGCAAATCAACCAGCGTGAGCTTTCGCAGCATCTCGGCATCAGCCTCGGCAAAGCAAACTATTGCCTCAAAGCGCTCATTGCGAAAGGCTGGGTCAAAGCGCAAAATTTTAAGAACAACAAGCACAAGCTTTCGTATGCATACCTGCTCACCCCGAGTGGCATCGAACAAAAGGCGAGTATCACCGTCAGCTATTTGAAACGCAAGATGCAAGAGTACGACGAGCTCAAGACGGCGGTCGAAGAGCTAAAACGCGAGGTAGAAGTGCAGGAGAGCGCCTAGTGCCACGCGACCTACGGCGAATACGCGGGTTCGTTCTCTATCGGTGACGGTAAACTCTTGGCGGGTCAAATGCCACCGGCGCAGACGAAAAAAATCAGCGAATTTATCACGGCAAACCAGAGCGAGCTATTAGAGAAGTGGAATGAACTCAGCGGTTGAAACCGGCGCAATCTATTTGAAATCCGTTAAGCCTCTGGCGGATTGCAAATTGCAAGCGACTCTCACAACAGGAGAAGCTATCACGCTCGATTTAGCAGAACTCATTCATCGCAGGGACATCTTCTGGCGTCTGCGCCAAGAGCGTTATTTTCGAATGGTGTCGGTCGACGCACACGGCGTGCTCGCGTGGCCCGAGGGTGAAGACTTGGCGCCAGAGAGTGTGGGAAGGTATGTAAGATTACCGTGAGCCCTGATAAGAAAAAAATTCTCACTATTGTAGGTGCTCGTCCGCAATTTATAAAGGCTGCGGTAGTCTCTCGCAGGCTGAAGCAAGCAGATTGGGTTCAAGAAATCATCGTACATACCGGACAACATTACGATCCCGAAATGTCCGATATTTTTTTTTCTGAGATGGATATTCCAACACCGGGATACAATCTTGAGATCGGCTCGGGTAGTCACGGCACACAAACGGGTAAGATGATGCAGGCAATTGAGGAAGTTTTTCTGAAAGAAAAACCGGATTGCGTACTTGTTTATGGCGACACCAACTCAACCTTGGCTGGCGCGTTGGTTGCAGCTAAACTGCATATTACCTTGGCGCACGTCGAGTCGGGACTCAGATCGGGTAATAAGAAAATGCCCGAAGAGATTAACCGTATCTGTACTGATCATGTCTCAGACCTGCTGTTTGTGCCAACCGATACGGCGCGGCAAAATCTGCTGCACGAAGGCTGCGCCAAGTCAAGCATCGCCATGAGCGGTGACGTTATGTACGATGCAGCCCTATTCTACGCGACAAAAAGCAACGATGATATACTCTCAGAATTAGGTTTGAAGCCGCAGTGTTTTCTTCTTGCCACGATTCACCGGGCTGAGAACACAGACAGCCCGCAGCGTCTCGATGCCATTTTCGCCGCTCTGGCAGAGCTCGCTCACGAAATCGATGTCGTGCTGCCGCTGCATCCTCGAACGAAGAGACTACTGGCGGAGCGGAACTTTCAGAACCCAAACCCCGAAAGGCTCAGGATTATCGGTCCTGTCAGCTATCTGCAGATGATAGCCTTGGAAAAAAATTGTGCCCTGATCGCCACAGACTCCGGCGGAGTGCAAAAAGAGGCATATTTTTTCGGCAGACCCTGTATCACCCTGCGCGATGAAACCGAATGGGTTGAGCTGGTCAATGCTGGCTATAACCGTCTCGCCGAAGCAAACAAAGACAAGATTCTGGCTGCATACCGTCATTTTATGAAGAACAAACCCGAATTCAAGGGTAGTTTTTACGGCAAGGGTGACGCCGGTCAGCTAATCGTTTCCCGCTTGCATGCATATCTGCACAGGTAAATCAAGAAGGTGAATATGAAAGAGACTCTGCTCAAAAAAATCAAAAACAAGGAAGCTATTGTTGGCATAGTGGGTATGGGCTATGTTGGCCTTCCGCTGATGCTGCGCTTCATGGAAGAAAACATCAAGGTCGTTGGTTTTGATATCGATCAGGAGAAAATCTCCAAGCTCAATGGCGGCCAAAGTTATATCGAGCATATCGCGACTGATGCCATCGCTAAAGCCGTTTCGAAAGGCTTCAGAGCCACTGCCGACTTTTCTGAGGCCGGCAAGGTGGATGCCCTCATTCTGTGCGTACCCACACCGCTGAACAAATATCGCGAACCGGATCTGAGCTATGTAATCAATACAGTTGATAGCCTTATCCCGCATATACGTGCCGGGCAGATCATGTCGCTTGAAAGCACAACCTATCCCGGCACGTCAGATGAAGAACTGATGCCCCGCATTGAAAAACGCGGGTTCAAAATCGGTACGGACTATTTTCTTGTCTATTCGCCGGAACGCGAAGATCCCGGTAATAAGAACTTCAATACCCGCTCCATACCAAAAGTCTGCGGCGGAACCACGCCAGCTTGCCAGGAAGTTGGTGTGGCGCTTTATTCGGGAGTCATCGACAAAGTCGTCCCGGTATCTTCAACGCGCACTGCAGAGATGACCAAATTGCTGGAAAATATTCACCGCGCGGTCAACATCGGTCTGGCCAATGAAATGAAGGTTGTAGCTGATCGCATGGGCATCGATATTCATGAAGTGATTCGCGCTGCCGCGACAAAGCCTTTCGGCTTTGTGCCTTATTATCCGGGCCCCGGATTGGGCGGCCATTGCATTCCCATTGATCCTTTCTATCTGACCTGGAAAGCCCGTGAATTTGGTCTGCACACCCGTTTTATCGAACTCGCGGGTGAAATCAATAACAGCATGCCGCACTATGTCGTAGATAAGGTGGCAGACGCGCTCAATGGCAAAAATAAATCACTCAAGGGTAGCAAAATTCTGGTTTTAGGAATCGCCTATAAAAAGAATGTCGATGATATGCGCGAAAGCCCTTCGAATGAAATTATGGAATTACTCAAACACAAAGGAGCGGTCATATCATACAGCGATCCTCATGTTCCAGTGTATCCACATATGCGGGCGCACCAATTTGATTTGAAGAGCGTACCTATAACAGCCGAAAATCTCAAGTCTTTCGACGCTGTCATACTTGCGACGGATCACGACAAATTTGATTACGACCTGATTTTGAAGAACTCAAATCTCATTATTGATTCCCGTGGGAAATATCTGGGGCATCATGAACACGTCGTTAAGGCTTGAAAAATAGCTCTGGATTAAATAGATGACTAAGAAAACGCAAATAATTACAGGTCGTAAGATACGTTTTGCCATCGTCGGTTGTGGCCGCATCAGCAAGAACCATATTGACTCACTAAAAGTACATGCTGAAAACACAGAGCTTGTGGCCGTTTGCGATATCGACCCGAAAGCGCTTGAGCAGGCAGTCAAGGTAACGGGAGCAAGAGGCTATACCAGTCTAGCGGAGATGTTGCAGAAAGAAAAGAATCTCGATGCTGTGACACTGGCCACTCCCAGTGGTATACATCCGCAACAGGCAATTGAAGTCGCAAAAGCCGGCATTCACGTCGTTTCAGAAAAACCGATGGCCACTCGCTGGCAAGATGGCCTCGACATGGTCAGAGCCTGCGACGAGGCCGGCGTTTATCTGTTTGTCGTGAAGCAAAACCGCCGCAATGCAACGCTGCAGCTGCTCAAGCAAGCCGTCGAGCAGAAGCGTTTTGGCCGCATCTATATGGTAAACCTGAACGTTTTCTGGACACGTCCGCAGGAATATTACGATGCCGGAGAATGGCGCGGCACATGGGAATTTGACGGCGGGGCTATGATGAACCAGGCGAGCCACTATGTCGATCTGATTGATTGGCTGATCGGACCGGTGGAAAGTTTACACGCTTACACGGCAACGCTAGAGCGCGACATCGAAGCTGAAGACACGGCTGTAGTCAATATTCGTTGGCGTTCGGGGGCGCTTGGATCGATGAACGTGACCATGCTGACCTATCCCAAAAACCTTGAGGGTTCGATTACTATTCTCGGCGAGAAAGGCACGGTGCGTGTTGGCGGCGTCGCCGTGAACGAGATTCAGCATTGGGAATTTGCCGAAAAGCTGCCCGAAGATGAGAACGTAAAAAAGGCAAGTTATGAGACGACATCTGTCTATGGGTTCGGTCATCCTTTGTACTATGAAAATGTAATCAATGTGTTACGCGGTGTTGCTGAACCCGAGACAGACGGACGCTCAGGGCTCAAGTCACTCGAAATTCTGATCGCGACTTATCTCTCAGCCCGGGATGGCAAGCGTGTTGCCCTGCCCCTGCAATACTGATATGACAATTCACAAAACAGCCATTGTCGATGACGGAGCCCAAATCGGTGAGGGCACACGTGTCTGGCACTGGGTGCATATATGCGGCGGAGCCAAAATTGGCGAACGCTGCTCGTTCGGACAAAACGTTTTCGTTGGAAACAAAGTCATCATCGGCAACAATGTCAAAGTACAAAACAATGTCTCGGTATACGATAATGTTACGTTGGAAGACGATGTCTTCTGCGGACCGAGTATGGTCTTTACCAATGTTTACAATCCACGCTCGGCTGTCGTGCGTAAGGACGAATATCGCGATACGCTGGTGAAGCGGGGCGCAACCATCGGAGCCAATGCAACGATCGTGTGTGGCGTTACTATCGGTGAATACGGTTTCATCGGCGCTGGTGCAGTCATCAACAGAGACGTTAAGCCATACGCGCTCATGGCAGGCGTACCGGCAAGACAGATCGGCTGGATGAGTGAGTATGGTGAAAAACTGGATTTGCCTTTGAGCGGAGACGGCGAAACGATATGTCCGCATACTGGCGATCGTTACATACTCAAGAATAATCAGCTAAACAGAATAAAGAGGTAACATGGAATTTATCGATCTGAAGTCGCAACAGGCGCGTATCCGCAGCGAAATTGATACCAATATTGCAAAGGTGCTGGCTCATGGACAATATATTATGGGGCCGGAAATTAAAGAGATAGAAACGCAATTGGCCCGGTATACTGACTCGAAATACTGTCTCACCGTTGCAAACGGCACCGATGCCTTGCTGATTGCCTTGATGGCATTGGGCGTCAAAGCCGGTGACGAAGTGATCACGACTCCGTTTACATTTATCGCGACCGGCGAAATGATTGCACTCATCGGCGCGAAACCCGTCTTCGTCGACATTGACGAAAAAACCTACAACATCGACCCCAAAAAAATCGAAGTTGCCATTACCCCAAAAACTAAAGCGATTATGCCCGTGAGCCTTTATGGCCAGTGCGCAGACATGGATGCCATAAATGCCATCGCAGCAAAACATAAACTGCCGGTAATCGAAGACGCGGCTCAAAGTTTTGGGGCATCTTACAAAGGCAAAAAATCGTGTAACCTGAGCACCATTGGCAGTACGAGCTTTTTTCCTTCAAAACCTTTGGGATGTTATGGCGACGGCGGCGCTCTCTTCACCAATGACGAAGAACTGGCGAAACAAATGGGCTACATTCGCCTGCACGGACAAGACCGCCGCTATCACCACCCCATCATCGGCCTCAATGGCCGCATGGATACCCTGCAAGCTGCAATCATGTTACCGAAGCTCGCTATTTTCCCAGAAGAAGTTGAGCTGCGTGCGAAAATCGGCAAGCGCTACTCAGAGCTGCTCTCCGCAAAAGCCATCAAGACCCCGTTTATCGAATCGCATAACACCAGTGTCTATGCGCAATATACAATTCTGGTCAATGATCGCGAAGCAGTACAAAAGAAGCTTCAGGAAAAAAATATTCCCACTGCGGTGCATTACCCGATACCGCTCAACCTGCAGCCGGTGTTTGCGCACTTGGGTCAACCTCGGGGGAGCTTTCCCATTTCTGAGCGTATTGCCGAACAGGTGATCAGCTTGCCGATGCACCCTTATCTCAGCGAAAAAGATCAGGACACGATTGTCGCCGCTGTGGCGAGTGCGATTTAGAGATTCTCTCTCGCCTCACACAAATAAATCAAAATGATCGAGACCGAAGACAAATGGGATACCGTCATAGAAGCTCACAGAGCGTGGTTCAGTATCGATTGGCGCGAACTGTGGAAATACCGCGATCTTATCTTTATGTTCGTGCGGCGCGATTTTGTAGCATTCTACAAGCAAACAATCTTAGGGCCGTTATGGTATCTGATTCAACCGCTCTTCACTACGCTCATTTTCACGGTCATCTTTAGCAAACTGGCGGCGATACCGACCGACGGCGTACCGGCGCTACTTTTCTATCTTTCGGGATTAGTGATGTGGAATTATTTTTCAGACTGCCTTGTGGCGACATCGAGTACATTTCTCGACAACCAAGGAATTTTCGGCAAAGTGTATTTTCCGCGTCTGGCGATCCCCCTTTCTGTCGTGCTTTCTAAACTAATCAAATTTTTGATTCAGCTCTTATTATTAACCGGCTTCTATTTGTTTTTTGTTTTCAGGGGGCAAGCGATACAACCGTCGCCTTGGCTCATTGTTGTCTTGCCGCTACTCGTTGTGCAAATGGCGCTGTTAGGTTTAGGAAGCGGTATATTGATTTCATCGCTAACGACAAAATATCGCGATCTCAATTACCTTGTCGGGTTCGGCGTGCAGCTCTGGATGTATGCGACGCCGATTATTTATCCGATTTCACAAGTACCCGAAAAATACCGTTTCTTAGTACACCTAAACCCGGTTGCACAGGTGGTAACAAATTTTCGCTATTTGCTTTTTGGCGGGATTTCTAACGGTGCAGTGACGCCAACGCTGGGCAATGATTTGCTCGTGAGTCTTGCTTCGACCTTTGGCATCTTGTTATTGGGACTCTTTCTATTCAGTCGAACAGAAAAGAGCTTTATTGATACAATCTAAATACCATGCATAGGTTCGCGAAAAAATATATCTGGTGGAAGTCGCCTGAAGAAGCGCTGGCGATGCCCGAGCGCATCATTGCGCAGGTGATGAACTTGGGCGATTTTGAGGACATGCAAGCGCTCGCTCAAGAAGTGGGCGATAAGCGCTTATGCGCAGTCATCAGCCATGCCGAAGCAGGACAATTTACTGCACGGTCTTGGACGTATTGGCATTATCGGTTAGGCCTCAGCTCTGTTGATGGTGTGCCGCCATTGCCGGTGCGTAAGTTTGTATGATGCGTACCTTCAAGCCACATTTTGAAATACTACCGCTACCACAACGCCAGCTTTGGCCACAGTTAAAAAATGCCACACTAATGGGATTCATCCTTTATGGTGGTACAGCAGTTGCCTTGCGATTGGGGCACCGCACCTCGATTGATTTTGATTTCTTTTCAGAAAAACCGCTCGACCGCGAAGCGATTCGAGATAGTTTTGCGTTTGTTAACAGAGCGACAACGCTGCAAGAGCAAGCAAATACTTGGGTTTTACTCGTACCGCCGGAAAGTGTAGCTGGTGCTCATGTCAAATTATCATTTTTTGGCGCAATCACCTTTGGGCGCGTCGGTGAACCAGAATTCACCGAGGACATGACTTTACAGGTTGCGTCGCTGGACGATTTATTGGCGACCAAATTGAAAGTGCTACTACAACGTTCCGAAGCGAAAGATTATATCGATATCGCGACTTTGCTGACGACAGGTGTAAATCTTGCGCGCGGCTTATCTTCGGCACGCACACTATTCGGCCCGAATTTTCAGCCGAGTGAAAGCTTGAAGGCGTTAACCTATTTTGAAGATGGCGATCTTTCAACGTTATCGAGAGCGCAAAAACAAATTTTGATCGACGCGACAAAAACGGTGCATGCACTTCCAGAAGTTGTGCTCCGTTCGCAGTCATTGGGAAATTAGCTATGTCGACCGTCATCAAAGTAGAGCACCTCTCAAAGTCGTATCGTCTTGGTACTATCTCGACCGGCTCTCTACATAAAGATTTGCAGAGTACATGGGCGCGTCTGCGTGGTAAAGAAGATCCGAATCGACGGATCGACCAAGGCGAGATAACCGGTAGCCGAAAAGATTTATTCTTGGCATTGAACGATGTCTCCTTCGGGGTCAAGCAAGGCGAAGTCTTGGGAATTATCGGCCGCAACGGCGCGGGCAAGTCGACGTTGCTCAAAATCTTGTCGCGCATCACAGCGCCCACCGCAGGCACAGTCAAAATTCGCGGCCGCATTGCGAGTCTGCTTGAAGTCGGTACGGGTTTTCACCCCGAGCTCACCGGACGCGAAAATATTTTCTTAAACGGCGCGATCTTGGGTATGACGCGGCGCGAAATCGATCGCAAGTTCGATGAAATCGTAAATTTTGCAGAGATTGAACAATTCATCGATACGCCCGTCAAACGCTACTCAAGCGGCATGTATGTGCGGCTGGCGTTTGCAGTGGCCGCGCATTTGGAGCCGGAGATTTTGATTATCGACGAAGTACTTGCGGTTGGGGACGTACAGTTTCAGAAAAAGTGTCTCGGAAAAATGGGTGAAGTCGGCAGAGAAGGAAGGACTGTATTATTCGTGAGCCACCAATTGCCAGCAATGTCTGCTTTGTGTACGCAAGGCCTTTGGCTTGGCAGCGGGAAGATTTGCTCGGCTGGGACGATTCACACAGTTATTCATGATTATACGACAGCACACAACCAATCAAGCACAGAAATAGTTTATTCAGAGTATGCCAGAGGCCCTGGTGATGAATATGCAGAACTAATCAGCGCGAAAATTACCAATAGCCATGGCAAAACGCAACAGACATTTCAGAGAAGTGAGAGTGTTCACATTATCATGGAGTATAACATAAAACGACCCGAGCAACTCAGGTTAGTCCCAAATTTTCATGTAAAAACATATGAAAATGCCTATATATTCGTCTCTAACGCACCGGATATCCATGTATTGGATTCAGGAATCTATCGTGCGGAGTGTATTATTCCACCAAACTTCTTGAATGACGAAATATTTATTGTAGAAGTTGCAGTAACTGCGTATGGTTTATCAAGCTTTAATACTTGCTTTTATGAATCGAACAGTCTTCAATTCTCCATATCCGATGATCCAACACAGCCATCCAATGATCGATATAATTTTGGGGGGAAAATGCCGGGGGTTATTCGCCCGAAATTACAGTGGAGCGTGCAGCGAATATGAAATGTGTTATTCTCGCGGGCGGGCTCGGTACGCGAATTTCGGAAGAGTCGCATCTTAAGCCGAAACCGATGATCGAAATTGGCGGCAAGCCCATCTTGTGGCATATTCTAAAAGTTTACTCATCGTTCGGCATTTCCGATTTTATCATTTGTCTCGGATACAAAGGTTATGTCATCAAGGAATACTTTGCCAACTATTTTCTCCATACGTCAGATGTAAGCTTTGACATGAAAAATAACCAGATGACGGTCCTGCAGAAAAATGCAGAACCCTGGAAGATTACCCTGGTCGATACCGGTGAAAATACGCTTACCGGTGGGCGTTTGCGCCGTGTTCGAGAGCACATTGGAAATGAGACATTCTGCTTCACCTATGGTGATGGCGTAACCGATGTAAATATTACTGACCTGATCACCATGCACAGAGCCCACGGAAAGCTGGCAACGGTTACGGCGATTCAACTGCCAGGTCGATACGGCGCATTGGGTATTGAAGGTGGTTGCGTCACGAGTTTCCAAGAAAAGCCAGCGGGTGATGGTTCATGGATAAATGGTGGATTTTTCGTATTACAACCAGAAGTCATTGATCTTATTGGAGGCGATAAAACAAGCTGGGAGGAAGACCCCCTTGTCAAATTAGCTTCACTAGGACAACTACATGCCTTTCAGCATCGTGGCTTTTGGCAAGCAATGGACACCCTTAGAGACAAGAATCGACTTGAGGAGCTTTGGCAATCCGGTAAAGCGCCATGGAAGGTGTGGGAATGAAGCGGGAGTTTTGGCGCGGCAAACGAGTTTTTCTAACCGGCCACACCGGATTCAAGGGTGGGTGGCTGGCCTTGTGGTTAGCAGACATGAAGGCCGAAGTTCATGGTTATGCTCTGACGCCGCCAACGGCGCCCAATTTGTTCACGGTTACGAATCTGCGAAGCCGTTTGGCCGGCAGTACAATTGCTGATGTTCGCGACGCAGACGCACTCAATCGGGCCATGCATACTGCGCAGCCAGAAGTTGTTTTTCACATGGCAGCGCAATCGCTGGTGCGTTATTCCTATGTTGCACCGGTCGAGACTTATGCTATAAACGTCATGGGCACGGTGAATGTGCTTGAAGCTGCACGCCAAGTAGCAAGTGTAAGAGCCGTCGTGAACGTAACCACCGACAAGTGTTATGAAAATCGTGAATGGCCTTGGCCCTATCGCGAGAATGAAGCCATGGGTGGTTTTGACCCCTATTCTAGTAGCAAGGCTTGTTCAGAATTGATCACCGCAGCTTATCGCCGATCGTTTTTTGAGACAGCAGATAAACATCTTGCCAGCGCCCGTGCTGGAAACGTGATCGGGGGGGGCGACTGGGCTGCTGACCGACTTGTACCCGATTTTCTGCGAGCGTTGGATTCAGGACACCCTCTTAAAGTTCGGTCGCCGCTTTCGACAAGGCCATGGCAACACGTCCTTGAGCCACTGTCCGGTTACATGCTACTAGCCGAGAAACTCTTCCGTGGCGAAACAAGATTCGCTGATGCCTGGAATTTTGGGCCATGTGAGGCCGATGCCAGGTCGGTTCAATGGATCGTCGAATATCTGGGCGGGCACGTTGCCGATGCGGTTTGGCATTCTGATGCATCGCCGCAGCCGCATGAGGCCAATACTCTAAGATTGGACAGTTCCAAGGCCCAAGCTCAACTCGGGTGGCGCCGAAGGTGGAATCTTGAAACTGCGCTTGACATGACTTTGGCGTGGCATGTGGCCTGGAAACAAGGGGCCGACATGGCCGAGATTTGCAAGCAACAGATAGCAAACTATGAATCGGCGTCGTCTTAACAGGCATGGGATGGCATTCAAGAATCCCGTGACAGTGTTTTCTGTTTTGTGATTGCGGCTTAATGTGCTTATTTGCAAAAGCCAACGACATCTGAAGTGATCAGATTCAACGAATGCGTTGCAAACGCTTAACCCCAAAACTGACTTTTTTGACTCGTCTATCATGATGTTATTTTTATGAAGAAAGCAATAATCACCGGCGCCACTGGCTTAGTCGGCATGGCCGTGGCCAGGCATTTAACTTCGATCGGGATCGAGGTCTTGTCACTAGGCAGACAGAATTTAAGCAGTGAAGACATTAGTAGGTCGTTTGGCTTAGGCTCAAGATATCTGCAACTTGCGATGGCAGAAATCGCCTTATTGGCTGAACACATTGAATTGATGGAGTGGTCACCGGGAGACGAATGTGTGTTTTTCAACTTTGCCTGGCAAGGGCGCCATAAATTGACCGATGGTACCTTTAAAGAGCAACTGACTAATGCCGTTTATTCGACAGAAGCATTGCGAACTGCAAAAAAATTGGGCTGTATCAAATTCATAAATGCAGGCACTCTTGAGGAGACAGTCGTTGAACAATTTCTTTTAGGCAAAACTGACGATCCGTTTCAATCAACTCAAACCAACTATGCATTGGCAAAATTGGCCTCACGGGATATGTGCAAGATGGTTGCATTTCTGGAAAAAATTGACTACGTGCATACGCGCTTGTCAGTACCATTGGCACCGGACTTGACAAAGGGTTCGTACGTTGCCACAACATTAAAGAAGATTTCTGAGGGCGTGCCATACGACCGACCGAAAAACATGCAGCTATTTGACATCATTCTGATTGATGATGTCGCAAGAGCCTTTTATCTTATTGGTCTTAGCGGAAAAAATAAAGCAGATTATTTCATAGGCACTTCACGGCCAGCAACTTTGGCACAGTATTTTGAAGCGTTTGAAAGTCTTGTGAATATCCGCGGTTCAGAAAATGCAGACTTTGTGACTCCCAAAAATTTGAATACTGTTAATTTTGAGACTGAAACGCTCCATCGCGATACCGGATTTATCGCAACTGCCCTATTTCAGAATTTGCTCAAGGCATTGCGGAGACCATGAAAAAAGCAATCGTAACTGGAGCCAATGGCTTCATCGGATCAGCCTTCGTTGAGTATCTGGCTAAGCAAGATATACAGGTATTAGCTCTTGGTCGGAAGGATTTGGCGGAAATTTCGGAATCAAAGCGCCGTAAGATGCAACGCGCAGAATATCTCAAGCTGAATATGAATGAAATTAGCGGATTGGTTGACTGGGTGTCCGCAACAAAATGGGAAGTGGGCAAAGATTGTGTTTTCTTTCACCTGGCTTGGGGTGGGGAAACGGGCCTATCTGATTTGAATGTTGCCGCCCAAATGGAAAATGTTTACTGGTCAGCTTCTGCTCTTGAGGTCGCATCGAGAATTGGTTGTAGTCGCTTCATTCAAGTTGGCACAATGGAAGAAGCGTTTACGGAAAAATACCTTGAACTCAATCACCCCAAAGATCATCAATACAACAGGCATGTCATTTACTCTGTTGCCAAAATTGCGGCAAAGAATGCACTCAGGTTAAAGGCAGCTCAGCTCGGAATGGACTTCATCTATGTCCTTCACTCTCATGTGATGGGTCCAGAGGACGACAAGAATTCATTTTTGCAAGTGACGCTGCAAAAGCTGATTCGTGGCGACGAATTGATTTTTTCAAGCGGAGAACAATACTTTGATGTTATCTCAGTCAACGATTGCGCCCTCGGCTATTACCTTATTTGTCAAAAGGGCTTACCTGGCGACGTATATTGGGTGGGGTCTGGTGACCCGCGCCCATTAAGGGAATACGTAGAACGCATGTATGCTTTGTTCCCTTCGGGAGTCGAAATGCAGTTTGGTAGATTGCCATACAATGATATCGTTCTTGACAAAGAGGTCTTTTCTATTAGCAAACTTGTAGACGTTACGGGCTACAAGCCGATATTGACGTATGAGCAAATCGTTACAGAATTGCACGAATATTTGATTCAGATGTCATCACATTAATAACTTTTCTGAATATTGGGGTACCATGAAAGAGACAATTTCACCAAGGGGCAGTTCTGAATGTCGGGCTTGTGGTTCACGTGAACTCGTCAGTGTTCTTGACCTCGGTGAGCAACCCTTGCCCGCAGAATACGGCAGTACGCCCGATGAAGTGCTGGAAAGATTCCCATTACATATGCGGATCTGCAGTAATTGCGGACTTGGGCAATTGGGTGAATATGTTTTGCCCGAACGAATTTTTCACGATGCATACCCGTATTTATCTTCGGCCAGTGCCACATGGGTTGAACATGCCAGGCAGTTCGCCAGTTCCATGGCAGATGAGTTGAAACTCGATGCGCATTCTCTTGTTGTCGAGCTGGCCAGCAACGATGGCTATTTACTCTCCGCTTTCCAGAAACTTGGTATCCCTGTACTCGGCGTCGAGCCGGCCGACAATGTTGCGTCAATAGCGCGCGAGGCAGGCGTACCAACACTTACTGAATTTTTTGGTGCCCGTATCGCCGAAAAGATATTTGCAGACCGCGGCCATCCGCGACTTATTGTCGCGAACAACGTCTTTGCGCATATCCCAGACATGCACGATTTCATGGCGGGAATGTCGATACTCGCCGATGACAATACCATCATAACGATTGAAAACCCATCCTTCGCAGTGTTACTCCAGAATACACTGTTTGACACTATTTATCATGAGCATTATTCATACTTGACCGCCCATTCTGTAAGGGTGGTTGCCAAAGCACACGGCCTCGAGTTGGTACATGTAGATCAATTGCCAACTCACGGTGGCTCTAACCGGTACTGGCTTAGCCGAAGCAAGTTACCTGATGATTCAGTAAGCGCGACGTTAGAGACTGAAAAACGAGCGGGTCTGTTCGACCCGGATGAATGGCTTGCATTCGCCGCCCGCGCAGGCGCGGCAATTGAGGGCCTGCGTAAATGGTTTAATAAGCGGCAGCTAGAGGGTGACGTTGTGGTCGGTTATGGTGCCGCTCACAAAGGCAATACGTTTCTAAATGCTGTGGGTGAAGCATCTAAAACGTTGGTCTACGTAGTTGACGCGAGCAGCGAGAAACAAGGGAAGTTTTTACCGGGTTCGCAAGTCCCGGTACTAGCGCCGGAACAGCTTGCTTCGGCACAACCGACTGATGTTCTTATTCTGCCTTGGAATATTGCGCCCGAACTTGCTGAGCGAATAAGACTCTTGGCCCCTAATGCACGCATTTGGATCGCGCAGCCTGCAATGCGTCAACTCTAAAAATACGGAGAACGACATGAAACTTGAAAAGACACCGTTAGAAGGCTTATTCATCATGCACCGCCCCGTTCGTCGAGACGAAAGGGGATTTTTTAGCCGACTGTTCGGCGCTGATGAGTTAGCAGCGGCTGGTCGTGTATCTAAGGCCGTGCATGTAAACTCATCCACGTCGGCAGAAGTTGGTACACTGCGCGGTATTCACTTTCAGTTTCCGCCACACTCTGAGGCAAAGATCGTCTCTTGCGTGGCTGGCGCAATCTGGGATGTGGGCATTGACCTGCGACCTGGGTCACCGACAAGATTTCAATGGTTTGGTTCGATGCTGACGCCGAGCAATGGCGTCAGTCTGATCGTTCCAGAAGGTTTCGGTCATGCATTCATCACATTGGAGCCTAATTCGACCGTCGTTTACGTCGTTTCGGCTCCTTACGCCTTAAGCCACGAATCCGGGATCCGTTTTGACGATCCATCAATTGGGATAAAGTGGCCTATTGAACCGAAGGTGCTGTCTGAAAAAGATCGCGCTTGGGGCTTGATTGAACGGCGAATGGAAGAAATTGACTCTGGATTCGCGAATCTCTAATTTAACTATTTGCCTTTTGAGGGCGAGTGTTATCTGCGCGAACAGGATACGCCTTTTTCAGGATCCGTGGGCACATGACAAGAGCGAATGGAGGAAATTCCAATGCCCATCAGATTTTCTGTTCTCTTGGCTTATTCCTAAGGAAGTCATCGGTAATTCCGGGCTCTGGCGATCTGACAATGGCAATGAATTGACATGCATTGCCGAGAGAGGCACCCCCTGAAGCCGCGCATCCATTACTCGAAGGCGTCAATTACCGACCTAGAAATTCAATATGCTACGGATGCTGCAGCCAATGGCTGGGGTAACCGGTGTTATGAATACATCGAGCGCTTTGAATCATATTTCAAATCGCACTTGGGTGTGACTTATGCTATCGCGACATCCAGTTGTACGGGTGCATTGCATATGGGTCTTGCAGCGCTGGGCGTTTCGCGAGGCGATGAAGTCATCTTAGCAGACATAAACTGGATAGCATCAGCCGCCCCCATTACATATCTCGGTGCGACGCCCATACTTGTCGATATCTTGCCCGATACATGGTGTATTGATCCCGCAAAAGTCGAAGAGGCGATAACACCCAAGACAAAAGCTATTATTGCCGTGCATTTATATGGCAATCTTTGTGATATGGACGCCTTGCTAGCGATAGGTCGCAAATACAATATTCCCATCATCGAAGATGCTGCTGAAGCAATCGGCTCCATTTGGCACGGCAAACGCGCTGGCTCTTTGGGGACATTCGGCACCTTTTCTTTTCATGGCACCAAGACAATTACGACAGGTGAAGGCGGGATGTTTGTTACTAATGATGCATCACTCTTTGAAAAGGTACTTACTCTCAGTAATCATGGGCGCCAGAGAGGACAAACCAAGCAATTCTGGCCGGAGATGATTGGCTTTAAGTACAAAATGTCGAATCTGCAAGCAGCTGTTGGTTGCGGCCAAATGGAGCGAATCAGCGCTCTGATCGAAAAGAAAAGAGAAATTTTCCAGCTGTATCAACAGCAACTGTCTGATCTGCCAATTAAAATGAATCCTGAACCCAAGGGAACGCAAAACGGCTATTGGATGCCTACCCTGATGACGCTACCATCCCATCGACTCGACCGAGTTAATTTATTGAACAAATTCAAGTCGCAGAATGTCGATGGTAGGGTATTCTTTTGGCCACTTTCTACGACAGGCTTTTTCGAGTTAAGACATGATAACAATCAAGCAAACTCCATTCATGAGAATGCTGTTAATTTACCAAGCTACTACGAAATTGGGGCTACAGATATAACATCCGTATGTTCGATTATTAGAGAGCACTTCAGGATGATCACATGAAATGCCTGATTCTTGCTGACGGTAACGTTGGTTTTGAGATTTGCCGATACCTTATCAATGAATATGCCGATGACATCCATGCAATTGTCACAACGGCAAAGAATCAAATTTCAGCGTTCGCAGAAGCGAATGGGGTGTCGACATATGTATACACCACTGAAGAACAGCTGTTCTCCAAATTTACGACAGCAAAGGTTGATACTGGTCTGCTCCTCTGGTGGCCCCATATTCTACATTCGCCATTGATTGACCTGCCGCGGGACGGGTTCATCAACACCCACCCCAGTTTGCTACCCTATGCCCGGGGTAAGCATTACAATTTCTGGACAATTGTCGAACAAGCCCCTTTTGGTGTAACGCTTCATAAAATTACACCAGGGATTGACGATGGTGCGATTTGTTTCCAGAGAGAGATCAAATATACCTGGCTAGATACAGGGAAGACATTGTATCAAAAGGCGCAGGCGGCGATGACTGAGTTATTTATCGAGTCTTACCCCAAAATCAGAACGAAAACACTTAAGTGTACACCTCAGGATCTGACAAAAGGATCATTTCATCGTGCTAGTGAGCTTCATGGCGCTAGTAAGATAGATCTCGATCTACCTACCTCCCCCAGGGCGCTTTTAAATCGATTACGCGCGCGAACATTTGAAGGTCATCCTGCCTGCTGGTTTGAAGAGAATGATGAAATATTTGAAGTACGAATTCAGATAACAAGGAAGTCGCAATAAGTTGAGCAATTACGAGAATTTCAAAGCCGAAGGGAAAACGGAAATTGATATCATGGGCAGTGACATGCAAATACTTGCCGCGACCCGATCATGGTTCGATCTCGCGTATAAACACAAATACGGTTACCATTTTGAACATCTTGGACGCCCTATTATTCAATACCCGCAAGATATCGTCGCAATGCAGGAGATCATCTGGGAAACGAAGCCTGACCTGATCATTGCATCCGGAATTGCACATGGCGGCTCGCTTATTCTAAGTGCATCAATGCTTGCACTTTTAGATTATGCCGATGCCGTAAATGGAAGCGCGACGCTGAATCCGTTGCACAGCAAAAGAAAGGTCATAGGAATTGATATCGATATTCGACCCCATAATCGAGAGGCAATCGAGAAACACCCAATGTCGCATCTTGTTGAAATGATTCAAGGGTCAAGTATCGATCAGAGTATCATTGCGCAGGTTCATGAAAAATCGAGTTCTTACAAACGCATTTTAGTGTTCCTGGACTCAAATCACACCCATGATCATGTTTTGGCAGAATTAGCGGCGTATGCTCCGCTCGTGAGCCGCGGCAGCTATTGCTGCGTATTCGGTACCGTAGTCGAAGACTTGCCCGCTGGGATGTCGCCTAATCGCCCTTGGGGAAAAGGAAATAATCCCAAGACTGCAGTGAGGGAGTTTATGAAACGCCTGTCAGATAACGGACTTAAAGATTCGGATGGAAATCCGCTGGATTTCGTGATTGACAGGGCCATTCCGAATAAACTGCTCATTACTGTAGCGCCCGATGGTTACCTGAGGCGAACATAGCATGGCCACGTCGACCAAAGATTCTGCACGTGTAGAGAGTGCCCCCTTAGTCTCTCTCATTATTACCACGTACAATAGATGTGAGATGCTTATGCACTGCGTCTCAACTGCTCTCGCTCAAAAATACAAGAATTTAGAAATCATCGTCGCAGACAATGCCTCGTCTGACGGAACAGATCAAAAAATGCGACAGCTTTCGAAACGACATGCCAAACTCAAGTATTTCCGTCACGGCCACAACATAGGCGCCGACGCGAATTTTTTGTATGCAATCAAAGAATTGGGGCAAGGGGAATGGGTCCTAATGGTCTCGGACGATGACTTCATTACCAACGATAACTTCTTAAAAAATGCAATGTCCGAAATAGGCTCGCTCGTGAAGCAACGGAAACCTGTTGCTTTCTACCAATCCGCAGTAAAAGTACAAGATGAGAAGAAAGGTATCAGCTATGATGTTTGCCCGCCAATTAACGGCACCAGCAGAACATTCAGTACGGGAGAATACTTTATCGCCTATCCAGACCTGCGCTTCTTTACGTTCACTACGACTCTATTTAATCGAAGATTATTGACGAAAATAATCCAAAACGAAAAGCATGGGTATTGGTTAGACGTCAATTTAATGCTCGCACTGTCACTGCACGGGTATGTCATCCTTGCGAAGAGTGTCGATGGCGTCTATCGCATCCATAAAAACCAAAACTATGCAAATTCCGGGCTACTTGCATTGATCAAATTGTATCGTATCTATATCAGTAGCGCCAACTATGCCTTCCAAATGAACTTACCGGCGAGCGCAGGTGCAATATGGCTACGAAAAATGAAACAGGTTTTTTACGATAATATTGTTGAGGTTTTCTTTCGCCGTTTGG
>JAFEGD010000091.1 GCA_018240245.1 Spirochaetota bacterium | reverse complement strand
TTCGCGAGCACATCGGCATGCGTGTCGCCATATTCGGTAAAATAATGCATTACGCATTCACCTCGCTTGTTTCTAATATCACTTTCGTTAATTCGACAAATTTTGCATCGCGTGGAATTTCTTCGTAAGCCAAAACGGCAAAAGAGCGCGTCGATATTTCGCGCGAAAGAATCTCGGCGACACTCGAACGAATTTCGGCGCCGCAAACGAAAAGAGGAAATCTATTTTCTTTCTGCATCGTGTTGTATGCGTTGAGCAATACGCCGCGCAGTCGCTCTCTATAATGCGGGTCGAGCGCAAGCACACGGCCCTCGCGTTCATCGAGTGTAATATTACCCCGCAAATCGTACTCCACCTGCGGGTCGATCACTGCGGCAAAAATCGTTTTATTCTTATCTTGGTACGGAGCGACGATCTGGCGCGCGATACGTTGGCGCACAAGGTCGGTCAAGAGTTCTGGGTTCTGCACGCGCTGGCCATAGTCGGCCAAGGTTTCTAAAATTGCCGGTAGATTACGAATCGAAACATTCTCGCGCAAAAGATTATGCAGAATCGTGAGCAAGACACCGGGGTTCGGAAAAAGTTTCGCTACCTCATCGACGACGCTCGGATATTTCTGTTTGGTTTTGTCGAGCAAGAGCTTCACCTCTTCGCGACCCATAATCTGCGGCGCGTACGCTCTGAATGTCTCTTGCAGATGCGTGATAATCATCGTACTCGCGTCGATGACGATATAGCCTTTTTGTTCGGCGTCGTTTTTTCTCTCGGGTTCGATGAGAATCACGCGCTGCCCGAACGCCGGGTCGTTAATCACCAAATCGTTTGAAATCGGTTTCAACTCTTCGCGCACATTCGGGTTCGAGAGAGCGCCTAAATATTCGGGATAGACTTTGGTGCGTGCGACCTCGATACCGCCGATCAAGATTACATATTCGTTACCGTCGAGGTCGAGGTTGTCGTTGATGCGCACCGGCGGCACGATCATGCCTAAGTCTGAAGCCATTTTTTGCCTGAGATTTGTGATACGGTCGAGTAGCGTGCCGCCTTGTTTACGGTCGAGCAACGGCACAAGGTTAAATCCGATTTCTATTTTGAGCGGATCGACCGCTAACTCGTCTAAGAAACGTTCGGTCGAACCGACTTTTGCCTGCTCTTGAATCGCCTCTTGTTTTTGCGACTCGGCTTTTTTTTGTTCGCGCATCGTGTACGCGATGAAGCCTAAGAAAGCGCTGATGAGCCATAGCGATATTTTTGGAAAGCCTGGGACAAGTGAGGCGATAAAGAGCGCGCCCGCAGTGATATACAGTGCGCGCGAATTTTGAAACATCTGCGCCGAAAGTTCGGTTGTCAGATCGTTCTTCGCCCCCGCGCGCGTCACAACCATGCCCGTCGCCGTCGTGATGAGGAGCGATGGTATCTGCGCCACGAGCCCATCGCCGATAGTCAGGAGTGTATAGGTCTTGAGCGCGGTTGCAAAACTTTCGCCGCGCATAACCATACCGATAATGAGACCGCCGACGATATTCACAACGGTGATAATGAGACCGACGCGCACGTCACCCTGCACGAACTTCGTCGCACCGTCCATCTGGCCGTAGAAATCGACTTCGCGGCGTAAGTTTTCGTTACGGCGGCGACCTTCTTCTTCGGTAACACGCCCCGAAGTAATGTCGGCTTCAATCGCCATCTGCCTGCCCGGTAACGCATCGAGCGCGAACCGCGCCGAAACTTCGGAAATGCGCGTCGCGCCTTTGGTGATGACCATCATCTGCACGAGCACGAGAATAATGAATATGACGAAACCGATGACATAGTTATTACCGACAACAAAATCGCCGAACGCGCGAATGAGCTGGCCGTCGAACGCCGGGCCTTTCGCGAGAATGAGCCGCGTCGACGACACGTTGAGCGCAAGACGATAGACCGTCGACACGAGCAGCAACGTCGGAAACACCGAGAAATCGGCGATTTCACGATTGAACATCGCCGTCAACAGCGCGACAATCGAGATCATAATACTGATGCCCAACAGCAAATCGAGCAATAGCGTCGGTAGCGGAACAATGAGCATCGCAACGACTGCGACGACAGCGACGCCGAGCATGATATCGCCCTGTTGGTACCATTTTTTCATGGGGCGCTCCCCCAGCCCCTCTCCTTACTAAGGAGAGGGGTACCGGAGGCGGGGCGAGGTTTGAACACGAGACTAAGCAACTGCACTTCCCCTGTTGAATTTCGCGACCAGGCTCGGTATCGCCGTGACGATACGCGCGAGAACTTCGAGAAATCTTCCCGGAATCAATTCGTTCAAATCGACGTTGTCGTACAGAAAACGCGCAAACGGCTTATCTTCATAGAGCGGTACTTCGTTTTGCTTCGCAACTTCGCGAATGATGCGCGCAATTTCGTCTTCGCCTTTTGCGACGACGCGCGGTAACAGTTCGCCGTCGTCGGTTGCGATCTTGATCGCGACAGCGTAGTGCGTCGGGTTCGTAATCACAAGGTCGGCGGTCGCGACCGCCTGCCGCATCTGCGAACGCAGCGCCTCTTGCATGCGTTGCCGTTGGCGCGCTTTAATCTGCGGATCGCCCTCTTGTTCTTTGAATTCTTGCTTCACCTCTTGCTTCGTCATTTTCAAGCTTTCGATAAATTGCGAGCGCTGAAAAATATAATCGGGCACCGACATGACGAGCAAGATGATAACGAGGATTAACGCCAACTTAAACGACATATAACCGAGCGAACGCAGAGCATCCCCCACACCCATGCGGCCTGTCTTGAGAATACTAATAAAGTCGTCGCTGATAATCAAATAGCTCGCGAAAGCGATGAGCGCAATCTTGATAATCGTTTTCGCGAGGTTGACATATATTTGCTTCGAGAAAAAAATCCGTTCGACCATGCGGTTAAAACTGAACGCGATATTCGAAAATTTGGGACGCAGCGGTTCGAGGCTGAATAAGAATCCCGTTTGCGAAATATTGCCGACGACACCCAAGAGCATCACCGCCGCAAAAAACGGCGCGAGCATAAGCAGAAATTCGCGCGCAACGGTAATCATCATCGGTACCATCGTCGCTTCGCCGACGGGGCCCAAACTCGAAAAATTGCCGATATAAATCTTCATGAGGCGCGCGATCGAAGAGAGAATCCAGCCGGCGGTCACGAAGAGAACAATGAGGCCGCCCAACGTACCGAGCGCGGCGGGTATCTCTGCGCTTTTCGGAACGCGACCCTTCTCGCGTTCGCGGCGGCGGCGCGTTTCGGTCGGGTCTTCGGTGCGGCCCTCGTCTTCGGCCGCAAACATCGCGAGCGAAAATATATCCACCCCAGCCGGGGCAAACGCGGGAAAATATACACTAAAGCGCTCGGCGACAAAATCGAGCCAACGATAAAAAAATGCAAATAAGGAATAAATCCACACCAGAATAATGCGACATAATTCGGGGATGTAGCCCGTCAAGGATTATGTCTCGTCTATCGTTGACTGAAACACACATGCGCACGTTGTAGTAAACGCATTCGTGATTGACCCCCTGTCTCGCCGCGTGTTTTCGTCGCGAATGCAGGCCGTTATCAAAGTTGGTAGTAAACAATACAAAGTCGCCAAAGACACCATTTTTTTCGCAGAGCTTACCGGCACCGAACCCGGTAAAGACCTGAACATCAGCGAAGTTCTCTCCGTAAACAACAACGGCCAAGTCAAAGTCGGCCAACCGTACGTTGCGGGCGCGAAAGTCACCGCAAAAGTGCTCGAAGAAGTCAAAGGCCCAAAGATTGTCGGTGTGTTTTATCGCACGAAAAAACACAACCACCGCAAGTGGGGCCATCGCCAGCAGTACCACAAACTGCAAGTTACGGCGATTACGGCGTAGTTTTTTTAACTGCTTTTAATTGACACAATATGGCCATTGTGGCTATATTGCCCCAGTGAAAACTGTCGGCGTCCGAGTTCTTAAAGACAATCTTAGTCGCTACTTGAAATTTGTGCAAAAGGGCGAGACCGTTCTCATCAAAGATAGAGACGAGGTTGTTGCCGAGTTGCGAAGAGCAGAACCTGCCGACTCGACCGAAGAAGTTTTGGCGTTCATCGAGCGGGAATATCGCGCCGGCAAACTCACAAAGCCCACGTTCAAAAATAATATGCGGCTACAAACCAAGCATGAATCCAGTCAGAAAAAAATTGTGGCTATCGATACGCAAGCGATTCTTAATCAGATTCGTTCCGAGCGATAATGGCTCTATTCTATATTGATGCTGAAATATACTCAATCATCGAACGCCACCCTGAAATAGCGCATCGCACTCTCGATACGATTCATTTAGGCAGTATGCTTTATCTACAGTCGTCGATAGCGTCAAAGTTACGTATTGGCGTTTACGATCTGAAGCTCAGAAAATTATGTTTGCAGCAAGCTCTTACAGTTATCTAAATGAAAAAATTTTACAACACCTTCGTTCGCGGCAAAATTTGGTTCTACCTACTCATTGTCTTCATGTATTTCGGCGTGCGTGTTTTTCTCGCGTACAATCGCTGGAACGACGAAGAAACACAGGTGATGCAGAAACTGACGCTCTACAAGCAGCAGTTGGATCGTCTGCGTTCGGGAGCTTTAGAGCGCGATACCGTGGCTTCGATCGAACCCGGTGCGGTGGCGATTCCCTCGAAAGTGTTCGATCGTTCGAATAAGCTCATCGGTGAGTTTTATACCGAGCGGCGCAGTCTTTTAAACTACGAAGATTTTCCGCCGCAGCTTGTCGAGGCATTGGTCGCGAGCGAAGACAGAAAATTTTACGATCACGCTGGCGTCGATTATGCGGGAATGCTGCGCGGTATTTTTCGCAACTTGATAAGACTGCGACGCCCGCAAGGCGGATCGACAATCACGCAACAATTGGCGAAGGTTTTGTTCACGAATCAAGAACGGACTATCGATCGTAAGTTGTTTGAATATTTCTGCGCGCGGGCTATAGAGTCGCGGTACAAGAAACAAGAAATTCTCGAGATGTATCTGAATCTCATTTATATGGGACACGGCATTTACGGGCTCGAAACCGCATCGCAGTTCTATTTCAACAAATCGGCTAAAAATCTGACGCGCGCAGAGGCCGCCGCGTTAGTGGGGACAATCCCCAACCCCAAATTATTTTCACCGTTAGTGGACTTGCCGCGCTTTCTCGAACGGCAGAACGCGGTCTTGCAAAGTCTCATCGCCACAAAGAAAATAACCGCCGATACCGCAAAGTCAGAACGCGAGCGATTTTTTCATACGTGGCGCATCGCCGGCAAGAACTCGAAACAGTCGGGCATCGGCGACTTTCCCGATCGCATGACGGGCAAAAACTACGCGCCGTTTTTTTTAGATTATTTGCGACAGAAGCTCATGACGCAATTTTCGCAAGACGCGCTCACGCGCAGCGGTCTCAGAATCTACACGACGCTCGATTTAGCAAAGCAGATCGCGGCGCAACGCGCGGTGAAAACGGCGGTCGAACTACAAAAGCAGCATTATGAGAAACTGCTCGCTTCGGCGCGCGCGAAAGGCAAGACGGCAAAAATTCACGAATATGAAAAAGCGCTTGCGGGTACGAACGCCGCGTTCATCAGCATCGAACCTAAGACCGGCTACATTCTCGCGATGGTCGGCGGCGCTGAATTCTCGGCGCAAAATCAATTCAACCGCGCGCTCAAGGCCGATCGCCAAATCGGCTCGACAATCAAGCCGCTCATTTACTATCTCACAATCGCAAAACGAATTTATACTCCCGCTTCGTTAATCGACGATTCGCCGATTCAAGACTACCAAAATTACGACGGCAAATTCATGGGGCAGATGACGCTGCGCGACGCGCTGAAACTGAGTCGCAACCCGACCGCGATTCGCGCGCTACAAAAACTCGACTTCGACGACGTGCGCGCACTTTTCCACGACACATTGCAAATGCCGTACAGCGAGGTGGAGAAAAAAATTCCGCGCGAATTGGGCGTTGCGCTCGGCAGCTCGTCGTTCACCCCGATTCAGCTCGCGCAGATATACGCGGCAATGCTCAACCAAGGTAAGCGCACCGAGCCGCGCGATCTTTTGCGTATCGAAGATAACCAAGGGCGGCAAATCTGGGAAGCTCCCGAACCGCAACCGCCGCAACAGGTGATGGACGCCGCAGCGGCTTATGTGACGCTCACGATGATGCAGGCGGTGGTCGACGGCGGTGGCACTGCCGAAGGCGCGATGAAAGCGTTGCGCAACAGCGAGGGCAAACTTGTTTTCGACGTTGCGGGTAAAACCGGCACGACATCGAAATATATCGACGCATGGTTCGTGGGCTTGGTTTCCGACGAAGCGACAGTGATGTGGGTCGGCAACGACAGCAACACCACGCTCGGCGCCGGGCGCTCGGGCAGCGGCCTCTGCGCGCCGCGATTTGCCGACTACATGCGAGCGACACGCGCCGGTGAAAATCGCCCGCACCCTTTTGTCGAACTTTTCGACCAAGACCAAATCGTGCGCAAATCGTTTTGCCCGACGACCGGGCTTTTGTCGCGCTTTCCCGGCGCATGCGAAGACGAAGTGATCGATCAGGCTTTTTTGAAAGGCACCGAACCGACCGAGATCGATCCCTCGGGCGCGCCACCCGAAAATTCGGCGCCGGTAGCCAACCCGAATGCAGCGCCCGAATCCACAAATATACCGGCAAACCCGCAGACCCCGCCGAGTGAGACAAGCGCACCGACAAAGCAGGCGACCCCGACACCCAGTACCCCGCCGCAGGAGAATTCGCCATGACATCAATTTCTCGCTATCGCAATCTCTTGTTATTCTCGGGCGCGACGATTGTGCTCATGCTGGCATTCTTTTGGCCAGAACCCAAAAAGCCGGGGGAGCTACAGAAATACTATAGCATAGCGCCGCAGCAGTTGCGCGCAATCGAATACAGCGGCACCATGCAACTCGCTGAAAAAAAAATCGTCGATGCGGCATACACCATCAACCGAGAAGACAATCCTCTCAAACAAAAAGAATCGCTGTATCGTATCGAGGTGCGTTCGCTATCGACACAAGACCCGACGCTCGCCGCGCGTGTCGCCGAATTAAAGAACCTCAAAAATTTTTACGGCGGCGCGCTGATGCGTACAATCGTGCAAGACTGGGCGGCTATCGACTATTATTATATTCTACCGCACGAGCCCGCACGCGACGCCGAGTATGGCATTTCTGGTTGCACGAATAAACTGAGTCTTACTTTCAAGGCAACAAAAAAAGAATTCTGTATCGGCAATGCGACGCAGGGCGATACGCGCCGTTACATACTCGATCGCGAAAAAGACAGACTGCTGATAGCTCCCGATTTTACCGTGCGCCGACTCTCGAACAATATCTTTGCACAGCGCGAGCAGGCGTTGCACCCTTATGGCGACGCGGGCAATATTATCGATCTACGCATCGAAGCGCCGCTTATTAATAATTATCCGCTGCTCTATCAGAAAACAAATGGCGTGTTGCGATTGCGTATGCTCGTCAAAGACGACGAGAAGGGCAAGATGAACGTGTGGCATGTCGACAAAATTTTATCGATCAAACCGTCGCACGCGGCAGAGCTTGCGAACATTTTTAATGCGCTGCGCGTGAACGCAACTTTCGCAAGCGACGCCACGGCGCGCGAAGTGCCTCTCGCCGAAGTAATCAAAAAGGGGGGATTTCTCCCCGACATAACACCGGCGTTGAGCGGCGGTATCTACCTGAAGAGAACCGATGAGCAAGATTTTTTGCTTACCGGCTTTGCTTTTTATCAGCCGGGGGTTAAAGCGCCAAACACGATACCGTTTCAACTCGACCGACAGAATGTGCGACCGCTCGATTCGCTCGTCATGAGCCACTTTAACGCTGGCTATCTCACCGCCGACGTCTACCCGCGCCTGGCGGGAGTGCTCGTAAAAATCGAAACCGACTTGCTCGAAGCGCAAAAAAAAGGCGCGCAAGAAAAAATCGAGCGCGAGAAGAAAGAAGCGGCGCAAGTGCAAGAAAGGCCGCGATAAGCTATGTTCGGTTTTTTAACGAAGGCGACGCAATGGTTGTGAAGCAAACGGGCTTTTTGTATCCGAAGTTCGATAACCGCACGACGGAGCATCGCTTTATTCTCGATAACAACCTCAAAGCGGCGCAGCAGGCGCGCTCGGGGTTTCTCTTCGGGACGTTTGGCTATGTAGTCTTGGGACTAGTTGCTTGGGCGCTGCTGCCCGAATTTTTTTGGCGTAGTTGGCGATTTCTTTATCTATTCATTGTACCGACGCACCTTTTGGCGGCAATTTTTATTATTCGCTTCGGTACATTTTTCTATTTGCAGTGGGTATTGGTGCTTTCGAATTTGTTCAGTTGTGCGTGCGTTATCTATATAATTCACATGTTTCCCGAACCCGAATACCTCAAATACGGCTATGGTCTCATTATTTGTATCTTGATCTATGCGTTCGCGATGCTGCGTCTACGCACGTTTTTTTCATTCGTTGCATCACTTGTAGTACTCGTCGAATTCTCGGCATACGTTATTTTCGTGCGGCCGATGCCGTTATCCGATTTTGTTTTTAGTCTCGCTCTTGCCGGGTTCGTAAATACCGGTGGCTTTGTCTCGGTTTTCTTTTTCGAACGAAATTCGCGCACCGAATTTTTACAGAGCCGCACTATCGAAGAACAGGGACTACAGCTCGCGGCAGAGAAAAAAAAGTCTGAAGCGTTGCTCTTGAACGTGCTACCCGAGAGTGTCGCCAATCGATTGCTTTCGGGCGAGCGCACAATAGCCGATTATTTCGACAGTGTTTCGGTGCTATTCGCCGACATCGTCGGGTTCACAAAGCTTTCGCGACGTCTCGACCCGAATCAACTCGTGCAACTCTTGAATCGCGTCTTTAGCCATTTCGATAGTTTGGCGAGCGTCTTGGGGCTCGAAAAAATTAAGACGATCGGCGACGCCTACATGGTCGGTGCCGGTCTACCGCAAGCCGCCGACGATCACGCTGAGCGCTGCTTCGAAATGGCGCAAGGCATGCTACGCATTCTCGACGAAGAAAATAAAACACTCGCCGAACCGCTGCATCTGCGCATCGGCATCGCTTCGGGCCCCGTCGTCGCGGGAGTCATCGGCCAAAATAAATTCATCTACGATCTATGGGGCGACACGGTGAATACCGCGAGTAGAATGGAATCGGCAGGCGTACCGGGAGAAATCCACATTACCGAAAGCACACGCGCGGCATTGGGCGCGCGCGCGAGTTACGTCGATCGCGGCGAGATTGAAATCAAGGGTATCGGTAAAATGCGGACGTATCTGGCCAAGGCATTGTGAGCGCACCACGCAATGTGTATACACGTGCGTGCGAACAACCGATATGAATAAGTTAAAGCGAATCTACTCGAGCGTGCGCAAACGCCTGCCCACCACGGCGCAAGTCGCCGGTGCGATTCGCGGCGTAGTCGGCGACAAATTACCCGCGCGCTTCAAAGGCGAAATGGCTTTCTTTGCGCAGGGAAAGAAAACCGATACGACGGCATTGAAATTGCGCGCGCATGTCTGCATCTTCGTCCATGGCAGCTCGGACACAGAAGCCGGATGGGCAGTCGAACCGCCGGGGCTGAGTTTTGGCGACCAACTGCTGGTGGATTTTGGCGTCACACCACTCTATATCCGTTATAACACGGGCAACACCGTGCGCGAGAGCGGCGAAGCGCTCGCGGCCCTCGTCGAGCTGCTTTTCACCCGACACCGTTCAGTACGAAAGCTGACGCTCATTGGCCATAGCATGGGTGGTCTCGTCATCCACTCGGCGATTTATCACGCGCGATCGCAAAAGTATGCTTGGTTAAAAAAATTGACGCAGGTGTTTCTCTTAGGCACTCCGCATGCCGGGGCACCGCTCGCCAAGGCAGCCGAGAAAAGCGAGCAAATTCTGCAGTTTATTCCTACCCCGTTTACGCTTATCGCTGCATCGATACTGGGCCTACGCAGCAAAGGCCTCAAAGACTTGAGCCACGGCGACTCGAGCCTGCCTCTCAAAGGTAAAATCTTGCAATCCAAAGTGCGCTATGTCTTCATCGCCGGTACGCTCCAGAAAAAACCGCGCGGCGTCTTAAATCGACTCTTCGGCGATGGGATGGTTCGTGAGCGAAGCGCGCACAGCGACTTAACCGTCCAAAAAAATTGGTTAGAGCGCGTTTTGCCCGAATGGTTGCATTCGCCATTGATTAAAATATGCACTGTAAACGGTGTCGGCCATCTGGGACTAAGAAACTCCCCCCATGTGTATGAGTGCATCGCCGGGGTGTTTTTTAATTGACGGGTGAACATTAAGACAAGTTTTACGGCATGCTGATTGTCGATAAACCGTTCGATCGAGGTGTGATCCTCGCTGTTAAAGAAACGCGCATCGACATGTCGATCTCTCGCAAGTTTCGCGAGCAGGTCGCCAAATTTCTCGAAAAGAAACCTGCGGTAGTGGTGTTCGATATGCACGAGACCGAATACCTCGATTCGTCGGCGCTAGGCGCGTTGGTTACAATACTGCGCGACGTGAAAAATTACGGCGGCGAAATTCGTTTGGCGAATCTTAACCAAACGTTGAAGACGCTTTTTAAGTTGTCGAAACTCGAATCGATGTTCAAAATTTTCGACACGGTCGAGCAAGCGGCAAAATAGATCGGCACGCATGGCAAATAAACCGCAGCCGAACCGCTCGCGGGACATCGATAAAGATACCATACCTGTCGCGAATAGTCCAACGTCAAACCAACTTGCGCCGCGTCGCTTTGTGCGCATTCTGTATGTTACGCTCGGGTGGATTTCCCTCGTCGTCGGCATTATCGGCATAGTGACGCCTATACTCCCCACCACGCCTTTTGTGCTCTTAAGCGGTTATTGCTTCGCTCGCGGTTCTGAACGCTTTTACAGTTGGATTATGGCTCACAAATATTTCGGCCCGATGATTCGCGCTTTTCAAGAAGAAAAGCGCATACCGCTCAAGGTGAAAATTTTTGCCACGGCAATGATCGCGATCTCGATGTCGATCACCGCGATATTTTTCGTGAAAAAAATCTATGCGATAGCCGCGATGGCCTCTGTCGGCGTCGCCGTGATTGTTTACATCTGGACATTCAAGAATTAGAGAGAAACTATGAGCGTACTCGAAAAGATTGTCGCCCAAAGCCGCCACCGCGCTGCTCTCTTATCCAATACACTCGCCGTACCTCAAAAATGCACGACCGATTTTGCGGCCGCACTCAGACGGCGCAATAAATTTCCGCGTCTCATCGCCGAACTCAAGCGCAAGAGCCCGTCGAAAGGCGAACTCAAAGCGGGTATCGCCGTCGAAGAGGCGATCAAGTTTTACGAACCGTACGCGGCGGCCTTAAGTATTCTCACAGAGCCCGAGCACTTCATGGGTTCGATCGACGATTTGCAAGCAGCGCGTGCGCTCACCGCCTTGCCGCTCTTGCGCAAAGATTTTATCGTCGATGCAAAACAAATCGACGAAGCGCGCGCGGCAGGCGCCGACAGCTTTCTGCTGATTGCGGCATCGTTGAGCGATGCCGAATTACAAACGTTGATCGCACACGGCCGCGCGCTCGGCATGGAGCCGCTTGTCGAGGTCTTAACCGAAGCAGAGCTGCATCGCTGCCTCGCATTCGATATTCGCATTCTCGGCATCAATAACCGCAACTTGCATACGTTAGAGATAGATATGCGGCGCTCGCTTAGTCTCGCGCAGTTAATCCCCCCGCAACGGCGCAACGAGCTTGTGCTCGTCGCCGAATCGGGCTACGAAACGCGCGAACAGATTTTGGCGTTACCCGAATATTTCGACGCAGTGCTTATCGGCACGGGTTTTATGCAGTCGCACGACCCGGCGGCAAAGCTACGCGAGATTTTCGGTTAGGTGGCCGCTAATTTACGGCTACGGCATTCAAATTTTGCCTACGGACTTATTGGACGAATTGCTTGTTGGGAGAAATGTTTCTTGCTCGCTAGTGTATGTTAGTCGAGCCTGTAGTTTTGCTATGTCAAACAGAAAGCGGTTCTCGGCTGGTTTTCTTTCAATACTTATGCTCCTGGGCTGCAGAGAGAAATTCTCGTCAGAGCCGGCACAATCTGCAAAAGAGAAGCGTGCAGAGACCATCATTCAACCTAAATATGTGTCATCCAGCAACGGATTAATATTGCGGGAGAAGCCGTCCGCGCGCTCCAAAAAAATTGCAATTTTGCCTTTTAGAATGCAACTGAACAATCTCATCGAGTCGCACGTCTGCGAGAATATAGCTGGCAAAGATGGGTGTTGGGAAAAATACTCACGAGACAAAGTAACGGGCTGGGTTTTTAACGGGTATTTGTCGAGTTATCAACCGATGATGACGCAGGTTCAATATGGACACTTAGCTACGAAGTATTGTGCTGGATTGTCCAATTTTTGTGAGTGCGTAACGAAGATCGAGAATGAAGAACTGCCTAAATACCCGAATCTTTCGAGGAAAGACAAGACCATAACCATACGCTTAGACACTGGAAAAGAGGTCTCCTTAACCGATACTTCGCCCGCAGATAAATATGATGTAGCAACAAGCAAATTCCGATTTGAACGCAAGGAAAACGGATTTTATATTTTTCAAGTTTGCTGTTGGGAATGGAGTGAACGCCATATCATAAATGGTCTTACAGGGACAGCCATAAGAACTTTCGGCGAACAAATTTTTTCTCCGGACGGCAAATATATGCTTAGCTTTAGCGACGAGATTTTCAGCCGAAATGGAATTGAAATTTTTGATCTATCTGCGGAAAACCCCAAGAAGGTTTTCTCGATAGCTCCGCCGGGCGTCTCTATGCGGTCGATTTCTTGGAAGGCAAATGATTTGATTGAAATAATTGATGCAAATTCTGAAAAAGCTCGCTTTATTACGCTTAAAAACTCCGTGTGGAGTATAGAATAATTTTCTAAGCAAGTTGCACAATATTCTTTACTTGCTGCGATATCAGGGCTGTCTAAAGCCCGCCGAACTTGCGCTTGCGCCGACCGAATTCGGCAATCGCGGCGTCGACATCGTCTTCGGAAAAATCGGGCCAAGCCTTGTCCGTAAAATAGAGCTCGGCGTACGCCGCTTGGTAGAGCATGAAATTCGAGAGTCTCAACTCACCCGCCGTGCGCACTAAAAGATCGATGTCGGGCAATTTCGGCTGCCAAAGCAATGCGCCGAATTGTTTTTCTGTCGGCGCTTTGATGCTGCGCTTGCCGCGCGACAGCTCGGCAAATTTTAACGCCGCGCGGTGCCCGCGAAGCGGCGCGAAAAAATGCAAATCAATCACGGCGTTGTTGCGGCTGCGGTACTTGCGTTTGCAATCGCAACAAAAACTCCATTGCCGTAAGTAACCGAATTCCAGTCGCTTGAGCTAGGCAAGGTTCGTGCTGTCCAAGTAATACCGTCCGTTGAAGTTGCAGCGGCGGTGCTGCCGCTTGCAATCGCAACAAAAACCCCATTGCCAAAAATAACCGAAATCCAGCTGCTTGAGCTAGGTAAAGTTCGTGTAGTCCAAGTAATACCATCAGGCGAAGTTGCAGCGGCGGTGCTTCCGCTTACTATCGCAACAAAAACCCCATTGCCGTAAGTAACCGAATTCCAGTTGCTTGAGCTAGGCAGCGTTCGTGCTGTCCAAGTAATACCATCAGGCGAAGTTGCAGCGGCGGTACTACCGTTTACAATTGCAACGAAAACTCCATTGCCGTAAGTAACCGAATTCCAGTTGCTTGAGCTAGGCAGGGTTCGTGCTGTCCAAGTAATACCATCAGGCGAAGTTGCAGCGGCGGTACCACCGAATGCAATTGCAACGAAAACTCCATTGCCGTAAGTAACCGAAATCCAGTTGCTTGAGGTAGGCAGCGTTCGTGCTGTCCAGGTAATACCGTCGGCTGAAGTTGCAGCGGCGGTACTTCCGCTTGCAATCGCAACAAAAACTCCATTGCCGTAAGTAACCGAAATCCAGCTGCTTGAGCTAGGCAGAGTTCGTGCTGTCCAGGTAATACCGTCGGCTGAAGTTGCAGCGGTGGTACCTCCGCTTGCAATCACAACGAAAACTCCATTGCCGTAAGTAACCGAATTCCAGTCGCTTGAGCTTGGCAGCGTTCGTGCTGTCCATGGGTACCCTGCTGAGAGAGTTATTTGTGACACAGAGGTGTAGAGCGCTTTATTACCCGCAGCATCTTTTACGATGACATTGAAATAATACGTTGTTGATAGCGATAATCCGGTGACATTGACCGTGGTGATTGCGGTTGCATAGCTGCCGATTGCAGTGCCATTCGCTTCAGTGTTCGCAACGCTGCCCAAATTGTTTGACGTCGAACGGTATGCAAGATATTGTAGCTCCCCTTGTGCAGTAACGTTATCGGTAGCCTGCGTCCAGTTCAACGTGAGTGTCGTATTGGCAACGCTTGCTGTGGTGATCGTTCCCGAGTTGCCCGGCGTCGGGGCTGTTGTGTCAGGCCCGACAGATGTACTGCCGCCGGCTGCGCCGCTATCGCTCGAGCTCGAGCTATTGCAACTCAAGATACCGAGGGTAATCAAACCCGTGATTAATAGTGTTTTATACATAAGTCTCTCCTTTTCGTCAACTTATCAACTTTTCTCTGCGGATGAATATACGTATGAGTATTTCAATCGACAAGTTGAGTCGCTCCAAATGCACCCAAAACGGCATCAAACGCAACGATTGCGCACAAAAAAGTAATACTGAGGGTGAAAAAAGTAAGGGTTATTCGAACCGCATTACATGCAGGTCTTATGCGGCTATCGCGCTCGCAGGATTCTTTTGAGGAGATGGTCGCTAAAATCGCGGCGACCGTCTATTACTGCAGCGACGAGAACGCGGTTTCCCTTTACTGAATAGATGACCCGCCACGGATTAACAATGCGCTCCCGGTAATCTATGATTTGCTGCGCTATAAGTTCGGGTACAAGACGGCCGCGTTCGGGAAACGCCTCCAGTTTGCGAGCTTCATTTTCAATGGCGTCCAGAATATGCGCGACATTTTCGGGATTTCTCTGCGCGATAAACTCGATGATTTCTGACAGGTCGGTTTCAGCCGATACTGACCAAACAACTTTATGCTTGGGTTTGCTCACTTTTCAGAATGTTTCTTGCGAAGAACGGTAAAAACTTCTGAAGTCGTTTTGGTTTTTCCCTGGGCGAATTCTCTTTCTGATTGATTCAGAATCTTTAAGAGTGCAATGGTCTCTGTAAGTGAATGGTAGGTTTGGGTGTCGAGCAACACCGCTTTCGCCTGACCATGCTGCGTGATGATCAACGGTTTTTGAGTAGTTTGCATCGCATCGATTATCTCTGCCGCATGGGCTTTAACTTGGGACAACGGTTTAATGTCAATCGTTGGATTCATAGAATAGACTATAAAAAGACTATGTATGGTCAATGAGCTTATGCTTCTTTACCCATATCAAAACCCAGCTTTTTTCGCAGCTTGGCGACGATTTCTCGGCTGAGCGAAACGGGCGTTTGGTCGTCGTCGGTGAGAATTATCTGATAGCGCCCCGCGCCCAGATGCTCTATGCCGCCGACGAATTTTATATTCACGATAAATTGCTTATGCACCTTCAAAAACATGTCATTGGGCAGGCTTCCTTCGATATCCTTGAAAGCTTCGGCTACTTCATACGATTCATCCAACGTATGGATCATCGTTTTTCTATCGCCAGAACTGAGATAGATAATCTCGCTGCATTTGAGAATGCGGTGCTTTCTGCCTGTGCGTATGGGCAGCGTACTTTCGCGCCCAGCGTTTTCGGCAAGAGTTAACGCTGCCAGTTGCTGCATGAGATCCGCATTGATATGGTCGAGTGCAGATGCCTGCAGCATGAGCTGGTGCTTTTGACTTTCAAGAATCTCTTCGGTCTGATTACTTTGCGTCCAGAGAATTGAAACCCCCGCTAAAAGAGCGAAGATCGTGCCGGCAATAATCATCTTAAAAACAAAAGCGTCCATAAAATCAGGTAATGGATATAACGGTTGCAAATTGGCATGCCAGTAAAGCACCAAACCGAAACTTAAGGCGCTCACCAGCATCGAGATAATGAGACTTTTCGCATCCCGACTCAGAACAATAAAAAACGGCAGCGGAATCGTCGTGAGAAAGAAAAAATGGTAACCGGCTTCGGAACCCAGAAAAATGCTATAACTCGTGAGATGGACCATGCCGAAAAAATGCGTCAGCATAGGCAGGGTTATGTTTTTGGTTCTCCCCAAGGGGTCGCCCGCGTATTCGCGAAAATAGAATGTGAAAAAAATTCCCAAAGTGGGCAGCATCGACGCCAGCGCATAGGGAAGCAAATAAGATAGGTATTTTGTGCGATCGATTTTTAAGAGCGCGACCCCCAAGGCGATACTCGTCAGTATCACAATACCCATTAAAGTCAGATACAGAACATAGACGAGATTTGTCGTCGTATTAACTTTTCGCCAGCGCTCCGAGTCGAGCTTTTCGTTACCTCGGTTCATGAGGTTGTTCCAAATATTTCTTAGCTTAGTTATTGCGTTCAGCATTTTAGTAACTTTCTTATTGATCGAGTAGGCGGATTTAGAAGATGCACTTGGCATGACTACTATAACAGGACAAAATTGGTTATGGTTGTCACGGGGATGATTGGATGGAGACCCGGCGGCAAAATTAAAAGAAATGTTTAGTTAAAGCCCACCAAACTTGCGCTTGCGTCTGCCGAATTCGGCAATCGCTGCATCGACATCGTCTTCGGAAAAATCGGGCCAAGCCTTGTCGGTAAAATAAAGCTCGGCGTAGGCGGCTTGGTAGAGCATGAAATTCGAGAGCCTCAACTCACCCGCCGTGCGCACTAAAAGATCGATGTCGGGCAATTTCGGCTGCCAGAGCAATGCGCTGAATTGCTTCTCTGTCGGCGCCTTGATGCTGCGCTTGCCGCGCGATAGCTCGGCAAATTTTAACGTCGCGCGGTGAATCTCGTCGCGCGCGCCGTAGTTAAGACAAAAGTTTGCCGTTAACCGCTTGTTCTGTGCGGTCTTTTGAATTGCGCCGGTAAGCAAGGCGCGACTCTTCTGCGGCAGGCGCGCGACATCGCCCGAAACAACGATGCGCACGCCCTTCGCGATGATTTTGGCTAGCCGATTTTCGATAAATTCGTTGAGGAGCGAGAAAATAGCGTTCACTTCGGCGATAGGGCGACGCCAATTCTCGGTAGAAAACGCATAGAGACTCACGTATGGAATTCGACGCAAAACTAAGTGATCGAGTAAACGGTCGATCGTTTCGGTACCCGCAC
>JAFEGD010000090.1 GCA_018240245.1 Spirochaetota bacterium | reverse complement strand
GGCAAGCGGTCGCAATCGACGCACGGCGCGCGAACGAGATACCTTCGACGAAGGGGAGTTTATAGCCGCGGGCTATCGCCCGTGGCCTGCTATGACACGCGCGCGCATAATGCTATTGGATTTCGGCATGGGCAATATTCGCTCGCTGCAAAAGGCGTTCGAGCATTTGGGGCAAAGCGTTACCGTCACCGCCAACGCTCACGAAGCCCATCAGGCGGATGTACTGCTGATACCCGGCGACGGGGCATTCGCGCGCGCGATGGATGAGCTCGGTCGCCGTGGTCTCGATACGGTAATTCATGAGGCGCATGCGAAACAAAAAATTATTTTTGGTATCTGTATCGGCTTCCAACTCTTGTTTGAAAGCTCGACCGAATTTGTCGGCGCGGCGGGTTTGGGTTTACTCAAAGGTCATGTTACGCGCCTCGAAAAAAATAACGAAGCTCCGGTGATTCCGCATATCGGCTGGACGACGACCGATTTCACCGGCGGCGGCCAATTAAGTAAATGTATCGATCCGCAGGCGATGTTTTATTATGTGCATAGTTATGCTCTGCGCGAAAAGCATGCGTATGCGACAGCGACGACGTATTACGGGCAAACGTTCACGTCGGTCGTCGAGCACGAAAATCTTTTCGCCGCGCAGTTTCATCCCGAAAAATCGCACACGGTGGGCTTGAAGCTGATTGAAAATTTTTTAGCAACATTATAGAGGTGACCAAATCAAACTCATACCCGCACTCGACATTTTAGACGGCAAGGTCGTGCGCTTGAAGCAAGGCGACTATGCGAGTGCGACGATTTACCACGAGCGGCCGATCGATCTTGCGTATGCTCTCGCCGACTACGGCGCCGAGCGGCTGCACCTCGTCGATCTCAAAGGTTCTAAAGAAGGAAAAATCTGCGAAGGCAAGCTCTTCGCCGATATTCGCCGCAGCGTGAATATACCGTGCGAGGTCGGCGGCGGTATTCGCTCGCTCGATAATTTTCATTTTTATTTCGACCACGGTTTCGAGCTCGGCAAAGATTTTGTCATGGTGGGCTCGCTCCCCTTTGTCAATCGCGGCGAGTTTGAAAAGATTCTACACACATACGCGGCGTCGACGCTCTTAACCGTCGATGCGTGGGGCAGCGCCGTCAAACATTCGGGCTGGCTCAAAGATTCGGGCTATCAAGTCGAAGCGCTGATCGACGAAATGCAAATAGTAGGAGTGACCAATTTTTTGGTGACGCAAATCAAAAAAGACGGCATGCTCGAAGGCCCCGACCTGCCGCTCTATAGCGAACTCGCGCAAAAATTTCCTGCGATTCGTCTCATCGCGTCGGGCGGCGTGAGTTCGCTCGCCGATCTCGAAGAGCTCGCAAAGTTAAACCTCTACGGTGCGATCGTCGGCCGCGCGTATTACGAGGGCAAGATTACCGCCGAGACGATGCGGGAGTTTACGAGTTGTCACAATAGCTGACGCCGTGTCTCGACAACCGAACGTGACGCAATTATAGTTAATTCTATGAGCAAGATTCTCGTCCAAAAATTCGGCGGTACTTCGGTGGGCGATCCTGAACGTATTCGTCGTGTCGCCAACCGCATCAAAAGTTATCACGATAAAGGCTACCAACTCGTCGTTGTCGTATCGGCGATGGGCGACACAACCGACGACCTCATCGATCTTGCGGCAAAAATTTCAGCCAACCCGCCAAAGCGCGAAATGGATATGCTCCTCTCTACCGGCGAACAAATTTCCGTTTCGCTGTTGGCCATGGCACTGCATGAAATCCACGTGCCCGCGCGCAGCTTTACCGGCGGCCAAGTACATATCGTCACCGACGGTAATTTTTCGAACGCGCGCATCGAATCGATCGACACGAAACGGCTTTCGGCAGAACTCGACAAAGGGCAAGTCTGTATCGTAGCGGGCTTTCAGGGAATCGACCAGAACCAAAATATTACGACGTTGGGGCGCGGCGGCTCCGACACGACTGCTGTTGCTTTGGCGGCTGCGCTCAAGGCAAAAGAATGCGAAATCTATACCGATGTCGACGGTGTCTACACGACCGACCCCAACAAGGTCGAAAAAGCGCGCAAACTCGATCAGATTAGCTACGACGAAATGCTTGAACTCGCTTCGCTAGGCGCGGGGGTATTGCACAGCCGCTCGGTAGAATTTGCAAAAAAATACGAAGTTATTATCCACGTCAAATCGAGCTTTAATTATAGCGAAGGAACAAAAGTTGTGAGCGAGAGTCAAATTATGGAAAAAATTACGGTAACAGGGGTCACACTCAAATCGGACGATGCGCGCATGACTGTCGCGGATATTCCCGATAAGCCCGGCGTTGCCGCCGAAATTTTTCAAGTGCTTGCCGATAAAAAAATTAATATCGACGTTATCGTGCAGTCGTCAAGCCGACCTGATCGCTCGACGGGAAAAGATCGCACGAACACAATCGCTTTTACGTTACCGATTGCCGCCGTCGCCGAAGCGAAAGAAACGCTACAACCTCTCATCGCTAAGTGGGGAGCCGGCAATATTTCTGCCGACGCGAATATTGCGATAGTTTCTGCGGTCGGCGTCGGCATGAAATCGCACACCGGCGTCGCAGCGAGCATGTTCAAGGCGCTCGCCGACAACGGCATCAACATTGAGATGATTTCGACGAGCGAAATTAAAATCTCATGCGTCATCGCCAAAGATCGCGGCAAAGATGCGCTGCGACTTATACACACGGTTTTTGGTCTGGATAAGGATTCTTAGCGCGTGTTTCGGCTGCGCTCAACACCCTTGTTGGCTACCATGCCGGTCGGGGTGTTCGACTCTGGGCTCGGTGGACTCACAGTGCTGCGTGAAATCCATCGCCAGCTTCCACACGAAAATCTTGTCTATTTCGGCGATACCGCCCGCGTCCCTTACGGTAATAAATCGAGCGCGACGATTATTCGTTACTCGCACGAAATCGTGCGTTTCCTTCTTGCGCACGACGTGAAGGCAATCGTCGTCGCCTGCAATACGGCTTCGTCGTACGCGCTCGACGCCATTCGCGAAACGACCGATGTTCCGGTTCTCGGCGTGATCGAACCGGCAGTGCAAAGTCTCGTACAAAAAGCGCAAGCCGCGAGCGTGGCCGGTCTCATCGCAACCAAAGGTACGATTGCGAGCGGCGCGTACGAAAGAGTACTCAGTTCTCACAACCCCGCACAGCGACTCATCGGCAAAGCGTGTCCGTTACTTGTTCCCCTTATCGAAGAGGGGTACGCAGAAAGCCATGCGGCGGATTTAATTCTGCACGACTATCTTGCCCCGTTGGCGAAAGCGAACGCCGAATACCTGATCTTAGGTTGCACACACTACCCGCTCATCGCACAAGCGATTCAGCGACTCTACCCGCAATTTACTCTCATCGATAGCGCCGAGCAGACGGCGCTCGAACTCAAAACGTTATTGCAGGAAAATAATTTGGCGCATACAAGCGACACTGCGCGCGTCGAACTTTTTGTCTCCGACATGACCGAGAGCATGCGCGCGCTGAAAGATTTATTTTTCGCCGATCGCGTCGATCGGTTTGAAGTCGCTCAGATTACAGAAGACTAACGAGTTGCGCCTCGTTGGGGCACAATACGTTAGCACGACTTATGCGACTTCTTTCAATAAATCGCGTAAATCGAAATCGACAATGTCCGCTGCGGTGACGAGATCGCGCGCGTCGATCGCTGCGGTGAGCTGCCCCAGAAGTTCGACAAATTTTTGTCCCGACGAAACTTTCGCATCTTCGGCGATACGCATCAACACGACCGCATCGACAAGCACCTGTGAAACCGATTCTAAAATCTGCAACGCTTCTTGTTCTTTACCTTGCGTTAGTTTGGCGGCAATCTTTTCTAACTCTTGCTGCAGGTCTTCGTGCCGCGCACGAAACTCGACAAGCCGCTGGGCCGCTTCATCTTTCGTAACGCGCGAAAATTCAGTATGCCGTAACCAGAGCTTAAGTTGATTTTGAATAATCGCTAACGCATTAATTTTTTCGATTAAATCGTTCTGTGTGTTGAAGACGGCGATCGCGTTTGTGAGTTGTGCGGCATTTTCTGCCGGCAAGTATTTCGACAGCGTTTCTACAGATTCTGCGATAAAGACTCCCCCCGTTTTCAGGTCGGCCGCTTCTTGCGTACCCAAGGCAGCTCCCGCTTGAATGGTATTGGCGACGTGCATACCGACACGGTCGGTATAGTCGATCAATTCGCGTAAATTCGATTCGACGAGATCGGTTTGATCGCCGAGTTGCAAATTGATGACGTCGATCTCGTCAGAGTTCAGGTCTTCTTTCGCGGCAAATTCAGGCTTAGCGGCGATGCGATAATCGATAATAAAGAGTTTTTGCGATTCGGCCCATGCCGTTAATTTCGCCATAATCTCCGAAAAAGCGAGAGTTTCTTTTAATTCGAAAGCTAACGGCTCGTCGTCGATATAAATCCGCATATCTTAATAACGTCGCAATGCGGGAATTGCGCAAGCAGAAAAACTGTCGCACCTCCCTGTATCATTGCTCTACGCAGTAAAGCGACTGCGTACTATTACACATTATCGCACCCGAATTCAAGAAAGTCATATCGACGTTTGTGTCGACACCATAGACGCCATAATCTCCGACATTGGCACTTGTCCATACTTGGCAGATCGACGATACCGACCATGAAACGGTAAAGCCGGTCCACAAATTTTTACCCCCGCCCAACGCATTGGTTAGCGGAAAAGCGTTCGCGTCGATAGTACCGTTGACGTTCGTGAAAAATACCGGCTGATTAGAACCGTTTATGTACTGCATGCTAGGTTTCAGTACCCAGTCGTTCTGGTCGGCGTTACTGGCAACGCAATCGTAACCCGAGCACGCACGCCTTGATGTCCCATCGGTGATGAGCGCCTTATAAATACTGTTATCGGGGCGATTGCCATCGCTCATGCATTTTGCATCCGCACCGGAAACTCCCGATAAATTTCCCGTGTAAGTCGCCGCCGTGAGAAAGATACGATATAAATTTTTTTGCGGCGAGAAGGCTTTTCCGGGATTTTCTATCTTCTCTAAAAGATTATAATTTTGACACTGCGATAAAAACACCGCTACAATAAAAGAGCTTAATCGCGCTACCGATAAAAGATTACTGTATCTTTTTATCATCAGACAGCGAACATGGGAACTTTCTGCCGCGTCAATATAAAAAAACCGCAACCCTCGCGGGTTGCGGTTCAGAGTCGTACGGCGAAGTACTTTCTTCATGCGGCATTAAGCCGCATGAAGAAAGTCCTCGACCCATTGGTCGAGGACGCCGTCGCTTAGCGCAACAGTTGCAACACGCTTTGCGGACGTTGGTTCGCCTGTGCGAGCATCGCCGTACCAGCTTGTGTGAGAATCTGGTAGCGAGTGTAGCTCGACATCGTTTCTGCCATGTCCGTATCGCGAATACGGCTTTCTGACGCTTGAATGTTTTCATAAGCGTTCATGAGGCCTTTCGCTGCGTGCTCGAGACGGTTGTAATACGCGCCTAAGTCTGCACGCTGCTTGCTGATGATGCGCAGCGCTTCGTCAGACAAACCGATAACCGAGTTCGCCTTGCCCGGTGTTGAGATTGAAATGAAGGTCAACACAGTCGGGTTTCTGAGCTTCAACGCCGCAGATGTCATCGTTTCGATGAATACGCGCTCGCGTTGGTGCATGTTCGCGCCCATGTGAAACCACATAGAAGCTGTCGGGTTGAGACGCGCAAACGAACCGGTAAGGAGTTTCATTTTGTTGAACTCGGCTTGAGAAGCGATACGATCGACTTCGTCGATGAGTTCTGAAATCTCTACCTGAATCTGCTGGCGATCTTCGTCGGTATAGATACCGTTGGCTGCCTGAACCGCGAGAACGCGAATGCGTTGCACGAGTTCTGCTGTTTCTTGCAGATAGCCTTCAGTCGTTTGAATGAAGCTCATACCGTCTTCGGTATTTTGCTCCGCGCGGCGCAGACCATGAACTTGGGTGCGCATTTTTTCTGAAACTGCAAGACCGGACGCATCGTCGCCGCCACGGTTAATCCGCATGCCGCTCGAAAGCTTTTCCATGTCTTTATCCAGATTCCAGTTCTGGAACTTCAATACGCGGTGCGTATTGATTGCCGACATATTGTGATTGATAATCATAGTTTCCTCCGTGAAACTTCTTTTGCCCGGGCTTCGTGTTCGCGAAGCGCGAGACCTCATGTCTCGCCGTCGCTTGTTAAGCGACCGCCCAGTCTTACCATTAGTGTCGGCGGATTGACTCCTTTCCTGAGACCTTAACCTAAAAAAAGTGATTCACTTTTTTTTATTTTTGAAGAAAAATGCTAAAGGGATTTATTAAAACTGCCGAACGCAAATCGCGACTTCGGCAATCTTCGCTCGCAAAACCTTACCGTTCGCCGAACGCGGAAAATTATCGAGACGATAGATTTTTTTCGGCAATTTATAGCTCGCTAATCTCTCGCTCCCCCACTGGATGAGCGCATCGCCGTCGAATAGCATATCGGCTTTTGGCTGCACGCAGAGCGCAATCAGTGTTTTGCCATCGGCAATTTTTTCGCCGAACGCGACGACGTCGGCGACCGCCGGATGGTCGCGGTAGACGCGCTCGATTTCAAAAGGCGAAATGCGATAGCCGAACGATTTGATGATGTCGTCGCGCCGCCCCATAAAGTAGATATAGCCCTCGGCGTCGCGCACCGCATAGTCGCCGGTGCGAAACCAATCGCCCTCGAGCGGTACTCCGCTGGTAGCGTCTAAACTCCAATAGCGCAGAAAAAGCCCGGGGTCGTCGCGGTGAATCGAAAGCATGCCCTCTTCGCCCGCAGGCACGCTCTCGAGGTTTTCATCGAGAACATCGATGCGGTGCCCGGTTTGAATTTTACCCGCAGAACCTATTTTCAGCGCGTCGCCCTTGCGCTGTGAAATATAATAAGAACATTCCGACATCCCCAAACCTTCGTAGATCGGAAAACCAAAGCGCTCGCACCACGCACTCTGCACGGCGTCGCTGAGTTGCTCGCCCGCGCTCATCGCGTGCTTAAGCATGGGTACGAGCGTCGCATGCGCGTCGGTCTTTTGCAAAATCTGGCGAAAGATTGTCGGCACACCGATGAAGACATCGCATTCGGCGTCGCGCATGAGATTCAGCCAACGCTCCGCCGCATTCGTGCCTTCGTAAACGATCGCCGTTTTGCCGTGGTAAAGCGGGTCCATCATGCCGGTGCCCAAAACATACGTCCAATTAAATTTTCCCGAATGCAGAATGCGCTGCGGCGCGTCGGCGAAGCAAAACCACTCGGTCGCGGCGGGCAAGCGGCCTAAGAGCGAACGGTGCGCATGCAGCACGCCTTTGGGATAGCCCGTCGTGCCCGACGTGTACACCAAATACGCCGGGTCGTCTTTTGTGGCGGCATAAATATCGCCGAGCGGTTGATGCTCGTGCAACGCTCTAGCAAAAGACAACGCCGCTTGCGGATTATCTGCGGTGAGAAAAATCGTGCCTGAGAATTCGCGCATGATTTCTTTTTGTAACCCTGAAAATAATTGCGGTGCGCTCACGATTGCGCGGGCACCCGAATCTTTTATCAGAAAGTTGACTTCATCGGCTTTGAGGTACGGCGACGTCGGCACGGGAATCATGCCTGCTCTCAGCGCGCCAAAAAATACAATCGGAAAAGCCGCAATATTCGGCAACCGCAACAACACACGATCGCCGATCTTTAAGCCCTCGCTAACGAGCGCCGCCGCAAAGCGCGCCGAAAGGTCGTCGAGCTCGCGGTAGCTGAGGCTCTGCAAAGGTGCATTCTCTGCGGCGAAAACCATCGCCGTCTGTTCAGCCTTTGCCCCGCGCGCATGGCGCGCAAGACACATCTCCACTATATTAAAATCTTGCACAGATATTGGAAGCGCTCCGCGCTTCCAATATCTGTGCCTTAATCCTACTGAGAAGTGTAATTGACACAGTATAGGCAATTTTACCCGTTCGCACCATGCCTTCAGAACCCAAAGCAATCCCCCCACGCTATCGCTGGGTGGTGCTCATACTCTTCACGCTACCCGCCGCGATGAGCCAAATGCTGTGGCTCAATTTCGCTCCGCTCTTGACCGAGATTCAAAAAAAATATCGCGTCGACGAACTCGCATCGAATTTGTTGATTCTCCCGTTTCCTTTGGTCTATGTATTGATTTCAATACCTGCGGGTTTTCTCACCGACAAACGCGGCTATCACTATGCGATTTCACTCGGTAGTATCATCATGGCGCTATTCGCCACACTCAGAATTTACGACGGGCCGTTTTGGTTTCTCGTACTCTGCCAAGTCGGTATCGCGATCGGGCAGCCTTTCATCATCAACGGTATCTCGAAGCTCGTCGCCGATTGGTTTGACCACGAGCAGACTGCGCTCGCGACCGGTATCGGCACGCTCGGCATGTTCATCGGCATGGCGCTCGGCATGGCGCTCGCGGTGCCGCTGAGTCAGAGTATGAGCTATAGCGCGGCGATGGGCGTCTTCGCCATAATGACGGCCGTGTCGACGCTGCTCTTTGTACTCTTCGCGCGCGAACGCCATGGCATCAAAGACGACGCGACGGCGGCGATGGCGCGCGACCTCAAACAGCTCTTCACCTCGAAAAATCTCAAACTCATTTTTATTATTTCGTTTCTCGCGCTCGGCTATTTCAACGGTTTTACCGGCTGGCTCGAACAGATTTTGGCGCCCAACGGCGTCGGCGCCGAAGCTGCGGGTAACGCGGGCGCGTGTCTCATCGGCGGCGGCATTTTGGGGGCGGCGATTATTCCCGCGATTTCCGACGCGATAAAACGCCGCAAGCCGTTTCTCATTGTTTGTTGTTTTGCAGCAGGCTCATTGACGTGGCCGCTTTGCCGGGCGGTGGATGGCCCCCTTTTATATGTCTATAGCGTGTTGTTGGGTTTCTTTTTTCTGCCCGGCTACGCGCTCTTACTTGCGGCGACCGAAGAGTTTGCCGGGCGCGACAAAGCCGGCTCGGCAACCGGGCTCTTGATGCTCTTCGGCAACGCGGGCGGCGTTGTCGTGCTTTTACTCATGGATGCGATCAAGAGCGGCCCCAAAGATTGGACGAACGCAGTTTACTTGCTGCTTGCGACTATCGCTGCTTCGCTCTTGCTCGCACTCTTTGTCGGCGAATCGTTTCGCAAGAATACAGCAAACTAAGCGCTCTTTGGACCGCTTCGTTTGCCGCTACAACACGATTAAAATAATGCCCAGTGCGAACGCCCATTCGGCGAGCGCACGGTAGCGTTGCTTTATTTTGAAATAATCTTCATAATAAAGAATGATTCCCGGTACCGCGCAGAGCACGAATAAAATCGCTAGCGCGACGATTTGCTTGATTGGCAACGCACGATACGCCGCAAACGCGGCGAGAGCGAGCGCGCCTAATGCAGTTATAAGCGAAACAATAGTAACCGAATGCCGAATTGTCTGCGGTGAAATAATGTCTGTCGCGAAGGTTAATCCTTCTTTTTTGTCGAGATCGTATTCGAGAGCCGAACTCATGAAAAGATTGAGAAGCGCCGCGAACACAAACAACACGAATGCTAGTGCAGGTATGGCCGAAAGCGCGCATTCGCTACGCAAATATGGCCCAAACCATACGCCGCACGCATAAATCACCGCAACCGAAATTTCTTTGCCGATACGAACTTTGCCCCAAAAAGCCATACCTAAGTGAAACGCCGCCAATACCGAGATAATCACTCCCGCTTTGAGTACCATGTCGGGTAATAACCAGATGGCGCTCGCGACACAAGAGACGCCGACGACTGTCGTCACGATAGCAATCGCCGTGAAATGATCGCGGTGAAATTTGTGCCTGACGTTCACGGCCCCGAAAGAAATTTTTTTCGCATCGAGTAGATGATCGACAGAATAGATAACCCATACCGTTGCGGGTAAGAGCACCCACCAAATAGCGCGCATCGGCGCGCAGAGCAACGTCGCGGCAATTGCGCCCGAACCGATCGCGCCGATGCAAATATCGAGACTTAAGACCTGCGTATAAAATAATAGGCGCGAGAATATGCTCATTTCGGCGGTGGCGTCCAAAACGGTTTTTGTTCCGCTTCGGCCTGACCACGCCAACCGCCACCGATGGCCTTGTAAAGACCAATCGCGGCTTCGAGTTGATTTTGCTTAACCTCTAATAGTTGAATCTGCGCTTCGAGAGAATCGCGCGTCGTGAATAGTACGTCGATATAATCGATGCGCGCGGCGCGAAAAAGCACGTTAGAAATCTTCACCGATTCTTTGAGCGCGTTGACCTGCTGCTCTTTCATCTCGAACGCCTGCTTGAGATTTTTCAGCCGTATGATTTGATTAGTGACTTCGGTAAACGCTTTCACTAGCGTGAATTCGTAATTATACACCGCTTGGATTTGTAAATTATCCGCCGCGCGGTAACTCGCTTCGATGCCTCGCCGATTGATGAGCGGCATCGTCAACCCGGCGACAAGGCCGTATGCCAACGAAATCGGCGTACCGTCGAAGTGGTCTGAATTAAACGCTTCGTAGCCGACGCCGCCGTCGATCGTAAATCTCGGATAAAACCGCGCGCGCGCAACGTCGACATCGAGTTTACGCGCTTCGAGCGCCAAGCTCGCTTGCTTAATATCTGGGCGATTTTCGAGGAGCTTCACCGGCACCGACATGTGCATATCGGAAAGCGTAATCTGTAAATAGTCTGTCGACTCGCGTTGAATAGGTCGCGGAAAACGACCGAGCAAATAATTTAAGTGGTTTTCGGTGACACCGATGCGCTGGCGCAAATCGAAGCGCCGCGCTTTATTCTTCGCGACCTCGGCTTCAAAACGTTTGACCGCGAGCGACGTCGTGCGTCCCGCTTGCCGTTGCAAATCGACCATGTCGCGAATTTTCGAGAGCACTTGAATATAATCTTCGACAAGTTGCAATTGGTTGTCGTAAGACATGAGCTGGTAATAGGTGCCCGCGACTTCGGAAACCAAATTCGTGACAACGTAGCGCCGTCCTTCGATACTCGACAGATAGCGCAAATAAGCGGCCTTTGTCGCGTTACGTAATTTTTTCCAAATGTCGACTTCCCAGTTCATCACGAGGCCGCCGCGGCTAAAAAGCGTACGCGAATTCGCATCGGGAGTACTGAAACGTTCGGTTTTTTCTACACCGCCGTTGACTTGCCCGGAAATTTTAGGGATATACTCGCCGTACCGCGAAAGTACTTCTGCGTTAGCGACATTGATTTCTTGCTCGAGCATCGCAAGATCCTGATTATTTTTCACCGCCGTGTCGATGAGCCCTTTGAGTTGCGGCTCTGAAAAATATTCTGACCATGCTTTGGTCGCTAAATTTTCGGTTTCTGCCGAGTTTTGCCATTCGGGAAACTCTTGCGGTAATTCGAGAGGCGTATGTTCGCGACGCGGTAAAGACGGCGCGCATGAGAATAAGAAAATTAAAGCGCCCGCAATCAAAACTTTAGCGCCAAGCGCTCTAATAAGGTTATTCATCATCAGTAAATGCGTGCTCCTCGCTCTGCGGCATCAAGTGCGCGAATTTTTCCGCTTACGTTTTTTTTCGTCCACGACAGGTTCATGCGTTTCTACATGCTCGGCTGGCGCATGGTGCCCTACATGTTCGGTAAGCGGCTCGTCGTCTTCTTGCTTAATAAGAGTTTTTCCCTCGGAAATAGAGGCAAATATGTAATAGAGGCCCGGCACAATTACGACGCCGAAAACAGTACCGAAGGCCATCCCCCCTAAAGCGCAGGCGCCGATTGTGTGGTTCGCCACTGCACCGGGGCCCGAGGCCAAAAGCAGCGGGATTAACCCGGCAATAAAAGCAAACGAGGTCATAAGAATCGGACGAAAGCGCGCCTTCGCACCTTCCATCGCCGCTTCGAACACGGTGAGACCAGCTTCTTGCTTCTGCTTCGCGAACTCGACAATCAAGACGGCGTTCTTGCCGAGCAGACCGATGAGCATGATCATACCAATCTGCGCATAGATGTCGTTCGCGAGCCCCATAATTTTGAGAAGGAAGAAAGTTCCGAAAACGCCGGGGGGAAGCGAAAGAATTACCGAGAACGGTAATATGAAACTTTCGTATTGTGCCGCGAGAACCAAATAAACGAACACAATCACGATCAAGAAGATAATAATCGCTTCGTTACCACGCATCGATTCGTCGTACGAAAGCCCCGCCCAACCGACCGCAAACCCGTGCGGCAATGTCTTTTTTTCGACTTCTCGAATCGCCGCAATCACGTCGCCGGTGGTATATCCCGTACTCGGGAGCGCGTTGATGACCGAGGCGGTGTATGCATTGTAACGGGTGACCTCGTTCACACCCTGAATCTGGTCGAGTTTAAGGAATGCCGAATAGGGAACCATCTCACCCTTTTCGTTGGGCGTGTACAACTTGAGAATATCCGACGGCATGCGGCGAAATTCGGGTTTTGCCTGCGCATATACTTTCCAAAATTGATTGAAGCGAATAAAACCCTGTTCGTACGTACTCCCGATCAAGACACTCAAATTTTCCATCGCATCGCCGACATTGACGCCTTTTTGCATCGCGACTTTACGATCGAGCTTCACGTCGAGCTGCGGAAATTTTGCCGAATAGAAGGAGAAGGTTCCCGTCAACTCTTTGCGTTTTTTGAGATCTTGCATGAATTGCACGTGTACTTTATCGAAGGCGGCATAATCGCCACTGTTCGTCTTATCGAGTAGCTCGAACGAAACGCCGCCGGCAGCGCCGAATCCGGGTACGGCTGGCGGTTCGAAATATTCGATAATCGCTCCAAAAGCTTTGGTTTTTTCTTCGAGGAGTTCCATAATTTTGCGCGCATTGTGCTTACGCTTAGACCACTCTTTAAGACTGATAAGACAAGTACCCGCGTTAGAACCCTCACCACCGGAAAGGATTTCATAACCCGCCAACGAGGCAACCGAATCGACACCGTCGGTTTTTAACGCTTCGTGTTCGAGCATACGCACGACGCTAGCGGTTTTTTCAATCGTCGAACCGGGGGGAGTCTGAACAATCGCGTAAATCATCCCCTGGTCTTCTGCGGGAACAAAACCGCCCGGTACCATCTTACTCATAAAGAAGATTCCGACCGAGAAACCCACAAGCATGAAAACCGTGAACGTACGAGTACCCGCGACTTTTCGCATAAGTCTCACGTATCTATCTGTAAAACGATCAAAGGCTTGGTTAAATTTTTCGAGTAACTTGCCGATGGGCCCGCGCGCGTGTTGGCCGGGTACATGCGGTTTTAAGATCATCGCCGTAAGTACCGGCGTCAAGGTCAAAGCGACGAGACCCGAAAGCACAATCGAAGTCGCCATCGTCACCGCGAATTGCCGGTAAAACACACCCACTGGCCCCGGCAAAAACGAAACAGGCACGAAAACCGAGACCATGAGCAAGGTAATCGCGATTACCGCGCCGCTAATTTCTCCTAAGACTTCTTTGACCGACCTATAGACGCTCATGTGTTTCTCGGCCATTTTTGCATGCACAGCCTCAACCACGACAATCGCATCGTCGACGACGACCCCAATCGCCAAGACTAACGCGAAGAGAGTAATCAAGTTAATCGTAAGTCCCAACGCTTTCATGAACGTGAATGCGCCGATAAGCGAGACGGGTACCGCAATTGTGGGTATGAGCGTCGAGCGCCAATCGGCAAGAAAAATAAAGACAACGAGCGCCACGAGAATGAAGGCATCGCGGAGCGTATGCGTCACTTCTTCAATCGACGCCTCGATAAATTTAGATACATCGTAGCCGAACTTGTAGTCCATCTGCGGCGGAAATTGCTTCTTTAGTTCCTCGAGCTTACTCTTGATTTCTTCGATGACCTCGATCGCGTTGCTGCCCAAGGTTTGGTTAAACATGATCGCGGCCGAGGGGTGCCCGTCGATGTCGGAGTAAATATTATAAAATTCGCTATCGAGCTCTACCGTTGAAATATCTTTTAGATACATCACCTCGCCGCCCGTTTCGGCGCGCACAATAATATTCTCGTATTGTTCGGGCTTGGTATACCGCCCGTCGTAGGTCAGCGCATATTCGAGCGACTGCGCGGTTTTACCGGAGCTTCTGCCAATACGTCCCGGACGACCGATGATACTTTGGCTTTCGATCGCTTTCATCACCTCTTTGACCGAGACATTATAGGCGCGCATGCGGTCGGTATCGAGCCAAACCCGCATCGCGTATTGCCGCGCACCCAAAATACTCACCCAACCGACCCCATGGATACGCTTTAACTCGGGCAACAAGAAGACCGTCGCGTAGTTGAACAAAAATTTCTCATCGGCCTTCGGATCGACGCTATAAAGGTTCACGTAAAGAAGCATACTCGGCTGCACGGGTAAAACGAAAATACCTTCGAGGCGCACCAACGCCGGTATCCGAAACGTCATCTGGTCGACGCGCGTCTTGACCTGAACCAGCGCACCATTGGGGTCTGTTCCCGGTTCGAAATAAATCTGAATAATCGCATCGCCCGAACTCGTCGACGACGATGTCATATAGCGCATACCATTCACGCCGTTAATCGCCTGCTCTAGAATGGTAATCGTCGAGCGCACGAGCACTTGCGCACTCGCGCCGGGAAACGACAGCTTGACAATGATTTGTGTCGGGGCAATTTCGGGAAATTGCGCCATCGGCAGCGTTTTAATCGATAACAAACCCATGAATACCACTACGATTGAAATCACAATCGCTAAAACCGGGCGCTGCAAAAACTTCGCGAACATTTAATACTCCATCCCTTGTGCGGCTAGTGCGCCGAAAGCTCTAATCCCTTCAAGACCTCTTCGCTCGATTCGACTTTGATATCGACTTTTTGTCCGTTTTGTACTTTTCCGAGTCCTTCGATTAAAATTGTGTCTTGCTCGGTCACACCCTCGGCCACCACAAATAGATGCGGCACTTCGTGCGACGTTGTAATTTGCTTCGCCGTTGCAATACCTTTGTCGTCGACGACATAGATGTAAACCTTATCTAAAACTTCAAACGTCGCTTTTTGCGGAATAACTAACGCCATCGGCAAATTTGTTTTTACGATCACGTTGCCCGTCTCGCCGTGCCGCAAGAGACGCTCGGGATTCTGAAACGTCGCACGAAAGGGAATCGTGCCGGTCTCTGTGTTAAACTCGCCCTCGATCGTGTCGGCGACCCCCGTATGCTTGAATGTTTCGCCGTTCGCCATGACAAATTGCACTTTCATCGGCTTATGCCCTAGATTTTTTTCTTTCTGAAAGTTCAGATAGTCCTTCTCCGCGACGTTAAAATAAATCCACAACTGCGAAATATCCGATAGCGTCGTGAGCAGAGCGCCTTCGTCGACGAGACTACCTAACCTCACCTGAAATTTATCCATAATGCCGGTAAAAGGCGCATGCACCGTCGCAAGATCGAGATGGCTTTTCGCTAAATTCATGGCTGCTTGATTTTTCTTCAAGCGCGCTCGCACAAGAGCTAGTTCGGTACTCGACACGACATTTTCTTTGAAAAGTTTTTCGGTATTCTCGAATTCGATCGACGTCGACTCGAACTCGGCTTTTGCCTTTTCGTACGTCGCCGTGACTAACATCGGCATCACCTGAAACATCTTCTGGCCTTTCTTTATTAAACGGCCTTCGTCGACATAGATATGCGTCAAATACCCTTTCTCGAACGCGCGCAGCTCGATATGCTGAATCGCACGCACTTGCGCAACATACGCTTGATCGACGACCACGTCTTGTCGCCATGGCTTTGTCGCCGTCAGCGCATCAGATTCAGCCTCGTGCTTTTTATGGCATGCCGCACCGCTCAAAACTAAAAGCATTAACAAAAATGCTGTGTGCAATATGGCTTTTTTCTGTTTTGGATTCATTTTGTTCAACACCTTAACCGGCATAAACTTCACTCGCTCACCAAATAATTGGTAATTAGAGCTCGACTGTCGTTGTAATTTGAGATTCAGACAACGCGACAATGCTTTTTCATGGGATACTATTCCTATGTTGTTACTGAAACATCTTTTTTGTATGTATTTTGAGTAGATTTAGATAGAATTTTCCAGCACTATTCCGAACCCGCGAAACGCTGGTTCGGAATAGTGCTACAATTGACATCCTGTCAAGTGCGTGTTCTTGCACATCGTGTGCTTGACACGCACAAAGATTGACTTCCTGTCAAGTGCGTGTTCTTGCACATCGTGTGCTTGATCGTTCTCTCCTATCAACCCGGCACCGATACGCCGCTTATCGTGCTTGCCAACCGCGACGAGTTTTGGCGGCGGCGCGCGGCACCGCTCGCGTGGTCGCCGGACTACCAAGTGCTCGCCGGCAAAGATTTGGGTTATCGTTCGTGGCGTAATTTTTGGCGCACCCCCGCAACGCCGCTCGGTACTTGGCTCGGTGTGAGCCGCAGCGGTCGCTTTGCCGCGATTACCAATTTTCGCGAACCCGGTCACAACTCTCACAACGCAAAATCGCGCGGCCTCATCGTCAGCCGCTTTCTTAAAGAAGATATTTCCTATGCCGCATATAGCGAAGAGCTCGCCCGAACCGCACACGATTACAACGGCTACAATCTACTCTTCGGCGACTCGCAAACTCTCTATTATTTTAGCAACCGCGCCAATGCCGCTGCGCGGCAATTGGTGTCCGGCGTCTACGGCCTCTCGAACGCACTGCTCGATGCTCCGTGGCACAAAGTAAATAAAGCCAAGGCGGATTTAGTCCGATTAAAAAATTCTTTAGAAATCAACACGGCGTTCGAACTCATGCACGATACCATGCCCGCACCCGACGACGCAGTGCAGCAAACGGGATTACCGTTTGCCGTCGAAAAAGCACTGTCGTCGGCATTCATTCGCTTACCCGGTTATGGCACGCGCGCGACTAGCTTTCTCCGCTTTCGCAGCGACGGCCGCGCCGAGTTTAGCGAGCGCACCTACCACAAAGGCAAGTTTGTGTTCGATACGCGAGTGGAGTTCTCGATTACAAAATAGTCACAAGCAGAGAATTTAATCCACCCTTGCGATATTTTATGAACTCAATTACCTATTCTAAGAATTTCAAGAGACCCGCAACGCTTTCGTCGGGAATTTCTTCTTGCGGTACGTGGCCTGAGTTCTCGTAAATCAAGAGTTGGCCTAAGAGAATTTTTTTCTTGAATAGCTCCGCCTGCGAAATCGGAATCCATGCGTCGTGGCGGCCCCACATGATAAGCGTTGGCATACCCAGCTTACGCAAACCGTCGCCGTTGTCGTCGCTAAGTTGCAGCGCACGATCGACGAACGCCTCGCGGTTGCCGGCGCGCAACGTGAGCGCAAAATAGCGATCGACGAGCGCGTCGGTAACTTTATTCTTATCGTAATAGACTTCTTTCAAACTTTTTTTTACGAGAAAACGCGGACTGATATATTTTGCGAGTGTCTGTAAAATCGGCATACGCGCCAAACGAATCGGCAACGGAATTTTGCCGACGCGCGGCAGCCCTGCGCTATCGATAAGCACAAGCTTCAAGACATCGTCGCCGTGCGCGAGCGCGTAGTGCCATGCGATCTGGCCGCCCAACGAATTGCCGACGAGATTAATTTGTTTAATTTTGAGTTCGGCAAAAAACTCTTCGAGAAAACGTACATAATTCGCGATCGAATAGTCGCGATCGGGCGACGGTCCCGTCAGGCCGAATGCGGGCAGATCGACGCGCACGACGCGAAAATCTTTTTTAAGTTTTGGCATCCACGCATTCCACGTATGCAGGCTTGCGCCCGTGCCGTGGATCAGCACGACCACCGAGGGTTTGCCTTTACCGTCGTCGGTATAATGCACGCGCATACCCTTGAGATTCATGAATTTCGATTCGGGCAAGGCGAATTTCTTTTCGATTTCCGCTGCGGGTATATCGCGATGTACCTGCGAGCCAATAGCGACGCCTAAGGCGACGACAACGCCGATAAAAATATATTTTTTTTTCATCGTTAGAATTTCAGCATCGCGACGCTTGTCGCGATGCTGAAAGTTTCATTAGCCGTGAGAGCCACCCGTGCGATCTTGAATTCCTTTGAGGAACTTCACCGCAGCCGCGGCAATACCGTTTGCCGGTTCTTTACCGTCGGGTGTGAGTTTGTCGATAAGTTGTGGTAAAAGACTCGAAAGCGCTTGCGGCACTTCTGAAACTTTCATTTTCGCTTGCTGCGCCAACTCTTCGATACGATGCACGCCGAGAGCTTCTTTAATTTTCTCGGGGTTAATCGGATGGTTTTCGCCGGTGCCGACCCATGAAGAGACCGTATCTTTCAGACCCTTCTCGCGGAGAGTGCTGATGATCGATTCGAGGTGCGCTTTCTTTTCATCGAGCGCTAACGAAGCAACCAATCCCTCAAGTTTTTCTTTGCCGACATTGATCTGCGAACTCGCCTGATCGATGTATTTTTTCATTTCTTCTTGGATATTCATAGTAGGGCAGCGTAAATATCGAAGCGAGAAAGCATAGCAGATTTCTCATTTTTTTGGATGTGGCGGGTGCAGGCGCATTGCGCACCGCACTCATTATTTTTTTATAATCCCCCCAAAACGGTGAATAATACGCTCCAGTTCTCGCTCCACCTCGTTGCGAAAAAAAGCATGCGTGAGCGCGACCTTCTCACCGGTCTTGGTTGCGGTAAAAGTGTCACCCTCGGCGGTGATGCTGAAGATAAACTCGGTTATGCCCATTTTCTCAAAACTGATGCGGGCCTGCGGCAATTGCAACGACATCTTTGCAAACTTACCGAGTTCTCCTTTATAAAGTGCGCGCTCGATCTTGCGCATAAATTTTTCGGGAGTGTCGCCGGTAACGCTGAAACCTTTCATATTTGGTACGTTGCCATTCTTTTACCCGATGTCAATCCTATTGATTTTCTCATCTTGCGACGGATTTAGCAAGGTATTGTCACCATATCTGTAGGAGATTAGGCTCCTCATACGTGGGCCAAAAACCGATACCCTTGAACTATAGCGCCGCTACACCCTTTGACCGCAAACGGCAAGAACAATTTGCGCGCTTCTACAGCGATCATTATCCGCCCGCATGGGGATACCTGCGGCGTATGCTCGTCGATAGCGACGATGCGTACGATACGCTGACTCACAGTTTTGAGCTCGCGCTCGAACGCTTTGAAGAATATCTCGCCGCGCCGCCCGATGTGGCGCGCTACTGGTTTTTCGGTATCGTGCGCAATAGCGCCTCGTACTTCTTACGCAAGCGCGCCAAAGACCGCATGCGCGTCGTGCCCCAACCGCGCGCCACGGCGACTCCCGAAGAAATTGCGCTTGCGAACGAAGAGCAAGAACTGGTTGCGCGCGCGCTCGCCGCATTACCGCAAAAATATCGCGAGGTCGCGGTCTTACGCTTTCAAGATTTCAGCTACGCCGAGATCGCTCAGATGCTCAGCCTCACGGTTGCCGCCGTCGAAAGCCGCATGCGCCGCGCGATTGTGAAACTCGAACCTTTCTACGAAGAATTTAAGGCAGGTCACCGTGCATAAAAACGAACGAAAAATGCGAGTCAAAGAAATGCTCTCCGCTGAAGGATTGCTCCCCGCACAGAAGTCACTCCCCCATGAAAATTGGCGACGATTCAAAGCGGCATTTGCACCGCCGCGCACGCCGCAACCCGTCGTCGAACTCAAATACAGACGCGCGCGAAAATTTTACCATGCTCTCCCATGGGCTGCCGCCGCACTTGTACTCGTAGGATTCTCGATCGCATTTTGGTTCATACAAAGCGAATCGCGCACCGCCGAGAAACCGACCATCGCCCGCACGAATATCGCCCCAAAAAAGTTTTCACACGGCGAAATTTATCGGCATGGCAAAAAAGAAATTCGCTTCATGGCGGGCGATGCGCAAATCAGCGAAACGCGCGGCACGATTCGTGTCGCTGCGCAAACGCTCAAAGCCGATTTTCGTCTGCACGAAAAAGCCGACATGCATATCGAGCATCCGCTCGTGAGTGTTGCTATCACCGGTACAGAATTTATTTTCGATGCGTCACCCGCGCGTGGCACAATTGTGCTCCGCCACGGCAGCCTCTCTATAACATTTCGTAATCCGCAGCAGGGTGAAGACACCTTGCGCATGACAGCCCCGGCCAAATTAGATTTCACCCAGACGCGCCACACTCTCGATAGAAAAGTCGTCGCGACAGATACGAGCGACAAACCGCTTTTTCGTTACGAACTGGCCGACGGCGAAACGTTCTATGCGTTTCAGTTAGCGACGTCCCGCGAACGGCACCGCGTGCATCTCTTGGGCGGCAAAGAACAGGTCGTGCGCGTCGGCGACATTGTGCGTGTCACGCAGATGGAGCCGTGAGGAAACATCGGAGATGATCCCAGCGACTAAACGATTTACAGGCTATGGGTACAGGCCACATTAATGATGAAGACGTCTATTTAAGTTAGTGTCATATCACACAGTGAATCAATTTCTGGCATATACGATGCGGGATATTTACTATAAATCGCGGGATATCCAATCCGCGCCTGCTTTTGATTTCGCAACGATCTATCCTAAGTTCTGGAAGCCCTATCTACAGATTACTGAGTTTCTACGCCCTGGGGGATGCTCACCCAACGATCATCGTGCCAACGCCGGTGTCGGTAAAGATTTCGAGTAGAAGCGCATGCGGCACGCGGCCGTCGATGATGTGCGCGGCACCGACTTTGTTCTCGACCGCCGCCACCGCGCAATCGGTTTTCGGTATCATGCCGCCCGAAATGATGCCTTCTTTCTTGAGGCGTGCAACGTCGCTCGGATTCAAGCGCGTCAAGGTCTTACCCTCGTGCATCACTCCGGGTGTGTCGGTCAAGAGAACCAACTTTTCGGCGGCAAGCGCCGCTGCAATCGCCCCCGCCATCGTGTCGGCATTGATATTGAGCGATGCCCCGTCGTCGTCGAACGCAATCGGCGCAATCACAGGGATAAATCCGCCTTGCTTGAGCGCGTTCAAAACCTGCACGTTGACGTCATGAGGATGCACACTGCCGACACGCCCTAAATCGATGGTCGTTATTTTACCGTTTTCGTTTTTCTCGAGATGATGCCGTGTCGCGCGCGCTAACGCACCGTCGCGACCCGAGATACCGACCGCTTTGCCGCCCGCGCGCGCGATCTGCGCGACGATGCGCTTGTTGACGTCGCCCGCGAGCACCATTTCAACGGCGGCCATTTCGTCGTCGCCCGTCACACGGTGCCCGTCGATAAATTTCGATTCGACGCCGAGGCGTGCGAGAAGTTGGTTAATCTGCGGCCCGCCGCCGTGCACAATCACCGGGTCGATGCCGCAGAGCTTGAGCATCACCACGTCTTGCGCAAATCGGTCGCTCAGGTCGGCTTTGTCCATCGCCGCGCCGCCGTATTTGATAACGATGGTTTTGCCGGCAAAGCGTTGAATATACGGCAGCGCTTCGAGTAAATGCGCGATACGCTCAAAGGAGTGCATAGTGTTTGAAAAAAATTACGACGGAAGCGTCGTAATTTTTATTTTTTCTTTTTTGTTTTAGTTGTCTTTGCGGTGCGGCGCGCTGAAGGACGACCGCCGCGCGCTTTCGGTTCGGGGATTGCGCGCACCTTACGCGATTGCTCTTCGTGCGCAGGCGGCGTAACATCGCGCTCAGGCACATGCGTCTGCGTTTCGACCGGCTCGTTACCAGCATTCATGCCGCGACGAAATTCGTGAATACCCGCACCGAGCCCACGCGCCAACTCGGGTAGTTTTTTGCCCCCAAAAAGCAAAAGGATGATGACGACCAAAAAAATCATCTCACCTAAATTGGGCATTCCGAAGAGCATTACCATGCCTTAGGCGAATAAGCCGAAAAGACAGGGTGTAAACAGTTTTTTGGAAGCTGAAGTTCGGAAAATTGCACTCGCGACTGCGTCGCGAGTGCAATTTTCTACTGTACGCGCCACTCAAGTAGGCCTATTATGTCGCATTATGCACAGCGGGTATCATGAAACTCGACCGTAGTTACAGCTTTCTCGATTTTCATCGCTTTCTACCCTATGTTTTTTTTGGCTTGTTTCTTTTTCTCCTCGCGCTCGTCAGCATCGTTTACTACAGTTATATTTATGCGTTTTTTATCGCGGGTATTCTCTTTATTCTTTTCCGCTCGCCGCATCGCTATCTCTTAAAGCGCCTCGAAGGCCGTCGCACACTCGCCGCCGTCATTTCGACCCTCTCGGTAATTCTTATACTCATTATACCCGTCGCTTTTTTGGTAGTTGCGCTCGTCGGTGAAGCGCGGTATGCGAGCGTGCTCGCGCATAATTGGTTCACCCCCGAAAAGGTTGCGGAAATCTTACACAACAACCCGTGGATTCAAGAACGCTTCAGTATCAACACCGATCAGTTGCAAATATACCGTGCACAAATTCTCGAAACGTTGCGCAGCAACCAATTTGAAACGATCAAACAAGGCTGGCGGTGGATGCTTACCGGTTTTAAGTTTGTCGTCGATTTTGTTTTTGCCATCTTTATTTTGTTTTTCCTTTTCCGTAGCGTCGATCGTATCGGCCTCGCCGTCTATCGCAGTTTACCGTTTCCCGACAAAATCGAGAAACATATCGGCGACCGCATGGTGCGCATTTTCGATACGGTCGTCAAAGGTAACTTTGTCGTCTCGATCGCGCAAGGCACGGTCATCGGTATTGTGTTTTGGGTCTGCGGACTCTCCACACCGCTGCTGTGGGGCGCAGTCGCCGTACCTTTCGCGTTAATACCGGTTATCGGCACTGCAGTCGTTTGGCTACCGGGCGCGATTTATCTTTTCGCTAACGACCACCAGACAATCGCAATCGTCATGGCAATCACCTGCCTCGCGTTTTACTTTCTGTTAGAAAATCTCTTAAAGCCAATTTTGCTCGACAAAGATCTCAACTTACATCCGTTGTTTTTATTTTTGGCGATTGTCGGCGGGCTCAATGCATTTGGCATCAAGGGGCTTATCTTAGGCCCGTTTATCGTCACCATGTTTGTCACCATCTGGGAACTCATCAGCGAGTGGAACGCCAATTTCTCCGAAGAGTATAATGCGCCCGACACCGACGGCGGCGGCGAAACGCAAGGCTCTGAAATTCCGCGCAAATGACGGCATTGCGCAAACGCATTCTCTATGCCGGCTTGGCGCTTTTTGCGCTCGGCGGAATTCTCATGGCATGGTTTGTGATTAAGCGCCACGGCGGCAGCGGCGACTGGCAAATCACGAGCGAAGGCAATAGCATTATCAGCGACAAAGAAGTACAAGACGTTGTGCTCTATCTTTTGCGCGCGGCCAAAGACGGCGTCAGCGCCGACGAAATTCGCGACGCTCTGCTCATGAACTCGCGCATCGCCACCGCGCGCGTCACTATCCTTCCGGGACAGCGCGTGCAAATTTCTTTGACCGAACGCCGGCTCGAATACTTGCAAAGCGGCGACGGCAGCATTGCCGAAAAAGACGGCAATGGTTTTACCGTCGTCGAAAACGCCGCCACACTCCATAAAGATATAACTCCCGACAAAGTCATTTTCTACTTGACTTTTCGCGACGAAACAACGGTTGCTCCAAGAAGTGACATAATTCGGCTTTGGAAAGAGACGCGGCAAAAGTATGCATTCCTTTGGCAGCGCCTCGCCGAAATCGAGATTAAGCCGTTAAGTAACGGTAGTGCGGCGGATAACGGAAAACCATCCGACATCTGGCGCTATCGCATTTATTCGGCGGGGGTGCGCTCGTGCGTGGTTTACGAAGGCCGCTTTTCTGAAGAGACTTTGCGGCGTCTATGGGCCGTGTATGCGTACCTCGAAGCGAAGTTGCCGCGCTCTGTCACGTTGGTCGACCTACAGGAAAATAGCGCTATTATACGCGAAATGAAACATACTACCCTCGCTGCCGAGGCAGGCACTTGAGCTACGACAACACAGGCTTGGGCGTTGGTCGCATCGTTGCGGCGCTCGATTTAGGTTCGAGTAAGACCGTTGCGATTGTCGCGCGCGTCGCCTCGCCCGAAGAAGTCGAGATTATCGGCCTCGGCGTCGTCGAAGCGCGCGGCGTCAAATCCGGCTCTGTTACGAACATCGAGCAGACGGTAAAAAGTATTCACGACGCGATCGAAGAAGCCGAACTCATGTCGGCGGTGAGCATCGACGAAGTTGTCATCAACATCTCGGGTAAAAATGTGCGCGGCGACAATGCGACGGGCATGGTCACAATCACGGGTCGCGACCGCATCATCACGCATGCGGATGTATTTCGGGTGATTGACACGGCGCAGAATGTGCGTATTCCCGCCGATCAAGAAATTTTGCATGTGCTTTCGCGCGAATTCAAAGTCGACGACCAAGCGGGCATCAAAGACCCTTTAGGTATGGTCGGGGTACGCCTCGACGCACAGGTACACATCGTGACCGCGCCGGTCACACAGTTGCAAAATACCGAGAAAGCCGTCGAGCAAGCGGGCGTCCACGTTTCGAATAAAGTCTTGAGCGCGCTCGCGTCGAGCCAAGCGCTGCTCACCGAAGCCGAAAAAGATTTGGGCGTCGCGATCTGCGACATCGGCTCGGGCGTGATCGATCTTATTATCTACGTCGACGGCGGCGTCGAATTTTCGGCGACGATTTGCTTGGGCGGGCAACACGTCACGCAAGACCTATCGATCGGTCTTAAGACGCCGATCGACTCGGCAGAAATGCTCAAGAAGCGCAAAGGCACCGCGCGTGCCGCCGACGTCGACCCGATGGAAATGGTCGACGTACCTTCGGTCGGCGAGCGCGCACCGCGACAGATTCCCCGGCGCGACATGGCGCTCATCATCGAAGCGCGCATGCGCGAGATGCTCGAACTCATCGATACAGAACTTTTGAAATCCGGCAGAAAAAATATCTTAGCCGGCGGCATTATTTTTACGGGAGGCGGGGCGCAGCTCGAAGGTCTCGTAGGACTTGCAGAAGAAGTCTTAGGGCTCGGTGCGTCGGTCGCCTATCCAAAGGGCTTGTTGGGGATTGCAGATAAAGTTGCGTCGCCCCCGTACAGCACTGCTACAGGGTTGCTCCTGTATCAGGCGCGGTACGGCGAGGGTGAAATACAAAAAACCGGACGCAACTTTTTCGGTAAAATGAAAAGTTGGTTGCAAAAAAATTTATAATATCGCGACTCCCCTCTACCCCCAGAGGGGATAGAGGGGAGTCGCGACAGGAGCGAACATGCTAGCATTTGAAGAAAAAAAGAAATCCCCTGCGACGATCAAAGTCGTCGGCGTCGGCGGCGGCGGTATGAACGCAATCGAACGCATGGTGTCGATGAACCTCGACGGCGTCGAGCTCATCGCGATGAATACCGACGAGCAAGTACTCGAACGCTCGCATGCCCCCGTTAAAGTTGCGCTTGGCGCTAAACTTACGCGCGGCATGGGTGCAGGCGGTATTCCCGACGTCGGCGCGCAGGCGGCGATGGAAGACCGCGAGAAAATTATGAACGTCCTCAAGGGCGCCGACATGGTATTTATTACCGCCGGTATGGGCGGCGGCACGGGCACCGGTGCGGCGCCGATTGTCGCCGAAGTCGCGCGCGAACTCAAAGCGCTCACCGTCGGAGTCGTGACCTTGCCCTTTATCGTCGAAGGCGATAAGCGCATGAATTTTGCCAAGCAGGGTCAGGCCAACCTACGCGACCGTGTCGACACACTCATCACAATCCCCAACGAGGCGATCTTCAAAGTGATCGATAAAAAAACTTCGGTCGGTGCCGCGTATAAGCTCATCGACGACATGCTTTACCGTGCGGTGCGCGGCATCAGCAACATCATCAACTCGACCGGTTTTGTGAACGTCGACTTTGCCGACGTGCGTACCGTGATGGGACAGAACGGCGACGCTGTTATCGGTCTCGGCGAAGGCACCGGCGAAAACCGCGTCGCCGAAGCATTACAGAGTGCAATCCATCACCCCTTGCTCAATGGCAAGACAATCGACGGCGCACAGGCCGTACTCATCAACGTTGTCGGCGGCTCTGACTTCGCGCTCTACGAATACCACGAAATTCAAAAACAGATTCACGAACAGGTTTCGAAAGACGCCGTCATCATTGTCGGCTTCACCGAAGACGAAACGAAAGACAACCACGTTTCGATCACCGTCATCGCCACCGGCTATCGCCGCAAAGAAGCGACCGCGACGACGCCGCAACCGGCGCAGCCGCAATTTAGACCGCAAATTCTACCGCGCACCGGTACCGAAGATGCGACGTATCGTACCCCGGCGCAGCAGGGGTTGGATTTTCCGCGTGTCGACGCCTCGGTACAAGCGGCGGCTTACGACATACCGACGTTCTTACGCAAAATGCCGAAAGTGGAGAATTGAGCGTTCGATAAGTGGGAGTCTTAGAGCTTGTGTTATAAGCGAAGAGCGTGCGTCTTAGCCCGCTTTCGCCCGCCGCAAACTTTCGAGCGTAATCAAAAGTATATCGATATCCGAAGGATCGACCCCGGGTATGCGCGCCGCTTGGCCGACAGTGAGCGGGCGAATTTTTTTGAGCTTCGCGCGTGCTTCGAATTTGATGCTGCCCAGTTGATCGTAATTAAGATTTTCGGGAATGGGCTTGTCTTCGCTACCTTCGCGGCGGCGCGAGCGATTCGTTTCACGCGCGTTGTAGCCATCGTATTTGACTTCCATTGCAATTTTGATTTCTTCGTCGGTAGAAACTTGTGGCAAAACCCCTACGGGATTTTGCCGCAAGTCGTCGAAGAGCGAATGAATCGTCGTGTCGTCGAGTTGGGGCCGCCGTAGTATCGCTTCGTATGCCGTACCTTTTTGTACGTTTATATCTTGTCGAGAAAATTTTTCGATCAGCTCGCCGCTGAGTTTTTTTGTCGCGATTGCCTTTTTGTACGCAGCATAGCGAGCATACTTCTCGTCGCAAGCGACTTTGAGATCGGGGTTAATCCCCAGTTCGTCCGCGTAACGCATCAGCCGAAAATCGGCGTTGTCTTGCCTGAGCGTCAAGCGGTGCTCGGCGCGCGACGTGAACATGCGGTACGGTTCGTCGACGCCTTTATTCACGAGATCGTCGATGAGAACACCGATGTACGCTTCGTCGCGCTTGAGAACAAATTCGCCGCGACCCTGCGCGCGATAAATAATATTGTAGGCGGCGACAACGCCCTGCGCTGCGGCTTCTTCGTAGCCCGTCGTACCGTTGATCTGGCCTGCGAGATAGAGCCCCTGAACTTTTTTCGTTTCGAGCGTCGGGTAAAGTTCGGTCGGTTGAATGAAGTCGTATTCGACCGCATAGCCGGGGCGCATGATAACCGCGTTCTCGAGGCCTTTGATAGAACGTACGATATCCCACTGCACATCTTCGGGCAAACTCGTCGAAATGCCGTTGACGTAAACTTCGTGCGTACGCAGCCCCTCGCGCTCTAAGAAAATTTGGTGGCGTTCTTTTTCGGCGAAGCGCACGACCTTGTCTTCGATCGACGGGCAGTAGCGCGGCCCGACCGATTTAATTTTTCCCGAATAGAGCGGCGAGCGGTCGAGTGAGCCGCGAATGATGTCGTGCGTTTTTGTGGATGTATACGTCAAATGGCAATCGATTTGTTTTTGCCACAGGCTTTCGGCAGCGTACTCGAAAGCATAACTAAAAGGTTGCGGCGCGGCGTCGGGCTTTTGTACGTCTAACGCATCGTAGTCGATCGTCGCGCCGTGGATGCGCGGCGGCGTGCCGGTCTTCAACCGACCCAACTCAAAACCGATGCGGTTCAACGACGGTGAGAGTTCTTGCGAACTCTTGTCGCCGTAGCGCCCCGCCTGCGTTTGAAAATCGCCGACGTGAATCAACCCGCGCAAGAAAGTGCCGGTTGTAATAACTATTGCGGGTGCGAGAATTTCTAAATTACGCTGAGTTTTTATCCCGACGATCATGCGACGCGAATGCGTCGCATGAACGTCCACTAGTAAATCTGCCACGCTGTCTTGCAGAATGTCAAGATTCGGCGTCGATTCGAGAATGAACTTCACTTCGTTTTGATAGAGCTTCTTGTCGGCTTGTGCGCGTGGCCCCCAAACCGCCGGGCCTTTCGAACGATTGAGCATTTTATAGTGAATGCCGGTGCGGTCGGTTGCAATGCCCATGAGACCGCCTAAGGCATCGACCTCGCGCACCATGTGCCCTTTCGCAACGCCGCCGATCGATGGGTTGCAACTCATCTGCCCGATTGTATCCAAGGACATTGTCACAAGTAGGGTCTTCAACCCCGCTTTTGCACAAACGTGCGCAGCGTCGCAACCCGCGTGGCCCGCGCCGACAATAATCGCATCGTACCAACGCGGGTACTTGAAATGGTCGTCACCGACATGCACGCGCTACGGCGGGTGGTCGAGACAGGCGGTAAAGCGACTAGCTAATTCGATTTGACGCGCGCGGGCGGCATCGCGGAAAAGTCGTTTATGCAAAAAAAACTAGTCTTCTTTATAACTCCACTTTTGCTCTTCGCCTGCTCGCCCAAAAATCAGCGCGACGCGCACATCGAAACCGCAACGCTCGCGTACCAACAAGACGGCAAAGATTTCGAAGGCTTTATCGCCTACCCTAAGAACGCGGGTAAAAAACTCGCGGCCGTGCTCGTGATTCACGATTGGGACGGCCTCGACGACTACGAAAAAATGCGCGCAAAGATGCTCGCCGAGAACGGCTACTTTGCCTTTGCAATGGATATGTACGGCAAAGGTATTCGCGCAAAAGACCACAAAGAAGCGGGCGAACTTTCTGGAACTTATGGCAAAGATCGCAAGCTTTTACGCTCGCGCTTAGAGACTGCGCTCAATATCTTAAAAGCGCGCAAAGAGATCGACCCGACAAAAATTGTCGTGTTGGGCTATTGCTTCGGCGGCATGGCGGCGATTGAATCGGCGCTCATGGGCGCAGACCTTAAAGGCGTTGTCACGTTTCATGCCGCGCTCGGCTTTCCGACGCTCGCCGCCGACACGAAAAATATCAAAGAACCGCTGTTAATCCACCATGGGGGCGCCGATGCATTCGTCAAACCCGAGCAGATCAAGGCTTTGAAGAGCGAATTCGATAAAGCAAAAATTGAATACCAGTTTATTGTCTACGACGGAGCGACACACGGTTTTACGGTGCGCGCGAATAACGGGCATGCCGAGCATCTGGGGATGCAATACGACGGCAAAGCCGATTTGGCGTCGTGGGCGAGTACGTTGACGTTTTTGCGTAAAGTCCTTTGAAAATTTCCATCCCGCGCTTGCGCGGGATGGAAATTACAATAAATTTGACGCGATGTCTGAATTGCTAATTTTGGCTGATGCACGGCAAGAAAACAAACAAAGCCGCGAAGAAACGATTTCGCGTGACTGCCACAGGCAAGATTAAGCGCACCAAAGCGGGCAAGAATCATATTCTCACTAAAAAATCCGCAAAGCGCAAAAACGATTTAGCCAAAGCAGGCTACGTGCACGAAGCCGACATGGGGCGCGTTGAGCGCTTGCTCGGCGTTAAGTAAGGGACACCATGCGCGCAACCAACGGCACCATACACAAAAATCGCAGAAAAAAAATCCTCAAACGCACCAAAGGCTTTAGAGCCGGTCGTCGTCGTCTTTACCGCACTGCGAAAGACGCCGCGCTCAAAGCCGATATGTGGGCGTTTCGCGACCGCAAACAAAGGAAACGCCATTTCCGTATCTTGTGGATTGCTCGCATTAACGCGGCCTGCCGCGTCGAAGGCATCAGCTACAGCAAATTTATGGCGGGTGTCATCAAGGCAAAAATCGATTTGAATCGAAAAAGCCTGAGCGAAATGGCAATTCAAGATCCGACAGCTTTCAAAGAAGTTGTTCGGCTTGCGAAAGCCGCATAACGCATCGATTTTTATTTATCCTCCTTAAAGTTTAAGCCCCCCGCAAGGGGGCTTTTTTATTGATTTTATGCTCGCCACCTCGGAGAGCCGATTGGCTTATAATGAGGGCAGTGCGCCGAAACTTTGAAAAAGGCGTTCGAGTTCGGGAAACATCGTACGCATGCGCTGCTCGATTTCATCGAACGAGAATCCGGGCGAGCGCACGACGCTGCGAATTTGAATCTTAAAGGTTTCGAGAAACGCTTCGGCTAATGTCATCTTGAGACTCTTCAAGTATTCGGGCGTCATGAGTTCGCGCAAGAATAAAATGAGCATATGCGCTAAGATACCGGGATGCACGGGATGCACATAACCCGTTTCGATACCTTCTTTGAAAAAATCGTGTAATTCGTTTTCCCAGATAGCGTACGTTTGGCGAATGCGATCCCACAGGTCAGGCAAGTTGTGTTTGAGGTCGGATAGCAGAAGAAAGCCGATACCGCCGAGTTCGTTTAAGATCGCCGCAAACGTCAATAGATAGCGTTCCTCAAAAGCAAGATTTTTATTGCGTAAAAAAAATCGCGCCGAGAGAATTTTTTCGACGAGGTTGTCGATGAAGAGCGCAAAGAGTTCGTCGCGCGAACGAAAGTGGCGATAAAATGTCGCCTTGCTGATTTCGAGATACTGCGCGATGTCGTCCATGCTGTGCGCACTCATGCCTTTTTCGACGAAGAGCGGCATCAAACGCGCGAGATAGTCGCTGCGCACCGCCGGGTCGAGTTCGCGGTTTTTTTCGAGCGTGCGCCGTCCCATTTATATATTCGCCTGTAACCCCGCGCCGAGCGCGCGTCGGTAAAGAATGTACGCGGGAAACAGAGCAACGACAAGCGCGGCAACCAACAAGACACCGATGAAAATTACCTCGGCGTTGGTTAGCGGGAAAATTTTTACGCTTACAGAAAAAAAGCGAAGTAATTGCCTCTGCAAAATTTGCACTACTGCAAAAAGCAGAATATACCCCGTGATGACTCCCCCCAATGCCAAGAAGACACTCTCGCTCATCAAGAGCGAAGCGATGCGCATGGGCGACGCCCCCAGCGCGCGCAATATCGCGAGCTCGCGGTAGCGTTCGGCGAGCGAAGCGTAGAGCGCAATCGCAAGCCCCATAAGCGCCGTGGCCATCACCAAAATCGAAACCAATTTCAAAACGCCTTCGACGTAGCCGAGCATTCCCCAAATTTCTCCCAGCACAATACCCGGCAAAATCGCGGTCATGGGTTCGGCTTCGTCTTCGTTGATCGCACGCATGAGCGGTAAAATATCGACGGGCTCTTTGACGCCGAGTAGAAAGCTGGTAATGTTAGCGGGGGTACTACGTACCCCTGCTACCCCCTCCGTTTCATGCATCAATTCGAGGCTACTTAGAGAAATATAAATACCTTTATCGAACGGCGTTCCGGTGGGTTCGAGCACACCTTCGACAACAAACGGATTTTCGTCGTGGTCGTGAATGCCCTGCACATCGCTGATGCCGTGTGTCATGACGAGTCGCGCGCCGACGGCAAAACCCAAATCGCGCGCGGCGGTTGCACCCAAGACCGCCTTGAGCCGACCGAGCGTGAAAGTGCCTGCGGCGAGCCGCAGCGGCTTTCGGTCGCCATATTTATAGTGGTCAAAAATCTCAGGGGCGGTCGCGACGACGCGAAAGCCGCGATGGCTATCGCCGATCGCTAACGGTATCGCCCACGCAACCGCCGGGTGCCGCTTATATTTTTGGTACGACACATACGAAATGTTGCTCGTCGGCGCACCGATGTGAAAGAGCGAAAACAAGAGCAGCGGAATCTGTCCCGAACGCGCACCGGCAATGATGTGCGTGCCGCTCACCGCACTCGTGAAATTGGAGCGCGCGCTACTCCGTAATTTTTCGACCCCGGTAAATAAGAAAACGCTCAACGCTACCGAAAATGCCGTTAAGACTGCAATCGCGCGGCGATTGGCGATGGATGCGACCATGAGACGAATCACGCGGCACCTCGCGCGGCACGATTGACGCGAGTCAAATCGATCTGGTGATCGAAGCGATTCTTGTAGCGCAGGTCGTGCGAAACGACGACGACCGTCGTCTCGTTCGCAGCCGCTTCGCGAAATAATAAATCGAGAAAAAGCCGCGAGTTTGTGTCGTCGAGCGCGCTCGTCGGTTCGTCGGCGAGAATTAACGAATTTCTCGCCGCGAGGGCGCGCGCGGCGGCGACGCGCTGTTGCTGTCCGTGACTTAAGAAGCGCGCCCGAGTGTTACGAAACGCATCGATTTGCAAATGCGAAAGAATACTTTCGATACGCGGATAATCCGCCGTTTTGCCCGCAAGCTTTAAACCTAAGAGTATATTCTCGATCACGGTGAGGTATGAAATCAAATTAAACTGTTGAAAAATAACGCCGATATTTTTTGCTCTGAATAGATCGTGCTGAGGCGCCGACATGCCCGCATAATCGACGCCTAATACGGAAAGATTGCCGCGATGCCCGGTGAGAACTCCGGCGATGAGCGAGAGCAGCGTACTTTTACCGCAGCCGCTATCGCCGAAGATAAGCGTATTTTTTTTCGCTGGTATTTTCATTGTGGGTATCGCGAGCGTGTCTTGAGCACTGCGTGCGTAGGCAAATGAGAAGTCATCTATCTCAATTGCTGCAACAGGCGGCGAAGAAATACGGCGAGAAGAACGCGGCATATTACCTACCTCGAAACGGCTTCACCGATTCGCCGGAAACTTGAAACGAAACCGTGCCAAACTGCGACCGGATTGCCTTTATTTTCAAATCGCCGGTTAAAACCACCGGCATACCTGTGCTGATGGGCGCCTTCTTGCCGCCTTTCATCACGACATAGATCATTTGGTTCGCGGGCGGCGGCGGCACATGAATACACGCCTGCGGGTCGGGCACCAAGAGAAAGCGACCGACCGATTCGTAGCTCATGTCGTCTAAGGGCACAATAAATCCCGGTATTTGGATTACCTTGCCGTTGAGGCTTTGCAACAGCGTTGAAATTTTTCCCGTTTTGAGATTATAACCGCGCAGCGATTTCCAACTGAGGTCGGTTGCCCCGCCCGCCGCAGCGGGCATCGCGAATGTAGCGAGAAAGAAATAGACACCCATTGCTAAACGATACCGAATTGAAAGCATCTGCATAAAGCGGCCCAGTGCGTGGCGGCCATCGTCAAGCACTATTGCACACTATTTTTTCGGTGCGGGCTTTTTTTCTTCTTTATCGGCTTCGATGCGCGCTTTGTACGAGTCGATGCCCGTCTTGGCTTTTGCCGCAACGGCATCGTCTTTCACCGCGATTGCAACGCGCCGCAAGCCGTCGAGCAGCTTGATTGCCATCACGAGATCGCTCGATGCCTTGGTCGAGATTTCATACTTGTCGCGATAGCGATTCGACGCATCCATGAGGTCGTCGCTGACCAACTTTACCATTTCTTTACGGTCGTAAAAAAATTCTTCACGCGGGTCGCGTTTCGATTGTACTTCACGAAAGTCGATGAGATTTTTGCCGAGATTAGAACTTTTTGCGTAGAGTTCGGGAAACGACCATATCCACTTGGTATTGCTTCCATAAGATTGTATCAAAGTATCGATCGAACGGCGAATATGCCGATAGAGATTCAAACGCTGTTTCGGAGTAAACGGAGCAATCTTGTCGAGATTGTCGCGATTAAAGTCAATCGCCTCGTCTATATCTCCCTTGACTACCGCGTCGAGATCGGCGAAAATCTTGTATAAATTTTTTCGCGCATTGTCCAAGAACGAGTTATTTTTTACCTGCATCATCTGCTCGGATATTTCGTTCATCTCGATCTGTAGCTTTACGACTTTCAATTGTTCGGCGATGTTGCCTAAATGAAAGAAGGGTTTGAGCTTCTTGTTGGTCGTCATCGCCTTCTTATAGGCCGACATCTCTTTCTCGTGCTCTGAAATCGCCGTTTTGTGGCTACCGATGCGCTCGTTATAGAGCTTTTTCGTCGCCGCGTCTACTGCCATAGTCTATTCTCGGATTTTTTACGCCAAACGCGCAAAAAATCTGCAATTATGCATAAGTATCGATTGCCGACGCAGTGCCCGTTGCTTGCGCCGGTTGATCTTTTTGCACCGGCTGTGCCTGATTTTGCGCTTGTTGTGCCGCGGCCTGCTGCGCTTCGTAGACTTGACGCGCTTGGCGATCGCCGCTCGTTTCTTCTACTCTCATACGTTAAAAGTAGCTAATTTTAGCATTCGGGGCAAAAATTTATGCGCACAACTAGTTATTACAACTTTGCATCCGCAAATTGTTTCATGCCAACTGCAATTGGCCGATGCCGTACTGTTCTAATATCTGCTGCGTAACACCCTGCTTGACTAGCATATCTGCCGTCACCTGTAACTTAGCCAACACACGCGAGAGGCTCTCCGCCTTACCGTTTTCGGCGAGCCGTTTAATGCCTTCTTGTATATGCTCGAGGTTTGATTTTACAAGTCCCTCGGTGGCTTTGTTCACCAGCGCTGCAATGGCACGATTGCCGCCAAATGAATAACGCACCTCAGATTCGATTGCAGAATGTCCCGCGGAGAGCGAATATAATTTGCGATAGCCTTCGAATCGGCCAAAAGAGCCTTTTGTCTCGCGGAAATTGAATGCCGCATTGGCAATATCGTATTCGACTTCTTGCTCTGAAACTGTCGGCATTCTAATGACCGGAATTATCGATTCAAACCGAATCAGGTATTTTCGGTTTGTCTGATCGTGCCAGAGTAGTTTCGTCGCATCGATTGAAGGAGCAAACTCGGGATAACGCTCGGCATCGAGGGTGAGCGAGAGCACCGATTCGATCGGTGCCGCGATTTCTACCCGCCTACGGACAACCGTCACCTCACCCCCCAACCCCCTCTCCTAAAGGAGAGAGGGGGCGCTCTTGCGCGGGGGTGAGGCGGTAGCGATTCGCCCGTCCGAAACTGCCGTGGTCGTCGAACCGTACGCCATATTTGCGCATCGCGGCGTGCGAATACGAAGCGGCGATTTGGCGCAGATAGAACGGTTGGTTGACGATGAAATGGTGAATACCGTGTGTGCTGCCAAAGTTAAAACAAAAGAGTTGAAAAGGCAGCATATACCACGAACGGTGCGTCATCACTTGACACTGTTCGAGAAGCCCGACACTCGCATCGGGGTTCACGTCGCCAAAATAATGCATACTCGAAGACACGATTTGCAGCGACCCCTGACGGATAAAATTCGGTAGACCGATCACAACCGCCATAAAATTCACAAGCGCCATCAACTTTACAAATGTAACATTCGCGACAAATTGCGCATCGATATGCGGCATGAGCAACAGATAGAGATTACCAAAAATAAAAACGAGCGAAGTGGCTTGGTAGAGATACGTAAACGGGAAAGCGGCGCGCATCATTTCTGTTATTTTCAACTTGGGTGCGGTTTTGCCTACCCGTCGCGCGTTAATCAGAAAAGCAAGCCCTTGGTCGAGCATCGTGATGAGGCGTTTTGGGCCCCATGCCATTCCGTTGCCGATCATCTGCTCTTCGATGTCTGCCGCTTGACCCGATTCTTTGTGGTGCAACAGGTGGATTTTCTTGCGATAAAATGGGCTCGGCGTATTAACGCGAAATAACCAGACGCCCCATAGCATCATTTTCTCTATCCACGTTTCTTTGAAGTAGAGCGAGTGGATTAAGTCGTGTTCGAGTTCGTGCAATATCGACGCCAACACCGCGTTGACAAGAATCACGAGCCACGCCGGCGCATAGTCGAAGTAGTAGAGCACGCCCATGCCGACCATGCCGGCGATGGATGCAAACCAAATCGAGAAGCCCAACAAGTTCTGCTGGTTCAGTATCGAAAAGCGCCGCCGCAGTTTGCGATCGGCCATGCGTATCGAGCGCGAGATACGTTGCACGCGCTCGGCTGCAGAAAGTTTTAACGGGGAAATCCTACTTAACATAATTTTCTCCTCTACATTTTGTTTTTTTAAGCTACGTTAACCATGCGTTGTTCGATACCCTCGGCGACACGGCGGGCTACCGCATAATCGTCGTTATCCGAAGGGTGAAAACCGGGTTTCAAATACGCGAGCACCGCCGGAATAAACGACGTCAAAAGCGTGCCGTTTTTTCCTTCGGAAATTGCGTCGCTCAAGAACGAAAAAATATTTGAACCGCTCTTAGGTGCGCGCGCTTTCGCATTTATTAATAAAGAGACGAAAGCGACAGAAATAACAAACGGCAAAATCGTTGCGCAATATAACATCCCCGCCGCGCGCAGCGTATACGAATCGTCGATCTCTTGCAACACATCGAAAGCGACGTGTTTATGCTCGATCTCTTCGAGCGCATGCCATTGCATAAAATCGAGCATGTTTTGATTCGCGACATGCTCTTCGAGATAACCCGAGCCGAGGCTATGCGCCGCCCACGTCGCCGTAAAATGTTCGGCGGCTGCGGTCACCGCAAGCATAAGCTTGGGACCAAAAACCGCTTCCACAGATTTTTCGAGAGTGTCGAACATCGCCGACTTATACCAAGCGAGAAACGGCTCAATGTTGTAATCGTGCCCGAGCACGGCCTTATTAAATATTTCATGCACCTTGCCGTGCTGCGCTTCTTGGCCGATAAAATCTTTGATATCTTGTGTTAGCGTCGCGTCGCTGATCTCACCGGCAAAATGCTTCACGCTGCGAATAAAGAAGCGCTCGCCCTCGGGAAAAACTAGACTGAGCGCACCGAAAAGCATGCGGCCAAATTCAGAACGCGGCTCTTTGCCGACAAACTCTGCAAATGTCCATTGTGGTTTGCGCACCTGAATTTTTTCGGGGCGCTTGATAATATGACTACGCAACGATTTTTCGTGTAACATGTCTCCTCCTTGAAACTGACCGCTGTGGTAGATGTCCAGCGGATCACAAAAGTGAACAAACATTCACCTTCAGGCAAGATTGCAAACTTGAACGTTCCGTCAATTATTTTCGAGGAAATTCTATTCGCCGTTCGCACCCCAGCCAAATTAAAACCCAAAAAAAATTGACATTCTGTGACTGAATTAGGGGGCTGAAGTTAAGTCCTATAGCTCGTGGGGTCGATACCTAAATTGGTAACTCCTCCGGGGTTTGAATTGGCAATTGTAAAGAGAGGAATCTATGATAATGAATTTAACACGCTCGATGAAAATAGCGTTTGTGGTCATGGTCGCATCCGCTTCATGGCTGATCGCTCAAGATCTCAATCAACCGGGTCTCGACTCGGCTGACAAAGCGGCGCAAGACGCTGAAAAGAAAGTCGACGAAGCAGAAAAGGCGAGCGACGGTAACGTCCAAGCGGCACCTGCGCAACCGACACAGCCCACACAACCGGCAACGAACACACAGACAACGACTCAACCTGCGACAGCAGATAATCAAGTCGGTAAACTTTATAACGACGGCAAGAACACCTATGCAACGTCGCAAGCAAAGTTTGAATTAACCGCGACCGATAACATTTCAAACCTCGACTATATCGAATATAAACTCGACGACGCAAACCAGTACAGCGTTTACGCCCATCCGTTTTCCATCGATAAAGAAGGCCCGCATAAAATTGTCTATCGTTCGGTAGACCGTGTCGGTAACCGCGAAGAAGATAATATCTTCAACGTGATTATCGATAATACCGGCCCGTATATGAACTTCGCGCTCAACAAAGCTCCGGTTCTTATCGACGGCAAGCGTTACCTTGCACCGGGTACAAAACTCGAAATTCGCGCGACCGATAATTACAGCGGTACTAAATCACTCGAATACTCTACCAACGGTTCCGATTGGCAACCCTATAAAGACGGTATCGTACTCGATAAAGTCGGCGCTACGCAACTTAAATATCGCGCAGTCGATAATCTCGGTAACAAATCAGAAAATCTCAGCGGCTTTTCGAGCGCAACACCCGGCCAAGGCGCAAGCCCCGACGACCTCAGTGTAATCAACTCTCTCTTCGTTGAAAATACTCCACCCGTTGTACTCATCACACCGGCAAAACGTTTCATCAACGTCGACAGCAAAAAATACGCGCAACGCGATAACACCTACACCGTCGAAGCGCAAGACGCCGAGTCGGGTGTTGCGAATATTTTTATCAAAATCGATAACGCCGCCGAATGGCAAATCTACAGCGGTAAATTGGTCTTTCAAACCGAAGGCCCACACAGCATCGAAGCGAAAGCGACCGACAAAGTCGGTAACGAATCGCAGCCGGTTCGTGTAGACTTTATCGTCGACGATAACCCACCGAAATCGACAATTCGTCCGGTAGGCGGCCAAACTGCTTCGGATAGTTCAGCTCAACCTGCTCCTGCACCCGCAGCGCAATAAGCTGATTTACAACCTTACGGTGAAAAGCCCCGCAATTTTAACTGCGGGGCTTTTTTTTGTCCTCGGCATATTTCAAAGTTTGCCCAGCAATCCGCACGAGCGCCTTTCGCCGCAAGCACAAGCATACGTGCGCCGGTTTATCGAACGCATCGCACCGACTGTGCTGACGCTCGAAAAAAAATCGGCGCTGGCAAACTATCGCTGGGGCGACAAGAACCGCGACTGCGCGGGTCTCGTGCGCTATCTCATCTGGGAAGCGATGCAGCAGCATGACGCTAATTTTTGGCGGATTTACCCCAGTACCCGCACTCTCACGAATAACGAATTTTCGTCCGAATTTGCCCAATTACAGCGCGCATGGACAAAAAATAACTTCACCGCCGAAGAACTTGTGCGCGCATCGCGCTTTATCGGGCGCAATATCGGCTCGCTACGCCTTCAGACCGGCGACATTCTCTACTACCGTTCGACCGAGCTTAAATTGCGCCATGTTATGCTGGTCGTTAAGATTAAGGCTCATTTATATTTTATTTACCATACGGGGGACGCGCGCCGAGAACTACGAATTCGCACGCTAGCAGATTTGCGCGCTCTAGAAAACTCGGCATGGTTGCCAGATGCGGAGAATCCGATATTTCGCGGCGTCTATCGTCCCTCGCTTTTTTCAGATGCGACTTAAGCGACTAGCCGGGAACTCGCTGACGCGAGTTCCCGGCTAGTCGCTTGAACTCCGATTGCTCCTAATTAGTTGCCGCTCTGTCGCACCCTCAGAAAATCGAATATGCGCATCAGAGTTGTCGTCACGGTAATGGCTCTCGCCTTTTTTGCCTGCGGGAAAAAAAAACTAACAACGCCAGAGGCGGCGCTAGCCGCAATTCAAGAAGCATACCTCAAGCACGATGCGAAGGCTTTTGTGGCGGTACTCTCTAAAGATACGCTGCGCGAGTTCGACGAGAAAGTCGAGGTAATGCGCGGTAATTTCCAGAACACTCCCGAAAATCCGCAAGCCGCAAAGGCGTTCGAGCACATGGCGAAGCAGATGAATATCCCCGTTTCGAAGCTCAAAGAACTCACCGTCGAAGACTATATCGGCTATATGATGCAGACCGACAACGCCAGCAGCAGCGAAGTCATCTTGCTCCCTAAAGCGATGCTACCACCAACCGCCATCGTCAAGCGCGTCGAACGCGGCAACAAGGCGACACTATACTTCGCCGACGAAGAAAAATTATCGTTTATCAAAACCGAGGCTGGCTGGCGCGTGCATTTAGACGCAGAAAGCGTGCCACAACCAGGTGTCACCCAGTCAGAGCAAGACGGCGAAGATTAACGATTTTCCGACTAAACGGCGCAGACAATCAATCTAAAATCTCTATTGTTACCGACGTATTCGTATAAACACAGATTTCGGCGGCAACCTTGAGCGATTCGCGACAAATCGTCGCCGCATCCATCGACGTGTGGCGGGCAAGCGCGCGCGCCGAAGACAAGGCATAATTACCGCCCGAACCGATCGCAATGATCCCCTCTTCGGGTTCGATCACGTCGCCGTTACCGGTCAGCAAAAATATTTTTTCTTTGTCGGCAGCGATGAGCATCGCTTCCAGGCGGCGCAACATTTTATCGGTGCGCCAATCTTTTGCTAATTCAACCGCAGCGCGCGTCAAATTGCCGCCGAAAGCCTGCAGTTTTTCTTCAAGCTTTTCGAGAAGAGTAAACGCATCTGCCGTCGCTCCGGCAAATCCCGCTAGAATTTTCCCACCGAAAAGTTTACGCACTTTTACCGCGTTACCTTTGAGGATAGTCTGTCCGGCGCTGACTTGGCCGTCGCCCGCCATAGCGGTTTGATTGCCGCGTTTGACGCAGAGGATTGTCGTTGCATGTATTTTCATATTTTTGTGTTGTGACCTTACCTGCGGTGAGCTTGTCGAATCCGCCGAATCCGTCGAACCACTACCACAGTGCGAGGTGGTCTTCAGTCACTCCATATCCCGAAAATTTTTCGCTCGTGCCGCCTAATTGCAGCACGCCGTCGAACGTACCATAAGGCTGCACAAACTTGCTGCGCATGACGCCGATGTTGATATTTTCGCCCCGCGCGCCGAACGGTCGAAAACGCGCCTCGAATACATTGTCGCGCGTGATGATGCGCCAAATCGATTTTTCTGCGGGGCGGATATAATGAAAGTGTGCGGCACCCAATGCATGCGGTACTCCGTCGAGCCAGAGCGCATTCTCGATGCCCTCGTTAAATTTATCGACAAGATTCACTGCCAATGATTTTCCCGATTCAGTTTTACCGATCATCGATAACCAGTTCCACTCGGTGCGCCGCGGCGGGTATCCCTTCGTATAATCGAGCGAGCCGAAATCACCCGCGAATTTCTGCCGTTTTCCGTTATAGATAAATTCGCCTTCGCAGGCAAGCTCCATTTCTTTGTACGTAAAATGAAACGGGCGATCTGCGCTCGACGGGGCGATTGTACTGAGGCCGTTACCTTTGCGCTTAAACGTCGCCGATAAATCGTACTTGCCGCGAATATTGACGACAAATTTTTCTGCCGTCGGCAGAATTTCATACCGCCCCAAACGCCAGCTATCCGAAAGCGTGGCGTCGAATTCAGATTTAAAACCAAGCGGCATCGTTAGCTTATCTTCGATAAAAAGTTTTTCGGCGGGTATGTAAACATAACTGAAAGCCGACGCGATATAGCCCGCATCGACGATTGCGAGACCCGCATAAAAATCGCGGCTAAAAACGCCGAGGTAAAGCCATGCCTTTCTTTCGCTGCGGCGACGCGGCATAAAACGGTTATTGAAATCCCATGAGCGCGTGGTCGTATCTGCAATCGGGCCCGAATAAAGACCGAAAATATTTTTCTCGCCTAGTCCGGGTAGTCGCGCGCGCTGCAGCTTGAAGCCGCTCTCTTCGTTTGCCATGACCTTTGCCTTCTTACTCATACTTTTTTTTGCATCAGATATGTATTCACCGCGTTGGCGCACTTTCTGCCTTCGGCGATAGCCCAAACGATAAGGCTTTGTCCGCGACGCATATCGCCCGCAGCAAACACCTTATCGAGAGACGTGCGGTGCGCGCCCGCATGATCGCCGAAATCGGCCTTCACGTTGCCGCGCGCATCGAGCTGCATGCCCGCTTTTTCAAATTGCTCGATCATACCGCTTTTCAACGGCCCGACAAAACCCATCGCGAGGAGCACCAGTTCTGCTTTGATTTCGAACTCCGAACCGGGAATATCGACGAACTTACCCGCTTGCATTTCGACTTTTATGCACGATAACGCTTTCACGTTACCTTTACCGTCGTCGACAAAGTTGCGGGTATTGATCGACCACAGTCGTTCGGCGCCTTCTTCATGGCTCGACGAAGTTCTGAGTTTCATCGGCCAGTAAGGCCATGGAGTCGATGGAGCACGGTCTGCCGGCGGCATCGGGAAAAGCTCGAGCTGCGTCACATGCGATGCACCGTGCCGGTTAGACGTACCGACACAGTCAGAACCCGTATCGCCGCCGCCGATCACGACGACATTTTTACCCGTCGCTAAGATCGGGTTCTGCACCGCGATGCCCGCGTTGCGGCGATTGTTTTGCGGTAAGAAATCCATAGCGTAGTGGACACCTTTGAGTTCACGCCCGGGTATCGGTAAATCGCGCGGCGCTTCTGCCCCGCCCGCGAGGACGACCGCATCGAAATCTTTGACGAGCGTTTCTGCGGTTATATCTTTGCCGATAGTAACGCCGGTTTTGATCGTAAGACCTTCGGCGACCATCTGCTCGACGCGACGATCGATTTGCCATTTCTCAAATTTGAAATCGGGAATCCCAAAACGAATGAGGCCGCCGACTTTTTCGTTCTTCTCGAAAAGAGTCACCGCATGGCCCATGCGCGTTAATTGCTGCGACGCCGCCATGCCCGCCGGGCCGCCACCGACGACCGCAACTTTCTTGCCGGTTTTGTGTTTTGGCGGTTGCGGCTTAACCCAGCCGTTGGCATAGCCCGTGTCGATGATAAAGCGTTCGATGCCTTTGATCGCTACCGGCGGCTCGTTGATACCTAAGGTACAAGCAGTTTCGCAAGGCGCCGGGCAAAGGCGACCGGTGAATTCGGGAAAATTATTCGTCGAATGCAAATTCTCGAGCGCGTCTTGGTTATGCCCGCGATAGACCAAGTCGTTGAATTCGGGAATATAGTTATCGACCGGGCAACCCGTGTCGCCGTGGCAAAAGGGGATACCGCAATCCATGCAGCGCGCACCCTGGATTTTAGCCGTTTCTACCGGAAACGTATGCTCGAATTCTTTGTAATGCTTCACGCGCTCGGCGACAGGGTCTGACACCTGCGTCGCACGCGGGTATTCCATGAAACCGGTTTGCTTACCCATTGTGACCTACCTTGAGTGCCGCCGCATCGACCATTTCGTTCTCTTTCTGCGCTTTATCGGCAAGTGCGGCCATGGCCTTCTTATATTCTCCGGGAATTATTTTCCGAAAATTTTGCAACTGATTTTTCCAGTCAGCAAGAATTTCTGTCGCACGCTTCGACGCCGTATACTCTTTGTGCCGCGTAATGAGATGCAGCAGTTCATCCACATCGCTCGCATGGCTGACACTTTCGATATCGACCATCTCGGTGTTCACAAATTGCGCATACACGTTTTGAGGATCCCAAACGTATGCGATGCCTCCCGACATGCCTGCGGCAAAATTGCGACCGATCGTACCTAAGACAACAACGCGCCCACCCGTCATATATTCGCAGCCGTGGTCGCCCGTGCCTTCGATGACAGCGTGCGCGCCCGAATTACGAACGCCAAAACGTTCGCCCGCACAACCTTCAAAGTATGCTTCGCCCGATGTTGCGCCGTAAAGACAGGTATTGCCGATGATAATATTTTCACTCGGTATATACGTAGTCTTCTCGGGCGAGCGCACGACGAGCTTACCGCCCGATAGACCCTTACCGCAATAGTCGTTCGCTTGGCCGCTAAGGCTGAGCGTCACGCCTTTCGCCAAAAAACAACCGAAGCTTTGCCCCGCATTACCCTGCATTTGAATTTGAATACTGTCGTGCGGCAAGCCTTCGTCGCCGTAGCGCTTCGCCACTTCGCCCGAAAGCATAGCGCCGACGGTGCGATCGACGTTCGAGACAGGTAAGTGAATTTTTACCGGCTCTTTTCTGTCGAGCGCCGGCTTTGCCATTTCGATAATGCGGTTATCGATTTGTTTATCGATTTCATGGTTCTGCGCTTTCGTTCGGTACAGATTCGTCTTATAGATCGGCGTCTGCGTCACGAGTAAATTCGAGAGGTCGAGACCGCGCGCTTTCCAATGGTTTTTGGGGCGCGTCGTAATAATTTTTTCGGTACGACCGATCATATCGGTGAATTTGCGAAAGCCCAACTTTGCCATGTATTCGCGCACTTCTTCGGCGATATAGAACATGAAGTTCACAACGTATTCGGGTTTGCCGCTGAATTTTTTTCTGAGTTCTGGGTCTTGCGTCGCCACGCCCACCGGGCACGTATTCAAATGACACTTGCGCATCATGATGCATCCCAACGTCACGAGTGGAGCGGTCGCAAAACCGAATTCTTCGGCGCCCAAGAGCGCAGCGATCGTCACGTCGCGACCGGTTTTCATTTGGCCATCCGCCTGAACGTAAACCCGATCTCTGAGGCCGTTCACCATCAGCACTTGGTGAGTCTCGGCGAGGCCGAGTTCCCACGGAGTGCCCGCGTATTGAATCGAGCTAATCGGAGACGCGCCCGTACCGCCGTCGTGGCCGCTAATCAAAATATGATCGGCGTGTGCTTTCGCAACGCCCGCAGCGACGGTGCCAACGCCGCTTTCGGAAACCAGTTTCACGCTGATGCGCGCACGCGGATTGATATTTTTCAAATCGAAAATCAATTGTTTGAGATCTTCGATCGAATAGATATCGTGATGCGGCGGCGGCGAAATAAGCGTCACGCCCGGCGTTGCGTGGCGCACCTTGCCGATAATTTGATCGACTTTGAAACCGGGAAGCTGCCCGCCTTCGCCGGGTTTTGCGCCCTGCGCCATTTTAATTTGGAGCTCGTCGGCATTCACGAGATAATTTGCCGTCACGCCGAAACGGCCCGAAGCGACTTGCTTAATCGCCGAACGCAGACTGTCGCCGTTGGGGAGAGTCACAAAACGCTCGGTGCCCTCGCCGCCCTCGCCTGTGTTCGATTTACCGCCGATGCGGTTCATCGCGATTGCAAGATTGGTGTGCGCTTCCCACGAGATCGAGCCGAAGCTCATCGCCCCCGTGGCGAAGCGCTTCACGATTTCTTTCGCCGGTTCGACTTCTTCGATCGGTATCGGATTTGCGGCGTAATCGAGTTCAAAGAGAGAGCGCAAGGTGACGCGCTGCTTCGCTTGGTCGTCGACCGCGGTGCTATATTCTTTGAAAGTTTTGTAATCTGAATTGCGTGTGCTGATTTGCAGCTTAGCGATCGTCGTCGGGTTCCAAAGATGCGCTTCGCCGTCGACGCGATAATGATAGAGCCCGCCCGAAGCGAGAATACCTTCGCGGAGCACCGCGAACGCCTCTTGGTGGCGGCGGCGCGCTTCTTCTTCGAGCATTTCGAGACTCACGCCTTCGATGCGGCTTGCGGTGCCGGTAAAGAACTGTTCGACAACTTCGGTGTCGAGACCGACCGCTTCAAATATTTGTGCGCCACAATACGACTGCAACGTCGAAATGCCCATCTTGCTGAAAATCTTGAAGAGCCCTTTGCCGATCGCTTTGCGATAATTTTTCTCGATATAGGCGACGTCTTTCACCTCGGGCATGAAACCGATTTTGTGCAGATCATGCAGCGTTTCGTATGCGAGGTACGGATTGATCGCGTTCACGCCATAGCCCAAGAGCAACGCAAAATGGTGCACTTCGCGCGCTTCGCCGCTTTCGAGCACAATACCGGTTCGCGTGCGCAAGCCCGCACGAATGAGCGCATGGTGAACCGCAGCGACACCCAACAGACTCGGTATCGGCGCAATTTCGTGGCTGACTCCCCGATCGGAGAGAATAATAATATTCGTGCCGGCGCGCACCGCTTCGCAGACCTGTAGGCAAATCTGTTCGAGACGCGCGCGCATGTCGTTCTTTTTCGCCGGGCTAAAGTGCAACTGAAAAGCTTTCGCAGAAAACTTTCCCGATGCGATATCTTTGAGCTGTTGTAGTTGCGCGTTTTCAAGAATCGGATGCGGCAGCTCGATGCGGTGCGCGTGCTGCGGCGTCTCGTCGAGTAGATTCTCTTCGGGCCCGATATACGTCGTGAGTTCCATCACGAGTTCTTCGCGAATCGCATCGACCGGCGGATTCGTCACCTGCGCAAAGAGCTGTTTGAAATAGCGATAGAGTAGCTGTGGTTTTTCAGAAAGTACCGCCAACGCCGCGTCGGTACCCATCGAGCCGATCGCTTCTTGGCCGGTAATGACCATCGGTTTCAAAACCATGAGCAAATCTTCTTTAGTATAGCCAAAGATACGTTGCCGTTCGAGCATCGTTTTATGCTCCGGCGTATTGTCTGGCTGCGCTGCGGGCAAGTCGGCAAACTTGACCATGTTATCTTTGACCCATTTGCCGTACGGTTGCTGCCGCACTATCTTGTCTTTCATCTCGTCGTCGGAGATAATGCGGTGCTCGGACAGATCGATAATGAACATGCGGCCCGGCTCAAGCTTGCCGCTCAGCACAATATTTTCGGGCGGCACGGGGAGCACGCCGATTTCAGACGCCATTATCACGATGTCGTCTTTTGTTTTGATATAGCGCGCGGGCCGCAAGCCGTTGCGGTCGAGCGTCGCACCGATCATGTTACCGTCGGTAAACGCGACGGCGGCGGGGCCGTCCCACGGCTCCATCATGGTCGCGTGGTATTCGTAGAACGCGCGGCGTTCTTCGCTCATGAGATCGTTTTTCGACCACGCTTCGGGAATCATCATCATGATTGCATGCGGTAAACTGCGCCCACTCATGACCAATAACTCGAGCACGGTATCGAACGTCGCCGAGTCGGATTGCCCTTCCATCACGATCGGTAGC
>JAFEGD010000008.1 GCA_018240245.1 Spirochaetota bacterium | reverse complement strand
TGTTTTCACTGTCCACTTATCTGAATCAGTATATACATCGTATGTGCCTTCGTTAATCATCGGCTCAATCGCGATGACCATACCCGCCCGAATTTTCATGCCGTCTTTACGGCGACCAAAATTCGGCACCTGTGGCTCTTCGTGTGCCGCCTTGCCGATACCATGACCGACGAGCTGGCGCACCACACCGTAACCGTGGCTTTCGGCATGCTTCTGCACAACTTCGCCGATGGCGCCGATACGATTATCGATTTTCGCTTCGGCGATGCCTTTGAATAAGCACTGCTGCGTAATTGTCAACAACTCTTTTGCCGCATCGGACACCTGCCCCACAGGCCATGTCCATGCCGTATCGGAAAAATAACCGTTCAAACAAACGCCGAGGTCGACGCTCAATACATCACCTTCGCGGAGCACGGTCTTTTTGTCGGGTATACCGTGTACCACGCTATCGTTGACGCACGCACAAATCGCCGCCGGAAAGCCATATAGTCCCAAAAACGCTGGCTTACCCTTTTTTTTCATGATATACTCGCGCGCCACTTCGTCGAGCTCGGCGGTCGAGACGCCGGGCTTCACGTGTTCGCGAATACGCATGTGCGTTTCGTATGCAATCATGCCCGATTCCATAATCTGCGACACTTCTTTGCTGGTATAAATTCGTACTGCCACGTCATACTCCGATCGTGGCTTTGACCTTTTCGGCAATCTCAGTTGTCGAGCCAGTACCATTGATGTTGCGCAGGATTTTCTTCTCTGCGTAATAACTGATGAGCGGTTGCGTCTTTTCTTTAAAAACCTTGAGGCGATTTTTAATCGACTCGGGGTTGTCGTCTGAGCGCCCTTCGGCGGCGGCGCGCCCGAGTAAGCGTTTTACGAGCTCTTCGTCGGGAACTTCAAAGTTAATCACATGATTCAACGCAATCTTCAGTTTATCTAAAATACCGTCGAGCGCCTTCGCCTGTTCGAGCGTACGCGGAAAACCATCGAGTACAAAACCTTTCTTACAGTCGCTCTCTTGAATGCGCTCTTCGATAATACCGATCACGACCGAATCGGGCACCAATTCGCCCTTATCCATGAACGATTTTGCTTTGAGCCCAAGCTCGGTACCTGCCGAAACCGCAACGCGCAAAATATCGCCCGTTGAAATTTGTACAATACCCGAACGTTCGAGAAATATCTTGGCTTGCGTCCCTTTGCCTGCCCCCGGTGGTCCTAAAAAAATCAACTGCATCGTTTCGTCTCGCCGTACGCGATCAGCGCACCACCCGCGGTCGTCCCGAACTTTTCTTCGATTTATCCATGAAGCCGTCGTAGTGGCGCATAATGAGCTGGCTTTCAATCTGTTTTAACGTATCTAACGCAACACCCACGGTAATGAGGAGCGACGTACCGCCAAAAAGGTGAATCAGTTGCGAATACTTCTCTAAGCTCCACAGTTTAATGAAAATATCGGGAGCGATAGCGACAAACGCCAAGAAAATCGCACCCGAGAGTGTAATTCTATTCAAGATGCGTTCGAGCGTCTCTTCGGTATGAGCGCCTGGGCGCACCCCGGGGATATATCCGCCGTTTTTCTTCAGCGCCTCGGCAATTTCTTTCGGATTATATTGAATCGTCGTGTAAAAGTAAGCGAAGAAAATAATCAGCACGATATAGATCAAGAAGTATGTGAAAGTTCCCGGCGCCAAATATTTTTGAATCGTCTCGGCAAAGCCCTGGTACTTCGAGCCGAAGTAGCTCGCAATCTGCGAAGGAAAAATCATGAGCGACGAGGCGAAAATGATCGGCATCACGTTAGCTGCATTCACCTTAATGGGCAGCGTTTGGCTCGCACCCTGCACCATGCGGCGGCCGACGATGCGTTTGCCGTATTGCAACGGAATCTTTCGCTGGCCTTCGCTCAAAATAATCGAAAGCGCGATCATCGCAATGAAGAGCACGAGCAGAATCAACGCTAAAATCGCTTCTGTTTGATTGGCGCTGATGTCGCCCAAAAATTGACCCAATGCGGCAGGCGCACCGGCGATAATCCCCGCAAAGATGATGAGCGAAGTACCGTTGCCGACACCGCGTTCTGTCATGAGCTCGCCCATCCACATGAGCAGGATTGTGCCCGCTGTAATCGTGAGCATCGTCATTGCGGTAAAACTCGCACCCGGCCCGCCGGGAATCAGAATACCTTTGCCGCCCTGCTGCGCTTCAAAATGGAGCGACGTGATATAAACGGTGATACCGTATGCTTGGAGTGCGCATAAGAGAACCGTACCGTAGCGCGTGTATTGGTTAATTTTTTTGCGGCCGTAATCGCCTTCTTTAGCAAGGCGCTGCAGCGACGGCACTGCCACCATCATGATCTGCATAATAATCGAGGCCGAGATATAAGGCATAATACCTAACGCAAAAACCGAAAGGCGCTTAAACGCTCCCCCTGCGAAAAGGTCGATATAGTCGGTTAAATTTCCGCCCTGCCCTGCGGCGGCTTTATTAAAATAGTCGTGTAAGACTTTGAAGTCGAGTCCGGGCACTGTGATGTGCGCGCCGACACGAAACAGCAGCAACATGCCGAGCGTAAAAAGAATCTTTTTACGCAAATCTTGAACAGTAAAGATGGTGGTTAATGCACGAATCATTTCGATGCTTTTTTCCCTTTCGTTAAGACTTTCGATTTCGCTTCGATGACTTCGATTTTTGCGCCTGCACCCTCGGCTAGCTTACGTGCATTTTCGCTGACCGCATCGGTCTTGATATTTTTACCAGAGAGCGACGCTTGTTTGCCGCTCGTTTTCGCGAGGAGCTTCCATGCTTCTGCGCTTTTCGGCAGAATACCGGCTTTCTTCAGTGCCGCCAAATCGATATTACTTTCGCTGAGTTTGCCTTCGGCGACGTATTTTGCGAGCGCGGCGATATTCACTGGCGAAAATTCTTTGCGGAAAGGATTTTGAAAACCGCGTTTCGGAATGCGGCGGTAGAGAGGCCACTGACCGCCCTCGAACCGCGCCGGAATATTACCGCCGTTACGCGCAGTCTGGCCTTTACCGCCACGACCCGATGTTTTACCGTGACCGCTCGACGTACCGCGACCGACAATCTTTGGTCGTTTGTTTGCGCCAGCGTTGGGCTTAAGTGTATTCACATGTGGTGAGCTTGTCGTATCCATTAAATTGCCTCAACCTTTACTAAGAAATCGACTTTCTTCAACATACCTTGTAGTTGTGGAGTAACGGCATGCTCCCGTGCCATTCCTACACGTCTGAGGCCTAACGCCATCAGCGTTGCCTTTTGCTTATCCGACTTACGGATTGCACTGCGAGTTTGGGTAATGCGCACCTTCTTCATAATTTCATCCTCAATTTGTTGTCGTTACCGCCGCAGCCGCTGGCGCAGCCGTCACGGCCGCCGCCATCGCCTTACGCTTCTCGTCGCGGCGTTGTTTTGCATAGTTGCCAAAGAGTGCGGGCAGCGGAATGCCACGGCGCAGTTTCGCTTCTTCGATACCGCCTAATTGGCGCAGACCGTCGAGCGTCGCCTTTACAATATTCAACGGATTCGACGAGCCCAATACCTTGGTTAAAATGTCATGAATGCCGGCTAATTCGACAACCGCGCGCACCGAGTTACCCGCGATAATACCCGTACCGGGGGCGCTAGGCTTCAGCATCACGCGCGCCGACTTGAAACGGCCGATGACTTCGTGAGGAATCGTCGCCCCTTTTTTCTTCACCTTCATGACATTTTTCTTCGCATCTTCAATCGATTTACGAATCGCTTCGGGAACTTCTTTCGCTTTACCGAAACCCAAGCCGACATACGACTGTCCGTCGCCGACGACGGTTAAGGCATTAAATGAAAAACGGCGACCACCCTTCACGACTTTCGCGACGCGCGCCATATTCACCACGCGCTCGGTCAGCTCGATCGTTTGACCGTCGATGTCTAAGAGGTTCTTTTTTACGCCCTCGCGCGGAGCGTTCTTCTTTCTACTGGGCTTTCTGCCCGATTGCTTTGCTTCTTCCATAAGATACCGTTAAATTTTAACTCCCTTTTCGCGGAGAGTATCCGCAAAGCTTTTCACACGGCCGTGGTAGAGTTTTGCACCGCGATCAAATATATAACCTTCATCGAGTTTCAAACTCGCCGCTTGCATTTTACCCACCAGCACAGTAGCCAATTTTGCCGAATATTCTTTATTCGTGAACGACTTCGTTTCTTTCTGTTGCAGACTCTTATCAAGCGTTGAGCACGACAAGAGTGTCTTGCCTGCAGCATCGTCGACAACCTGCGCGTAGAGATGTCTCCCCGTTACGTGAAAATAGATACGATTCTTACCCGCACGATTTCCCTTGCGTAAGCCCGCGCGTACGCGCGCTAAACGCTTGTTTCTTTGCCGATTGAGTCTTGCTACAGATGCCATCGTTTATCCCCTATTATTTCTTCGCGCCAGCTTTACCGGCTTTGCGACGGACGTGTTCGTTTTCATAACGTATCCCTTTGCCTTTATACGGCTCGGGTTCTTTGAACGCGCGAATTTGTGCGGCAACTTGCCCGACTCGTTGCTTATCGATGCCGCTGATCTTGAGCTTCGTATTTTCGAGCACTTCAATCGTAACGTCTGTGGGTTCTTTGAAAATAACTTCGTGTGAAAAACCAAGGCTAAAGACTACATCCTTACCTTTTTTCTGCGCGCGATACCCAACACCTTGGAGAATCAAAACTTGCGAATAGCCGGCAGTCGTACCGACGACGCTATTATTCACCAGCGAGCGCACAAGTCCGTGTTTTGCACGCAACTCTTTTTCGTCGTTTGCGCGGGTTAATTTGGCTGTGGTGCCCGTCACCTCAAGCGTTAAACCGCGAAAGTTAGGCGTCGTCAATGTGCCCTTCGGGCCTTTTACCGTGATCGCTTCTGCGCCTGCCGTAATTGTCACCCCTGCGGGGATTTCAATAATCTTATTACCAATACGCGACATATAACCTCAATAGATGCGGCAGAGAAACTCGCCGCCGACGTGTTGAAACTTTGCCTCTTTTTCTGACAACACTCCCTTGGGAGTTGAAAAGATACTCAAACCCATGTTATTGCGTGTCGGATGAATCTCTTTCCATGGAAGGTAGATACGGCGACCGGGTTTTGAAATTCTCTCGATCGCAGAAAATACGGGCTGGCTTTGGTAGTAGCGCAAATCGATTTTCGCCATGCGCGCCGAGCCGCTCTTAAAGACCACAAAACCTTCGATAAAGCCTTCGGTCTTCAAAATATTCAAGATTCTCTCGCACGTATTGTTGATGCGAACTTCGACGTTCTCGTGCCGTGCGCGGCCCGCGTTACGCACGCGAGTTAACATATCTGCTATTAAATCATTTGTCATAATTTTCTCACCAAGACGATTTACTGACGCCGGGTATCAAGCCCCGCGACGCATTTTCACGAAAACAAATCCGGCACATTTCAAAACGACGCATATAACCGTGTGAGCGGCCACAAAGCGGGCAGCGATGGTAGCCACGTACGGTAAATTTAGGCTTTCGTGCAGCCTTAATTGCCAGCGATTTTTTAGCCATAATCTATTCCGTTCCTACTTACCTTTCCGCAGAGGGAAATTAAATTTTTCGAGTAACTTGGTCGAATGTTCAATCGATGTCGACTGGATAACCAGAGTGACATCCATACCGTGAATCTGTTCGACGTCGTCGAAATTGATTTCAGGAAAAATAATTTGTTCTTTAATGCCCAAGCTATAGTTGCCGCGGGCATCGAACGATTTAGGGCTCAAGCCGTTAAAATCGCGAACGCGGGGTAAGGCGATATTCACAAAGCGATCGAGAAACTCATACATACGATCGCCACGCAGCGTTACCGTTACACCAATGGGTAGACCTTCACGCAACTTGAAATTTGAAATCGCTTCTTTTGCGCGCGTTTTTACCGGAGCTTGACCGGTAATTGCACCGATCTCTTTGACTACCGAATCGATCGATTTCGGGTTTGCCACTGCGAACCCGGCACCCACGTTCAAAACAATCTTCTTTAATACCGGAACCTGCATAACGGTACTTAATCCTAACTCTTGCTTCAGCTCGTTACGAAATTTTTCGCTGTAGAGCTTGCGCAGTCTCGCCGTATTTTTCTGTGCTGTCGCCGCTGCCATAATTAATCCAATGCCTTCTTGCGTCCCGAAGACGTCGAAAACCGCGCCTTCTGTCCGTTTTTATCTTGGCCGTACGCAATCCGCGTCGGCTTCTTTTCTTTCGAGTCGTAATATTGCACGTTAGAGAGAGCAATCGGCATTTCGATTTCAATAATGCCGCCCTTAGGGTTTTCTTGCGTCGGGCGCGCAAAGCGCTTGCGCAAATTCACGCCCTGTACGACAACTTGCTTTTTTTCGCGATCGATACGCAGAATCTCGCCGCGCGATTTTTTGTTCTTGCCTGCGATAACGACGACCTCGTCTTTGACTTTGAGGCGCGATTTAATTTTTTCTGGCGCTGCTTTCATAATACCTCGGGAGCGAGCGAAATAATTTTCATAAACTGGCGGTCGCGCAACTCGCGAGCCACCGGCCCAAAAATGCGCGTCCCTTTCGGGTTATTCTGATTGTCGATCAAAGCGCAGGCATTTTCGTCGAAACGAATATACGAACCGTCGGCGCGGCGCAACTCTTTCTTGGTGCGCACAATTACAGCGCGTTGCACTTGTTTCTTGTGGTCTTTCTTGCCCATCGAATCTTTAATACCATAAGCAGGCGTCGCAGATTTAACCGCAACGACGATGATATCGCCGACACCGGCATAGCGCTTTTTCGAGCCGCCCAAAACTTTAATGAGCTGCACTTGACGAGCACCGGTGTTATCCGCAACTTTTAACCATGAGAGCATCTGTAACATAATTGCCTCTTATCCTACTACGGGTACGTCTTCTGCTTTGCGCGTTACAATTTTCTGTAACGCAAAGCGCTTGCGCTTTGAGTGTGGGCGAGATTCTTCGATCACTACGGTATCGCCTTCTTTCGCTTGCGTGTTTTCATCGTGCGCCATGATTTTTTTCGTTTGGCGGATGGTCTTCTTAAAATGTGCGTCTTGCTTGCGAAACGCAATCTCGACTACGATTGTCTTGGGTGTTTTCGCAGAGACGACTACGCCCTGTGCCGTTTTTTTTGCGCGCTTCGTCTGCGTTGCCTGTTCGCTCATGCTTTACCGCCAGTTGTTTGTACTGCGTTTTTACGCTGGTTTTGTACCGTTAAAATACGCGCAATATCGCGCTTGAGCAGACCTACCCGCGCATTATTCGGATACGACGCTGTGACCATGCTAAAACGAATTTCTTGCAATTCTTTACGAAAGTCGGTGTGGTGTCGATTCAACTCGGCATCGGTCAATTCGCTAAAATTGACTTTATTACTTGCCTTTTTCTTTTCCGCTTTAGCCATGGGAGACGTCCATTTTTTGTTTTTTAGACATACCGTCAAATAACATGATCTACTTCGCTCTCTTCACAATTTTTGTCTTAATCGGCAGCTTGGCGGCCGCGCGCGTCAGCGCCTCGGCCATCACCTTCTCTTCTGCCCCGCCCATTTCAAACATTACTTTGCCGGGCTTAACGATCGCAACATAGTACTCGACGCTACCCTTTCCCTTGCCTTGGCGCGTTTCTGCCGGCTTCTTTGTCACCGGACGATCGGGAAATATACGAATCCAAACTTTAGCGCCGCGGCGCACGTGGCGCATCATCGCAACGCGCGCAGCTTCTATCTGCCGCGCCGTGATGCGCTCGCCAGACACAGCCTTCAAACCCAAGTCGCCAAAAGCGACGGTGTTGCCACCTTTCGAAAGCCCTCGCAGGTTTAATGTGTGGGGTTTACGCCATTTTAATCTTTTCGGTGAGAGCATTGTATTTCCTTACGCTTCGCGGCGCTTTACTGTGTATTTATCTTCGTCGCTCTCTTTAGCTTCGAGATAATCGCCGTTATAAATCCATACCTTGACGCCGATTTTACCGAATGTTGTGTCGGCTTCGGCTGTGCCATAATCGATAATTGCCCGCAGCGTGTGCAAAGGTACGCGGCCTTCGAGGTACTGTTCGCGGCGCGCCATATCGGCACCGTTCAAGCGTCCCGACACCATCACGCGCACGCCTAACGCGCCCGCGCGGATTGCAGAACGTAACGCCATTTTCATCGCGCGGCGAAACGCCATACGATCTTCGAGCTGCAGTGCGACAGATTCTGCGAGCGCCTGCGCCGAACCGTCGGGTTTCGCGACTTCGATAATTTTGACTTCGAGCGGCTTCGTCACCATCGTGCGGAGCGAGGCTTTGAGTGCTTCGATTTTTTTGCCCTGTTGGCCGATGACCAAACCAGGTTTTGTGCTGTGCAGCTTCACGTGCACTTTTTCGGGAAAGCGCTCGATACCGATTTTTACAATGCCACTCTTATTGAAGCGATCTTTAATATGTTTGCGGATTTTGAGATCTTCGTGCAAAGTCTGCGCATACGTTTCTTTCTTGTGAAACCATACACTATCCCAAGTACGTGTAATCTTAAGGCGAAGACCGATTGGATTCGTTTTTTGTCCCATAATTTCCTTTTATCCTTCGTCAGAAAGTACGATCGTTAATTTCGAGGTTTTTTTCTGAATACGATCGGCGCGCCCGCGCGCACGCGGCATAAAGCGCTTCATGAGCGGCCCACCGTCGACAAATATCTTTTTAATAAAGAGCGCACGCTCATCGACACTCGGATTAATGACACGCGCGTTAGCCCCCGCGCTCAAGAGTGCTTTCAAAATGATGCGCGAACTTTTGCGCGGAATATGCCGCAGTATATCCACCGCTTCGCTGTATTCGTAGCCGCGCACCTCGTTGGCAACGAGCCGCATCTTGCGTGCCGACATTCTCACTTGATCTACTGACGCCTTTGATTCCATAATTACAACCTACTTAGCCGGCGAAGGCGCTGCCTTCTTCTTGTCGAGACTCGTATGTCCCTTGTATGTTCTCGTTGGCGCAAACTCGCCCAACTTATGACCGACGACGTTTTCGTTTACATAAACCGGGATAAACTTATTACCGTTATGTACCAAGAAAGTCATGCCAATCATTTCGGGAAAAATCGTCGATCGGCGCGACCATGTTTTAATCGGTTTCTTATCGTTACTTGCTTTCGCCTTCTCGACCTTCTTGAACAAATGCTGGTCGATAAACGGGCCTTTTTTTAGTGAGCGTGACATTATTCACCACCTCTTGTACGAACTTTGCGCGAAACAATAAAGCGCTCGGATGTTTTGCGCTTATTGCGTGTTTTCTTACCGCGAGTCGGTTTACCCCACGGCGTCACCGGATGGCGACCACCCGAAGTGCGCCCTTCACCGCCACCCAACGGGTGATCGACAGGGTTCATCGCGACACCGCGCACTTTCGGACGTTTGCCCAGCCAGCGCGAACGACCGGCTTTACCGATGCTCACGAGCTCGTGCTCGTGGTTACCGACGATACCAATCGTCGCCATGCAACGGCTATGCACCTTGCGGGTTTCGCCCGAAGGCAATTTTATGATCGTATAGTCGCCGTCGCGACCCGAAATAATCGCAAATGTGCCAGCAGAGCGTGCGAGTTGACCGCCGCGCCCTAACGTGAGTTCGACATTATGGATATTAGCGCCGATCGGCAGCGTACCTAACGGTGCGGCATTGCCGATTTCAATCTCTACTTTGTCGCCAGACACAATCTTCTGACCGACTTTGAGGCCTTGCGGTGCAATAATATATGCGCGTGCACCGTCTGCATAGCATACCAAAGCGATATTGGCGCTACGATTCGGGTCGTACTCTATCGTTTCGACAACGGCAGGTACGTTCATTTTATTACGGCGAAAATCGACGAGACGAAAACGGCGCTTATGGCCGCCACCGCGGCGACGCACCGTAATGCGGCCTTGATTATTACGCCCAGCAGTTTCTTTGAGAAACACCAAGAGCGGCTTGTGCGGCTCGCTGCTCGTTACTTCGTTCGACTTCAAGACACTCTTATAGCGGAGCGTCGGGGTTCTGGGTTTAAATTTCTTAATTGGCATATATTACCTCAAACGCCCTCAAAAAGCGTAATCTTGTCGTTCTTGCCCAAAAACACATAAGCCTTTTTGCGCCGAGCGGTAAATCCGACATTGTAGCGATTGGCTTTCGCGTCTGAGCGACTCACCAAGGTATTTACCTTGAGTGGGGTTACGCCAAAAATCTTACGGATTGCCTGTTTTACTAATGTCTTGTTCGCATTGATATCAACTTCGAACACGTAACAGTTCTGCGCGCGCAGGAGTTCGGCTTTTTCAGACACCAAGGGTTTTTTAATCACATCGTACAAATTCATATTGCCTCTATAGTAACGCCGAATACTTCTTGTCTATTTCGGCTAACGCCGCCTTACTGACGATTAAACCTTCGTTATAGAAGAGCGACGTTGCCGCGAGCCGCGCAGAATTAATCGGCTTAACCCATGGGATATTGCGCAACGATTTTGCGTCTTTGACTTCTGTCGAGGCCATGATAACGGCAATCGAATGGCGCGCGGCATTGCTATTTTTGCGCAGTTTCTTTTTTTCGCGTCCTTCGGTTTGCAATTTTGCGCCTTCGGTAATCTTACTCAACGCTTGAAACGCATTCTTTGCCGACGGCTTTTCAAGATGAAGGCCGTCGTAAACTACGACTTTATTTTCTTGCACTTTCTTTGCTAAAATGTGCGCGACGCCAATCTGTTTTTTCTGGCGCGATATGCCATCGCTATAGTCGCGTGGCTGTGGCCCGAAAACGATACCACCGTGGCGCCACTGCGGCGACCGAATCGAACCTTGGCGCGCGTTGCCTGTTCCTTTTTGTTTCCATGGTTTTTTACCGCCACCGGAAACTTCGGCTTTCGTTTTGGTTTTATGCGTGCCTTGGCGCGCATTCGCTTGCTCCGCTTTGATGACTTCCCAGATGAGGTTTTTATTCACCTTGAGGGCTGCAATCTTGTCGGAGATCTGCGCGTCGCCTGCGGTCGCGCCGGTATTGGAATATGCTTTGAGCGATGCCATATTTATCCTTAATTTTGGTACAGAAAAACTGTCGTACCTTTCGGGCCTGGGATTGCGCCTTTGAGCAAGACGACATTTTCTTCGGGCATTATACGGAATATTTCTACGTTCTTAATTGTCGCCGTTTTCGCGCCTTTATGCCCGGGCATGCGCTTGCCTTTCTGCACTTCGCCGGGAATTTTGCGGTTACCGATCGAGCCCGGTGCGCGATGAAATTTCGAACCGTGCGACATTTTTCCACCGCCGAAACCATAGCGCTTCACGACACCGGCAAAGCCTTTGCCTTTGCTCGTGCCTGAGACATAAACCTTTTCACCGGCTTGAAATAATTCGCAGGTGAGCGTATCGCCGAGAGCTTTGTCGGTGTTAAAGTCGCGTAGTTCGATGGCTTCGCGTACGAATTTACCAACTTTTTCTTTTGCCGTCTTCTGGTGGCCCTTTGTCGACTTAATTACAGACTTTTCTGCGATATCGCCAAAGCCGATCTGCACCGCAGAGTATCCGTCTTTTTCTTTTGTCTTAACTTGTAAAACAGGGCACGGGCCCGCTTGAACTGCGGTGACCGCGACTTGCTCACCGGCATCGCTCCAAACACTGAGCATGCCGATTTTTTTTCCGAGAAGGCCTTTTTGCATTGTGAAATCCCTTTGGCTTTTGTACAACCGGTTACGATTTAATATAAACCATGACGCCCGCAGGAAGCTGGAGCTTCATGAGCGCGTCGATGGTATCTTCAGTAGGTTCGAGTATGTCAATGAGACGCGAGTGCGTACGCATTTCGTATTGGTCGCGCGCATCTTTGTACACGAATGTCGAACGTAGAACGGTGAATTTTTCGACTTTTGTCGGCAGCGGCACCGGGCCCGCGATTTTTGCGCGAGTCCGTTGCACGGTACCGACAATGTCGCCCGTCGACTGATCGAGCAGCCGCTGGTCGAACGACTTGAGTTTTACACGTATCTTCTGAGCGGCCATGTTATTCTTACTCGATGATTGTACCGACTACACCCGCGCCGATGGTACGGCCGCCTTCGCGAATCGCGAAGCGCAAGCCTTCTTCCATAGCGATGGGGCTGATGAGCTCGGCAGTAATCGTGACGTTGTCGCCGGGGTTTACCATTTCGACACCTGTCGGCAGGTTAATTGTACCGGTTACGTCGGTTGTTCTAAAATAGAACTGCGGACGATACTTGTCGAAGAATGGCGTATGACGGCCACCCTCGTCTTTTGTAAGAACGAGCACTTCGCCGGAGAATTTCTTATGCGGCTTTACCGAACCGGGTTTCGCGATGACTTGGCCGCGCTCTACTTCTTCTTTCTTTGTACCGCGCAGCAAGAGACCGACGTTGTCGCCCGCTTGGCCGAAGTCTAAGAGCTTACGAAACATTTCGATTCCTGTTACGATAGTTTTTTGTGTGTCGCGAATACCGATAATTTCAATCTCTTCGTTCACATTGACTTTACCGCGCTCCACACGGCCTGTACAAACAGTACCGCGGCCAGTAATCGAGAACACGTCTTCAACCGGCATCAAGAACGGTTTGTCGGTAATACGCACGGGATCTTTCACATAAGTGTCGAGCGTCTCTGCAAGCTTCAAGATTGCGCCTTCGCCGATGTCGCTGACATCGCCTTCGACAGCTTTGAGCGCAGAGCCCGCAACAAAGGGAATCTCGTCGCCCGGGAAGTTATACTTCTTTAATAGGTCGCGAACTTCCATTTCGACAAGTTCTTGCATTTCTTTGCGATCTGCTTCGGGAAGCATGTCGATCTTGTTCAAGAAAACAACGATCTGAGGAACACCCACTTGGCGAGCCAAAAGAATGTGTTCGCGCGTCTGTGGCATGGGGCCGTCTACGGCAGAGACAACAAGAATTGCTGCATCCATCTGCGCAGCGCCGGTAATCATGTTCTTCACATAGTCGGCGTGGCCGGGGCAGTCGACGTGCGCATAGTGGCGATTCGCCGTTTCGTATTCTTGGTGCGATGTTGCGATGGTGATACCGCGTGCGCGTTCTTCGGGTGCGTTATCGATCTCAGCGTA
>JAFEGD010000089.1 GCA_018240245.1 Spirochaetota bacterium | reverse complement strand
TTTGCGCGACACTTCGCCGGTTTTGCGGCGATCGTTGAGCTCGGTAATTTTGACGAGATAGTTTTGTCCGACGATATTGATTCTTTTCGCACCGCGTTCGCGCGGACCTAAAAGACCCACCTGTGTATGCGGCATGAACATGAACACGCCTTCGACGTTCACCATGTAACCGTCGCGCATCGAACGCTTGACGAGGCCGTTTACCGGCACGTTCTTCTCGTGCGCTTCTTTGACGATTTCCCAACCACGGCGCATTTCGAGCTCGCGCTTCGATAGCTGAACAAGCCCAGTTTCGGTATCGTACGATTTTACGAGCGCTTCTACGGTTTCGCCGACGGCGGGCGCGATATCGAATTCGCGAATGCCGATGCGCCCTTCGGATTTACCGCCCATGTCGATGATTGCAAACTCGGGAGTGATGCTGACGATCTTACCGCTTACCGTTGCCCCCGATCGTATATCGGCAACCGCTGTATCGGTTTTGAAAACGTCTGCCATAGAGACGTTACTGTCTTGAAAGAGAACTTTGCGCGTTGCCATATTTGATTCTAAGATAACAGAACACAGACACCAGAGGACAATTTCATTTTTAGATTCCGCTTGCCCTTTCTGTCATCTGCCCTTCTGTCCTCTGGCACCTGACGTATGCAAGCATTATTTGTGCCACTTGCTCTTGAGTGCGAGACGACGTGTCAATGAAAATGGCCTCTGTCGCCGGGCGCAGCCCACCAAACTCGCGCTGTTCGTCGTCGCGGTCGCGCGCTTCGATCTGGCGCTGCACTTCGGTTAAGGTTATCGCGGGGGATTTCTCACGAAACTCGGCCAATCGCCGTTCGGCGCGCGTGCGGCTGTCTGCCGTCAAAAAAAACTTGAATTGCGCGCGCTGAAAGACTTCGCTCCCCATATCGCGGCCGTCGGCGACGAGCGAATAACTATCCGCCGCTTGCCCCAGCACCTCGCGCACCCGTTCGCGAATATAGCGTGCATCGGCAATCGGCTTGATACGGGCAGCAATCTCGGGGGAGCGTAACTCGTCGGTGAGTTCTTTACCTTCGACAACGACATGCTGCCGCCCGTCGGGGCTGAAACGAATCTCTACGGCAAGGGCGCTTAAATAGTTAGTCAACGCCTCGCTACCCGCTACGGCATGCTCCCAATCTGCCCCACCCGCAATAGTTAGTCGCGTAAATTCACGATACCCCATATAGGTAAAAGCGCGGTAAAGCGCCCCCGAGTCGATTTGGTTAAAGCCCAGCGCCCGCGCGACCGTGTACGCGACGGTCGATTTTCCCGACCCCGCCGGCCCATCGATAGTTATTACACTCTTGCCCATGGGGGAAGCCCCATGGGCAAGAGTGTAATGCAGCTTGTCGTAAAACGAAGGGAACGACGTTTCGACCCATTCTTTGCCTTTGATCGTGAGCGACGCGCTCTGCATGAGCTCCGCGTCGTGCGGGTGGCGAATGTGCCGCGACACCAAATCGGCGATCTCGAACGACATCACGATACGGTGATCCATGTGCGACTCGATCGTGCCGCCGAGCGCGCGTGCCGGGTCGCCGTCGACGGCCAAGCCGTCGTCGAACTCTTCGATCGTCGCGCCGACGCGCGCTAAATTCTGGGCCATGATCGCGATACGATCGGATTCTTTGACGCGCAGCTCTTTTGCGTCGCGGTAGGTAAACTTACCCGCAGCGAACGCGCCCGCGATTGTTAAGACCGGCAACTCGTCTATCAAAGAAGGAATATCCGCTTTCGGAATAGTTATGCCGTGCAGCGGCGCATGCCGCACGAGCACATCGCCCCCGCGTTCGCCGCATTCGTCGCGCTGCGGTAAAATCTCAATCGCAGCACCCATGTCGGTAAGCGTCGCCAAATAGCGGTCGCGAAACGGGTTGAGGAGTACATTCTTAAACAATACTTCGCTCTCAGGGAGTAGACTTGCCCCGACGGCAAAAAATGCGGCAGAAGAGATGTCTCCCCAGATTTTGTATTCGCGTGGCTGCGGGCATGCGCCCGCAGCCACGCGAATAGTCTGCTGCTCCCGCAATACATCCACCCCTGCGAAGCGCAGCATATTTTCGGTGTGGTCGCGCGAGGGTATCGGTTCGTGAATAACTATAGCGACTTGCGACGCCAACGCAGCAAGCATGACCGCCGATTTCACTTGTGCCGAGCCCAACGTCTCGGTAAATTCGATACCTTTTAGCTTCACGCCGGTAACTCGCACCGGCAGACAATCCGCCGCGCCGAGCCACTCGAACTTTGCGCCGAGTTTTTCGAGCGGCCCCGTCACGCGCCGCATCGGCCGTTTGCGCAAACTCGCATCGCCGTCGACGACAGCCGTCACGCCCGCCATACCAGAGAGAAGACCGATAATGAGTCGCGAGAGCGTGCCCGAGTTACCACAGTCGATCGGCTGCGCGGGGGATTTCAAAGCGCTCAGCCCCGGCGACTCGATACGAAACTGGCGCTCGCTCGCCGACCCGTCAGGGGCGGGCATGGGAGTCACCTTCGCCCCCAACGCCTGCATCGCCTTGAGCGTATTCAGCGTATCGCTCGCATCGAGATAATTCGTGAGCGTCGACGTACCGGTCGCGAGCGTTGCGAGAATTGCCGCCCGGTGCGAGAGGGATTTATCCCCTGGAAAGTTAAGGCTACCGCGCATCGGCATCGCCGCAGAACCGGCAACCGCGAGGCGGCGTAAAGGAGTTCCCTTCTCTTCTTCACCTTTTTCGTAGAAAAAGGTGAAGACTCACGGCCCCGTCGCCACGCAACGAACAGTGTTTTACATTACTGCAATGCCGCTTGCCAAGTTGGTCCTGCTATCGAGCCACTACTGCATGTAGCGCCGCTGAGTCCATTGCTACATTTTTGCCAGGTGAGGTTGTTCTTCGTGTCGGTCACGGTGCCGTCGCCGCAGTCTGAATCACGGATTCAAGGATTGTGCAGATTTTACGGAACAGACTTCTTCGCTTGTAGGGGTGGAGGGCGCTTCGGCGTAGCTTGCGCTCGGTTCGACTGCGCTCACCGCGCGCGCATTGTCGCGAAAAGACCAAGGTCACTGAGCGGAGCCGAAGTGACCGGCCCCCGCACGGTGTGAGCGGGCGCGGCGGAGCGCAAGGCATTTACGATAGCGCCAAATATCCCTCTGTCTTTGATGTAATGAACTGGTGTAGCTGCACAGAGTTTGTTACGAGAATATTCAGCATCTGTTTTCTCGACAAATTTCCCGCCACAAGATGAATCACTTTCGGTGGAAAACCATGGTATTCGGACAAATTCGCAAAATCATCATCATTTGTGACGATAGTGAGGCCTTGTCTTCGAGCATAATCCCAAATTTTTTCATCAGCCTCTCGATTAAGCCCAACATGCTTGACGTGCCTCGTGCCCGGATAGTCTGATTGCAGCGAGTCGACTATTTTATCCGATAGATTTTGATCAAGAAGCAGCATGCGTCAAGAGCATAGCGCGTCTGCTCTCAGATTCGGCTGCGTATGCTAAGCATGCGCGGATATCTGTTTCATTAAGTTCAGGGAAGTCATCGATAATCTCAACGATCGTCATGCCAGAAGCTAACCAGCCTAGGACATCGCCAACAGTAATACGCATACCTCGAATGCACGGTTTGCCGCTACGCTTGCCAGGTTCGATGGTAATGATTTTCTGCCAAGGCATGGATTATGCTACGCAGCTGCATTTGCGTCGTCAAGAACTATCTTTCTGTCCACGCCCCATGCGAGCAGGCACGCGAATTACCGTCTATGATGTGTTGAAATACTTGGCTGGCGGAATGACCGAAGCCGACATACTATCTGATTTTCCCACCTTGACGGCAGAGGCGATTCGAGCTTGCCTCGAATTCGCTGCAGCACGCGAAAAACGTTTGGCTGCGCTCAGGGCCCAGTCGCCACGCAGCGAACATAGTCGGTGGTGGGCGTTTTAGCATCGATGTTAACGCTGCCGAAGTCAAAGCGGACGACCCGCTCCACCGTTCGCTGCGTTTAACGACAAACACTGCGGCGTTGCGGTGTCGGGCGAGAGTGTGAATGCACCCGCAGTGCCGGTCGCGCACGCCGCGCCCGATAAACCTTCGCTGCAGGTTCTCCACACCAAACCCGTGACGTTGTCGGCTGTTGTGTAATCGCTCGTGTAGGTCGGGTGTTGCGTCGGCCCTGTGAATGAGCGCGCGGCGGGTATGTTCGCGAAATCGGCGTCTTGGTAAGGAAAGTTCACGAGATCGCCGCATGCCTGCGACGCCGAGGCATTATAGCACGTAGTCTGCCCCGTGTCGGCAAAGCGAATCGTGGTCAAAGTCCCCGCAGCGCCGCCGCCATTACTACCGGCTGACGATGCTGGTGTTTCCCAAAAGTGACCCCACGAATGGCAGGCTGCGAACGCAAATGAAAATATGGCGATTAAAAGAATGAGGCAGCCATAACGAATGTGTAGCAAGCGCATATTACGCTTCTGATGACAGATGACAGATGACAGATGACAGATGACATTGTACTTTCTGACCCGGTAGTGCCAATTTGTAAAGAAAATTTCAAAAATTTGTGATTGTAGAGACGCGATTTATCGCGTCTCTACAATTGCGGAACGCCACTCCCGCCCAATAAAACAATTATTTAGTTGTTTTATTTGTTTACAAGATGCCCCCGTTCGCGCACCCCACCCTCGAACTACAGGTTCAGGAGGAAACATGATTTATTATGCTATTGGTCTTTTGGCTGTTGCCGCAGTCGGCGGCTTGGTATTGGTTTCGTTGCATATACGCACGCAGAAAGCGCCGCTCGCGTTAGCGCTCGTACACGGCCTCGTCGCCGCTGCGGGTCTTGCCATCGTGCTGATCGAGGCGTTAACGCCGCAGGCAACGGGGCAACTGCGCGTCGCGTTAGGTATTTTAGTGGTCGGCGCGCTCGGGGGCTTTGTGCTCTTCTCGTATCGTTTGCGTAAGAAAGAAATCCCTATCGGTTTGATGGCGGTACACGCACTCGTCGCCGTCACCGGTTTTGCGATACTCGTGCTTACGGTCGTAAAATAGACGAAGTTTATTCATGGTCGGCGTAACCGCCGATTGTGAATACGGCAGGGTACCATGAAACGCGAGCTATTGCAAGCGCTCAAAAAACACAGCGGGGCGACGCTCCAAGAGTTGGCGCGGCAATTTTCGGTAAGCCGCGAGGCCGTGCGCAAACAACTCTTCGCGCTCGAAGCCGAAGGCTACGTCAAAGTGCAAATGCTGCGGCGTAAAACCTCGGGCAGGCCGACCGCAGCGTATACGCTCACCCCTGCCGGCGACGAACTTTTTCCGCGCCAATACGACGAACTCGCGATACAGTTAGTCGAAGCGATCGGCACGTCGTTACAACCCAAACAAGCGCGCAAAGTTTTCGACGTGTTGGTCGAAAAAAAAGTCCGCTTTTGGCAACCCCAACTCAAAGATTTATCTTTTGCAAAAAAAATACAGGCGTTGAAAAAGCTCTATCTCGACGACGATGCGTACATGGAAGTCGTCGAAAAAAACGGCAACCTTTACCTCGTCGAGTCGAATTGCCCGTACCTCAATGTCGCAATGCGCCAACCGGGGCTGTGCAACGTTACCGTCAATGTCCTTGCAAAATTACTCGATAGCGATGTCGAGCGTATCGAAAAATTTCAAGACGGGCATGGCCGTTGTACGTTTGCCATTAAACGCCCGCGCAACCAGCGTTAGCTACGAGCCTGTGCTCCTACCCGACCTCAATCCACACGGCAGTCTTGCCGATAATCGAGTATGCACTTTTCGGCGGATGTATCGCGTATGGCACGATTCGGTAGAGTCGCAATCGGCGCTCTAGCCCTCATCACCGCGTGCACTCCTACCGGAAAAACACGCTTCTCTTCGCTCATTTACCGCAACAAGTCGGGGGTCGCGGTGCCGCACGACGCAGCGGGTGGCATCATGGTGCGCGTGAAACTCTATGCGGGCGAGGCGCTGGCCGTAAAGACCGACAACTACACCTTTACGCCCGGCCACGGCGGTAAAAGTGGCGCGGTGCGTCGAGGTTCGGGTGCGTTTACTTTTACCGAAGAAGGGGTGCTGCAAGCGACACATTATTTCGTGCTCAAGAGCAAGCGCTACTCGGGCGCGCTCGAGGCGCGGCGCGAACACGGTGCATGGCTCTATATCAACCACGTCTCGATGGACGAATATTTGACCTCGGTCGTGAGCCACGAAATGAGCCCGACGTGGCACGCCGAAGCTTTGAAGGCGCAGGCAGTTGTTTCGCGTACATATCTTTTAACGAAAATGAAAGACCGCGCGGCGAAGCCCTACGACGTCGATACGACGACTAACTATCAGGTTTACGGCGGATTAAAAAAGAACGATGGCGGCGCGCGTAACGCGGTTGCCGCCACGCACAACGAAGTGCTTTACTACGGCGCAACTCTGGCGCAGACGTACTTTCACTCGTCGTGCGGCGGCACGCTCGCCTCTGCGAAAGAAGTCTGGGGCAAAGCGGTGCCGTACCTCACGACGCGCAGCTCGCCCTATTGCGCATCGGCGCCGGTTTACAAATGGCAGGTCAAGATTAACTACGCCGACATCGGCCGCCGCCTCGCGCTGCGCGGGGTCAAAAGCGTCACCGTTGCCGAGCGCAGCACGTCAAAGCGTGTTAAGACGCTCAAAGTAGTCACAGCGAAAGGCACCAAGCTCGTGCGCGCCGATAAATTTCGCACGATGCTCGGTGCGCTCAAAGTGAAATCGACATTTTTCGGCGTTGCGCGCAAAGGCAACGCGATCGTTCTCACCGGGCGCGGCTTCGGCCACGGCGTCGGCATGTGCCAGTGGGGGGCTAAACTCGAGGCCGACGAACGCGGCACGGGTTATCGCCGCATTCTCGAACACTATTTTCCCGGCACG
>JAFEGD010000088.1 GCA_018240245.1 Spirochaetota bacterium | reverse complement strand
TTTGTTGTTCCATGTGTTTCCCTCTCTAAAAAATGTTGTAGGACATGTTTTGTGCGCCGCACAACTCGTCAAGTCATTTACCGTTTTTCTGAGCACTTGCTAAGTGACTAGGCGGGAACTCGCTGGCGCGAGTTCCCGCCTAGTCACTTAAACAAAAGACACCGTCTGCCGTCTGAGAGAAAAAATGTAATAACTATTACAGAACCGCCTAACGAGAAGCCTCTACCGCTAGCTATGGAAAAACATAGCCAGCAAGCCGAACCATAAATTGGACCAGCATCGATAAAAATCCCCGAAAATCACCTTAAATCACACTCTTGTTCATTTTCTTACGGCAAGGCACTCATTCTTTAGCATATTTCGGTGAATAGCTAATTAAAAAAGGATTGACACGTTATTGTATTTAGCCTATTGCCTAAATAGCAAATTGAGAGAAAATTTGCTAAGAAATAGCTTTAGGAGATAAAATGAAAGCAAAGTATGTATCCAAGGCACAATGGCTCGGTTATATGACCGCCGCCATACTGATTGCCTCTCTAGAACCGAGTTTTGCAGAACCTAAAAAAACTGCGACAAAAAAGGCTGCGCAACGCGCGGCCAATGACACGAAAAGCGAAGCTGCAGTCGAAGGCAAAGCCGCACCCACGGCGCAACCAACGACACTGTCTGCATCCCCCCGCGTGCTACACTCGGCACTCGCCGAAGACCCATCGCTCACGCATGAGGGCGATGTGTTTCCCGTCGGTTACGCCAACCGCCCGGCAAAGCCCGAAGAAGAAAAGCTCTCGATTTTTGGCCGCGTGATGTTTCGCGCAATGACAGGCCAACAAGATAGCCCGTACTCGCACGGCAACGACTTCGATAACCCCGATTTTAACTTTCGCCGTTTGCGGTTGGGTGCCATCTATCAAGGTAGTAAAAACTGGGGAGCGCTCATTCACCTGCGCTTAGAAAACGCTATGAACGTCGGCCCCGGTGTCGCACCGAATCGCGGCTTGATTCAAGAAGCAAATCTTTGGTACCAGTGGGATTTCATGCGAACCAAGATTACCGCCGGTATGATTAATCAACCGTTTGCGCGCGAATACCAAGTGAGTTCGGCAAATCTGGTCAATATCGAGCGCGGCATGGTCAACGATGCATTACAACAATTCGACAACGGCATTCAAATCAATTTTAATCCGCTGCGCGAATTCGATAAGAAACTCGATCGTTACGTGACCGTTTACGGTATGATCGGTACCGGCGGCGGCGGCGGCGGCGATTTCAACGGCGGCCGGCGTGTCGACCTCTATGCGCCGATCAACCTCACCAGCTCTGGGGCAACTACGAACAATCCGAATGCCTCGACACCGATCTCGCCGTTTTTCTATGGGCGCATCAATATCAACCCGTTGGGTGCGATGCAGCGCGGCAATAAAGAAGTCGGTTGGGTCGAAGGCGAAGAAATGTTTTTGACCGAAAACAAGATTTCTTTTGGCGCAGCGCTTGCAGGCACCAACGAGACGCGCATTACCAACTCGATTCGCCCCGAATACCAAACGCGCGCACCGACTGTTGCTCCTTTCTCAGGTGCCGCAATCGCGACCAATGCGTTTCAGTTCGTTCCGATGCCGATTACGCTGTCGTCGAACACAAGCGGTACGAATTCGGTCGGCCAGTGCGCTCCCGGCGTGCAGTGTTCGCTGCTTGCGCAGACGTATGACGTTAAAGGTAATCTTTTAGGGTTCTACTTCGACGCACAATATTCGTATTTCGGCGGAGCGGCGGGGCAAAACGTTACCGGCGTCACCGCGACGCTCGGCCGCAATTTCCATATTTCTAAAGGTATGTGGATCATGCCGCTCATCCGCTACGACTTCATGAAAGGCAACTTTGGCAACGCGATGGGGCACTACAACACAAGCGGATTATCGAGCGACCCGTCGAACCAGATCACAAAACTCTGGGCGGGCCTCAACTTCTACATCGATAAGAATTTGGCGAAGATTCAAATCGCTTACGCGAAGACGCTCAACAACTACCAAGGTTACGACAACGGCGGTAACGCATTAGCGCCGTATAAGCAAGACATGATTATCGTGAACGCAGTGACATCTTTCTGGACAGGAGCGCAAATCGCCGACAAACCGAACGCCGACCTCTCGGGACGTCAACCGTAAACAACTTGCCGTGTGTGACGATGCCACACACGGCAATAATCTTAAGCGTACATGCTGTAGAACTTATTCAAAAATTCGGCCATGACTGACCGAAATTTCGAAGGATCGTCGAGCTTGCTGTCGACAAAATCGTTCACCACAACGCCGACCTCTTCGGTCATCTTGCGGCATTTTTGCGCGGCTTGCTTACCCGCTTCGGTCAACGAAACTACCTGACTGCGCGCATCGAGCGGGTTCGGTGTTTCGGTGATATAACCGATTTTTTTCATCTTACCCAACAGAACGCTCATATTTGCGCGTTCGCGCATCGTGAGTACGCAGAGTTCAGTCGCCGATTTAGGCCCCTTTTCTTCGAGCGTCGTTAAGATACGCCCATAGGGAAACGAAAGGCCGATTTTTCCAAATTCGGCATCGAGCATCGCGCGAGCAACTTTGCCCGCTCGAATGAGCTGAATGACAATCGGTACGTCTTGGTTGGTAATCTCTGCGCTTGACGGTATTAACATAGGTTCTCCTTATTTTTGGCCGACCTATTCAGTCAGCCAGTTACACACAGGATAAATATCCCATGACATGGCGTCAATCCACTTCGCTAACTAATAACTGCTTTTTACAGCAAATTATTCATGTAACGAAGTTGCTTCCATGCCGTTAATCTATTAACGTACAATCAAATAAATTGTGCCAAAGAATTAAGATTAATTTAGACAAATTAATTCCGAGAAAATTCGGGACGCCGCTGATTTTTTCGATATCCACCTAAAAAAGTGAATTTCACGCTGTTTCGCGTTAAATTGTGAGGTGTGGCTGAAAAACAACCGCTGATTGTCCCCATTAACCAACTTCTCCCGCCCGAGCTATTCATATTGCCGGTGCGCCATCGCCCGGTGTTTCCCGGTATGGTAACGCCACTCGTAATCGCCGAGGGTAAGCTCTCCGAAGCGATCGAAACCGTGTATAAACAAAACCAATATATCGGTCTCGTACTGCAACACGACGACACACAAAACGAGGTGAGCGCCGATCAGCTATTCAAAGTCGGTACGGCGGCAAAAATTCTCAAGCGGATTAACCTCCCTGAAGGTGGCATGCATCTTTTGGTAAATTCGCTCGAGCGTTTCAAAATTACCGGCTTCGTGCAGACGCAGCCGCATCTCGTCGCGCATGTCGAATATCAAGTCGAGCCGCCAGAGGTACGCGATAAAGAACTCAACGCGCTCATGCGTAGCGTCTTGAACCAAGCCAAAGAAATGATGGGCGAAAACCCGTACTTCACCGAAGAGATGAAGTTGACGCTTATCAACGTCGAAGAACCCGGCAAAATTGCGGATTTTGTTTGTACGGTGCTCAACCTCAAGCGCGAAGAATTTCAAGAAATTCTCGAGACGTTCGACGTGCGCCGCCGCCTCGAACGCACGCTGCAATTTTTGGCGCGTGAACTTGATCTCGTGAAGCTACAGCGTAAAATTCAAGGGCGCGTGAACCAGGGCGTCGAGACGAACCAACGCGAATATTATTTGCGCGAACAGCTCAAAGCGATCAAAACCGAATTGCGCGGCCCCGAAACGAAAGACAAAGACGGCGACGGGTATCGACAAAAAATCGAAGCCGCAAAATTGCCCGCCGAAGCGAACGAGAAGGCGCTCGACGAATGCTCGAAGCTCGATTACATCGAACCGAATTCTCACGAATACACCGTCATTCGCAATTATCTCGATACGCTGCTCGATCTCCCGTGGAACGTGCAGTCGGTCGACGACATCAATATCGGCTATGCGCGCCAAATCTTAAACCGCGATCATTTCGGCTTGCACGACGTAAAAACGCGCATTCTTGAATACCTCGCGGTGCGTTCGCTCAAGAAAGACGTCAAGGGTGCGATTATCTGCCTTGTCGGGCCGCCGGGCGTCGGTAAAACCTCACTCGGCCGTTCGATCGCCGAGGCAATGAAGAAAAAATTCTTTCGCTTCTCGTTAGGCGGCATGCGCGACGAAGCCGAAATCAAAGGCCATCGCCGCACGTATATCGGCGCGATGCCGGGTAAAATTATCCAAGGCCTGAAGACGACAAAAGCAAAAGACATGGTGCTCATGCTCGATGAAATCGACAAGCTCGGGCGCTCGTACCACGGCGACCCCGCGTCGGCGCTGCTAGAGGTTTTAGACCCGCAGCAAAACTCCGATTTTCGCGATCACTTTCTCGATCTGCCGTTCGATCTCTCGCAAGTGACGTTTATCACCACGGCGAACACGCTCGAATCGATTCCCGAGCCGCTGATCGACCGCATGGAAATTATTCGCCTGCCCGGTTATATTCTCGAAGAAAAACTCGAAATCGCAAAAAAATATCTGGTTGGGCGAGCAATCCACGAGTCGGGACTCACCAAAAAGAACGCGCCGACAATCAACCTGCAAGCGATGAAATTTTTAATCGACGGCTATGCGCGCGAGGCGGGTGTGCGTCGGCTCGAGCGCGAAATTCAAAAGCTTTATCGCAAGGCAGCGGCGGCGCTCGTCGAAAAAAAATCTTTTCCGCGCACGCTGACGCCGAAAGAAATTCCAACATATCTCGGTAAACCCGTCTTTACGCTCGCCGACGAATTTGCGACGCTCGCTGTCGGCAGCGCGATCGGTTTGGCGTACACGTCGATGGGCGGCGCGACGCTCACGATCGAGTCGCGGCGTTACCCCGGCCGCGGGCGCGTCAAATTTACCGGGCAGATCGGCAAAGTCATGCACGAGAGCGCCGACATCGCCGTCACGTACGCGCGCTCGCTTGAAACCGACGAAAAATTTTGGACGAAGAACGATATTCATATCCACGTGCCCGACGGCGCGACGCCGAAAGACGGCCCCTCGGCGGGGGTGACAATTACGACCGCGCTCTTGTCGCTCTTGCGCAATAAAAAAATTAAGCCGGGTTATGCGATGACCGGCGAGATTCGTCTCACCGGCGAAGTGTTGCCGATCGGCGGTCTGCGCGAAAAAATCGTCGCGGCGCGCCGCGTCGGTATTCATAAAGTGATTTTTCCGCACGATAATTTGCGCGATTATGAAGAGCTACCCAAAGAGCTCAAAAAGGGGATGCAAATTTTCCCTTGCAAGCATTATGGCGAGGTTGAGACTTTACTCTTCGGTACGACGCCTGCGACGCGTAGCAAAAAGGCTCCGAAAAAGAAAACAAAAGCGAAGCGAAAGACGTAACGCAAAACACCGTGGTGGATTTTCCCTGGGACAAAATCTCGATCGCGCCGATGATGGATATCACCGATCGGCGGTTTCGGTTTTTCATGCGGCTAATCAATGCGCGGGTAAAACTCTATACCGAGATGATTGTTGCGCAGGCGATTGTATTGGGCGGCGTAAGCGGCAGAACACCCATAGGCGTTCGCGCACACCGCGAACGTTTGCTTAAATTCGACGAGAGCGAGCACCCGGTCGTGCTGCAACTCGGCGGCGACGATGCGCACATGCTCGCCGAAGCCGGCACAATCGGCGAAGATTTTGGCTACGACATGCTCGACGTTAATTGCGGCTGCCCTTCGGAGCGCGTCGAAAACGGTAATTTTGGCGTCTGTCTCATGCGTACGCCCGAGCGCGTCGCCGACATTGTCGCGGCGTTACGCGCGCGCGTCAAAATTCCGGTCAGTGTCAAATGCCGCCTCGGCATCACGGGCGAAGAATCCGAAGAGAAGTTAATCCAATTTATCGAAACAGTTACCCAAGCGGGTGCAGCGAGCGTGACCGTACACGCGCGCACCGCTAGTTTAGGCGGTTTTTCTCCGAAACAAAATCGCGAGATACCGCCGCTCGATTATGAAATTGTTTATCGGTTGAAAAATAAATTTCCGCAATTGCCGCTAGAGATTAACGGGGGCATCCGCACGCATGCCGCAATCGTGCATCACCTCGCGCGCGTCGATCGCGTGATGATTGGGCGACCGGCGCACGAAGACCCGTTATTTTTCAGCGAGCGTTCAGAAGTGCCAAGCTTCGGCTATCGTGTCGGGATCATGGAGCGCATGGCCGAGTACGCAGCGCGCTACGAAAAACCCGATTTGTCGGCGGCGCGTTTTTTTGCGACGATGCTGAATGTCTGGCGCGGCGTGCCCGGCGCGCGTGCGGTGCGGCGCTTCTTGAGCGAAGAGGGACGCACACAGTCGCCCGCTACGGCGGTTGCCGCTTTGAAAAACAGTTTAGCAACCCACGCCGAGAGCGCGAGTTGCTAAACGTTGCTTAAGCGGATGCGAGTTGAAATACTTCGCGTTCGACCGCGAGTTCTTTTTCGCCCAGCGTCGCCTCGCGCTCGAGAAAACTCTGGAACTTATGGTCTTCGCGCGTCGCGCTGCAATAGACGTTGAATAAGAAATTGATAAAATCTTTCATGTTATCTTGCGGCAGCGGCAAATGAAAGCCGACGCGGTACGCGAGGTTAATCACCTTGCGCACGAGCGAGCCGCCGAAATCGAACACGTCGATGCCGAGTTCGGCGAAGTCGGGTTCCATTTTGAACGCGAGTGGAATCGCGGGCAGAATCAAAAGGAAACGTTTGGTCATCGATACCGGGTTGTTTCTTTCCCACCATGTTAGAGGCGCGGTCTTCAAATAATTCGTCGGTAACGCGCAGTGACGCGATTCGTCGAGATGAAACATTTCGAGAATTTCGAGCCCCGGAAACTTGCTCAGCGCGCCAAAGATCGAGAGTGCGACGCCTTCGACCAAAACGTTCATGCCGAAAAATTTTTCGAGTCCGGTCGATTTGAGCGTGCCTTCGAGAATCATGTATTCCCACACCGGCAAACGCGGAATCGGCATCTCGAACGCTTGGATCAGCTCGCGCAGCACGACAAAATGTTTCGCTTCTTCGAGAACTTGCATCGTCAGCGCGGCTTTGGCGCCCGTGCTTTTCACATCGCGCAAGACCTCGTTCGAGACGAGCCACGCATACGCTTCGCCGTGACCGATAAGCGCAAGAATATTCACGAGCGCTTGTTTCTGCGCGGGCGTATACTCGCGGTTGAGCAGCGCTTTATATTCTGCGGATTGCATGCGGCTCAGCTCTTGGCGTTCGTTGGCGTTCATGGTTTGATCTGCCATCTTTAGCAATAATTCTTCTTCTTTAGAACAATCGTCGAACGTCGACCATGCGGCGTGCTTTTCGGCTTTCCACAAAAGCCGCAGACTCTTGTCGTAGTGCTTTTTGCGCAGTTCGTCGTTCGCGCCACCGATAAACTCGTAATGTTCGTCGTCATAATCTGCTTTGCGACCGCCTAAACCCACGGCGCCGAACGCTCTGTCGACGCCGCGCACCGCTGCGTTGACATATTTTTCTGCGATGGCGTTCCATTGGGTAGCGTTTGCATTCACGGTTAATTTATTGAATTTCATTGTTCCTCCTGCTTGTGGCGCGGATGCGTAAACGGCAGCCAAGCCACAGCCTAATAGAGAATAAAAGAGCTAAATATCTTGTCGAGCATAAAACTATATTTTTTTTATAGTTTTGTAATAACTATTACAAGATTTCGTTTAGACCAAGGTTATTGCTTCTTTAGACATATGTGGCAGCATATTGAACGCGACGGTATCCCACTCACCCCGCTCAAACAGCAAGCGGTGAATCGAGGTATTCGCGATGCGACGCATGAGGCCGAGCGTGCGTTTGAGGTCGAGTCCCAGCGCATGTCCGGTAATGAGCGCAATCGGCCCGCCCGAAGTGACGGCGAGCGTCGTGTGGTTTTCGGCATCCAAGGCACCACTCGCGCCGTGGCTATGGATTTCCATAGCAGACAAAACCCGAGCCCTAAAGGCGGGAAAACTCTCTGCCTCGGTAAAGCTGTCGCCCAGCTTTACCCACTCCCCCAGGATAATGCCCGTCAGTCGCTTAAAAATATCGCCTTTATTTACCGCATTCTCGCGCCGTGCGACGTTCCACGCCTTCAAGAGCGCGTGAAATTCGGCGTGGCCGTGCCGCAAGCGACGCGCGAGATGGTTCCAGATCGCGATATCGAATTCGCGAAACGCCGCGTCTGTCGCGATTTCGGGAAATGCCGCGCCGTGGCGCTCGTACGCTTCGCGAATTGCGGCGAGTGTCTGCTCTTGTCGTTGCAAGCCGCCGTGCAGTGCGCGCGAGAAAGTATAGCCATGCGTGACAAGCCATTCGCCGACGCGGCGCGCTTGCTCGTACCCGATTGCGGTGAGTTGGTCGTAATTGTCGCCCGCGCTGTCGGCTTGGCCATGTCTTACCAATAATAATTCAATCATAGATCTTCTGGCTTAAGTCCCGTATGCTTGCCAATTTTCTTTAGCATAATCGGCCCAATCTCAACACCCTCGTGGAAAGCGAATACATATTCCGGGCAACCTTGCTTTACGAGAATCTTATGCGAACCAGTTTGGCGTCTGATCTGCCATCCGCTTCTAAGCAAAGCTGCCAAAACTCGCTTCGCCTTTGTCGTCGGCCAATCTGTCATTATGCAGTGACTGAGATTTCCAGAGAGTGAGCGGCAACTTCGCCATTTTCTAAGCGGTCGGCAATCACGCGCAGCGCTAACGCCTCGCAAACCGCCAGCGCCTCTTCTTTTGTCGCGCCATAGGCCATGACACCGGGTAACTCGGCTGCTTCGGCAATAAATCTACCGTCTGCTTCTCGATCAAATTCGATATGAAATTGATGCATGACTCTCGTAAAATCCAATCGCGACGGTTGTAAAGTCTTTTCTGAAAATCACTCCGCACCAAAGCGCGGGTTTGCAATCTGCAAATTGTGTTTCACGATTTCTTTCACCGCCGCCCACTCGGCGCTACCGGGCAGCGCTTTGCTCGCGCGCAACTTTTGTGCCGCCGTTTTCGACAGACGCTGCGCGCTTTGCCAGAGTTCGCGATCGCCCAAACCAGTGGGATTAACTTCTGTGCCGACGATTCGAGCGAGTGCGCGCGTATCTTCTTCTAAGAGTGGACGCGCATTCTTGAGTTCACGCGCGACGACGCCGAGCATGTTCCACGAGACAAGCGTCTTGTACGCGAGCATATCTTCTTCTTTGACAAACGGTAAAATATCTTTGAGTAAAAACTCTTGAATCGCTTCGAGCAAATCGGTATGTTCGGGACGGTATTGCATCAGCCCACTCCTTCGATAAGTCGCATCGCTTCGAACTCCATCTCGCCGACGCGGCGACCGATCGAGGCGAATTCGATGCCTTTGTCTTTACCCGAAAGATGGCGCTCGCCCTGCATCGCCGCGCCGATCGCCCAACGAATGTTGCCCATGATTTCCCAAAAACGAATTTTTTCACGATCGAGTTTTACGCCGCTGGCCGCTTCATACGGCGCATAAAAATCGTCGGGTGCGGCAAAACCGCCGATTTCGTTTTTCACTTTACCGAAGCGCCAATCGCGCATGCGCAGATAGCCCACGTCTTCGTGACGGTCGCCCCAGTGCGCAAATTCCCAGTCTAATATTCCCGACAAAGTGGGAGCTTCGCTCCCGCTTTGTCGGGCTGGCGCGCCCGCGTCGCCGAGTGCGAGCATGAAATTTCCCATGCGAAAATCACCATGGCAGAGCACAAGCGCGTCGCTTGCAGGCGCGTTCGCCTCGGCCCAGTTGAGGCAGAGTTCGAGCGCCGGGTAGCCCGCAGGCAGATCGTCGAGCATGCGCCGGCAATCGCTCACCGCCGTGAGTGCAACGTCTTGCGTGTGCGCTTTGCAACCGCGATCGAGAAACGCTAATGAGGCATTGGGCGACGTCGAAGTGCAGCTATGAATCTTTGCGAGGTTCGTCGCTGTGTCGTGTGCGAGACGTTTGAAATCGACTTTTTTGTTTTTGAGAATTTCGCGCGGGTTCGCGGTACCCGCAATCTTCTGCATAAAATAAAACGGGTGACCGACGATTGCGGTATCTTCGCTCAACCATTTCACCGCCGGCGTCAAAACCCCCGCCGCGACCGCCTGTTCGATCACTTGATATTCTTGAGCGCGCGAAAGGCTGCCCATGAGCGAGGCGCCCTTATCGGTACGCAACACCAACTCTTCTTCTTTGCTATCGTGAGCGAGTCGCACAAGATAATTATCTTGGCAGGCACCGCCCGATAACTGGCGAAACTCCGTAATTTGCGTGGCAGCGCCGACTTTGCTGGCGAGGTAGGGTTGTAGCCTGTCAGTTTTCACAGATAACCAATTTTATCCATGCGACTGCGCTGTCATGGGAAATGCAAAAATATTACCGACCTTTCGTTCGCGGTGCGAAGGTCTGCACGACCCAGCCCGCAATAGAATGAAAGTGTCGTGCCGAGTCGTAAATCCCCGGGTAGGCGAGAACCGTGTCTTTCGCCAAATACGCTTTCACAATACGCCGGGCGAGTTCTTCGCGGCGACCGACGGGCGTGAAGCGCGAAACCCAATTTTCTTCGTAGCCCGCGCGTGCGCTGCGTTCGAGGTCGGTGCTGATGGGGCCGGGGTAAACCGTGAGCACATGAATGCCCTTGTCTTTAACTTCGCCCTGCAAGATTTCAGAGGCATGCCCGATCGCCGCTTTCGACGCGCCATACCATGTACACCCCGGCAACAGCGCCTTACCCGCCATGCTCGCGACGTTGATAATGCCACCCGCACCGCGCGCGAGCATCGCCGGCAGAATCTCAGAAATCAGCCGCATCGGCGCGGTAAAATGAATGTCGAGCATCATTTTACCGCGCTGCCATGGCATCGTCGAAAAATCTTCGACGATCATAACTCCGGCGTTGTTGACCAAGAGGTCGATCTCGCCCAGCGCCGCACGCGAGCGGCGCACGACGTCGGGTAGACCCTCGATTTCAGTGAGGTCGCAGGCGATACCGTGGTTTTTGACGCCACGCCGGGTGAGCTTCTCGCAAACCTGCTGCAAGGCGCGCTCGTTTTTATCGACGATGGTAAAAATTGCCGACGAAAATTTCTCTAAAAGCGCGTCGATCGTCGCTTCGCCAATGCCATTGGCGGCACCTGTAATAAAAATATGCATATTCGGGGGGATTGAGTATGTTACTGCTACTGGCAAGTAAAAGCATCGCCCAGCTCGTGCTGAGGCGATGCCCTCTCTTTTTACTCGACGGTGTATCTGAATTGCCGTTTTTGACGCGATGGACGCTCTTAAAGGGCAGCGCTCGCATTTTCCGAAACGCGCTGAATTAACACATAACTGGGTACTTGTCGACGCGAAAGACAAAATCCTAGGCCGCGTGAGCACGCAAATTGCGACTTTACTCATGGGTAAAAACAAAGTCAATTATCAACCGGGCCAACTCGTCGGCGATCACGTCGTCGTCATTAACGCTTCGCACGTTAAACTCTCCGGCAAAAAAGCCGACGAGAAAGAATATATCTGGCACAGCCGCTATTACGGCGGTATGAAAACACGCCCCTATAAAAAACAAATGGAAATCGCACCCGATCAAGCGGTGTTATTGACGGTAAAGGGCATGCTCCCCAAGACAAAATATGGCCGTAAACTCTTAACGCGCGTGCGCGTTTTTGCGGGCACCGAACACGAACTCAAAGGCCAACAGCCGAAAGCCGTCTAAGGATTAAAAATGGAAAGACAACAAGAACGTCCCGAAGGTCGCCCAGAAGGCCGCAAAGTAGAACTTTCGACATCGCTCGCCGAGTCGATGACTCGCCGCAAAGCAGTCCTCAAAAAACCCGTCGAAGGCAAAGCCCAATCGAAACGCGAGCGCAAAACGACAGACCAGTTTGTCGGCCGTCGCAAAACATCGATCGCGCGCGTTGCGCTTAAATCGGGTTCGGGAAAAATCACTATCAATAAGCGTGACATTAACGAATATTTTACACGCGCCGATTTACGCGCGGCGGTATTACGCCCCTTTGCAGTTGCCGAAAAAGCCGGCCAATTCGACGTGAACGCTACGGTACACGGCGGCGGTATCATGGGCCAAGCGCATGCGGTTGCGCTCGGTATCGCGCGTAGCATCGACCGCAACGATAACACAGCACACGCCAAGCTCAAAGCGGCCGGTCTCTTTACACGCGACCCGCGCATGGTCGAGCGCAAGAAGTACGGCTTGCATAAAGCCCGCCGCGCGACCCAGTTCAGCAAGCGTTAATCGTATTACCGCGCGCTTCGACAAGCTCAGCGAGCGGTAATCATAACACCGACTGTTGCGACAAGCTCAACGAGCGAATAGTACGAACCCGTTGGCAGAGCATAGCGGCGCCAGCGGTACAAGCGCAATTATTTCAGGTGCCGAATTACGCTGTCGTTAAATTGTATTTTTAGTTTTTCGCGCGATGCGCGTACGTCTAATTCGTAAACCTCGCCCAAAAGTTTCGTGCGCAGATCGTTTTCGACTTTCCAATTGACATCGACGAGATGTACTTTTTCGAGTGCGCGCCCGACGTTGTAGATACGCACAATGATCACCCCGTCGCGGCCGAGGTATGGTTCTGGTTTTTTCACGTCGCGACTCGCCATGTCGATGATGAGGCGGTCGTAGTAACTA
>JAFEGD010000087.1 GCA_018240245.1 Spirochaetota bacterium | reverse complement strand
CATCGTCGAAACGCACGGTTGGTTCTTGCGCCGCTTCGACAGCTACCGTGCGTTAGAATTTCTGACTTTCATCGAGACGCTCAACATACTCACAGTTATCCCCGCAGACGCAGAATTGATGGCTGCGGCGACGGGGGTGCTGCGCAAGTTTTCCGATCAACAATTAACAATGGCCGACGCCTGCGGCCTCTATCTTTTGAAAAAAAATGCGAAGTGGAAAAATTGGTCGACCGATCGGCATTTGACGCTCACCGGGCGCAAACTCATTATCGATTAAACTTACGCTAACTGCATTTTTAAGAAGCGCATCATGTTGATGTACGCGCGGCGGCCTTCGTCAGTGCGACGAAAAAAGTGCGGTATGCCGTGCGGCAACCAATCGTAATAGTTGGTCTCTAAGTACCCGCCGAGTTGTTCTTTGAGTTCGTCGACACGCGACCTGGGGCACATCGGGTCGATCGTGACAAAATGCCCCTGCACTGGCTTGCACACCGAACGCGCCGCGGCTTCGGGCATGCCGCTACCCGTGAGCCCGAAACTGTGGTGAAAAACCACCGGCGCTTTGATATCGTCGCGCAGCGCCGCGTGTAGCGCAAAGCCACCCGTGAGGCATTGCCCGATAAAACCGAGGCGCGACGCATCGACGTAGGGCAACTGCTTGATATGTTCTACGAGTTCGAAAACTTCTTTCACGCCGGGGTTATCGGCTTTATTCGTGACGAAAGCCATATCGAAAAACATGCGGATGCACCACAGCATTGCGCCCTCATGGCTAAAGAGATCGGGCACGAAAACATGCAACCCTTCGAGCGCCATGAGGCGCGCCGATTCGAGCTGCGAATCGACGACGCCGACAAGATCGGGCAGAAATATGACGGCTGGCCGCTTCTCGGTATCTGCGGTAAAAATATGGACGTCGATTTCGCGCGTCGAAAGCGAGAACTGTTGCAATGCCATGCCGCAAACTTAGAGATTCAATTCAGCGTGTCGAGCACGTTGCCTACGGCAGCATATTCGGCAGCGCCCAGCCTATCTCGTGCGGTATCGCGGGCGCACGCTCCATGTTGTGCTCGATCATTTCATGAAAGACCGACCCCATAATAAAACCGTCGGCGTAGCGCACCGCTTCGCCCGCCTGAATTTTATCTTTGATACCAAAACCGACAATGAGCGGTACGCGCGTCGCTTTGCGAATCGCCTTAATGAGCGGCTTCAGCGGCTTCAGATTAAAATTTTTCTGCCCGGTGACGCCGCGATACGAAACCAGATAAATAAAACCGTTCGCGTCGCGCACAATTTCTTGCATGCGCTTTGTCGGCGTCGTGGGCGTGATTAAATCGATCCACGCGATGCGCGTCAAGACATCGCCCAGATTCTCGCGCTCGATAATATATTTTTTTTCGTCGAAGGGGATATCTGGAATAATGACCGCATTCACGCCGAAGTCGTAAAATTTTTCGAGTAAGTTCTTGAAGCCCGCCTGGAAAAAAAGATTCGCATAGCTCATGATCGTAAACGGAAAAGTCGGGTATTTACGGTGGAGCTTTTGCAGCATCGCCAATACATCCGCCATTTTGAACTCGTGCTTGAGCGAACGGCGAAATGCGCGTTCGAGCGTCGGGCCGTCGGCGACCGGGTCGGTGAAAGGCAACCCGATTTCGACGGTCGATGCGCCGCCTTCGACCATTTTGCAAATAATTTCGTAGGTGATCTTACTATCGGGGTCGCCGTATGCAATATAAGGCATAAACAAATAGTTCTTTTGCTTTTTGCGCTCTTGCATGAGACGAGTCATCGGATGCATAGTGTACACACGGTGTGGCGCAAGCGGCGGCAAGCAAAAAATTTCCACGCACCGTCAGAATAGTGCGACGCACTATTCTGACGGTGCGTGCTTTAGATAAGCGTCGAAAACCCAACCAGAAATCCACTGTGCGTCGACAACGAACGCCCAATGCCCGCGCTTTCCCGAGACGGTGACCGACGGGCCCGTCGCACGCAAGAGCAAACTCTCGCCGTCGCCCAGTCGGCGTAATACTTCGCTCTCGGTCGAAGGAGCCGAACGAAACTGTAACTGCTTTGCGCCTACGCGCCTTTCTGTCTCGGGAAAAATTTTTAAGAGTTCGCTCAATGCGCCATCGGCTGTCGTGAGCGGCGCATCGGACGCGAGTAGCGTGTGTGCCAGCGACTTCATTTCAGCGTCGAGCAACTCTTCAAGATTGAGCGCCGCAAAAATTATTTCTCCCGCGCGAGCCTTGTTGCCGACCTCGACAATGCGGCGCAACGCATCGCGACGAAAGACGGGGCGTGCATCGACAGCGCGAATGTTACTCAAAAGCCCCGACAAATTACTTTTGGCGTTGGTACTGAACTCGGCAACCGCATAATAACTATAGAGCAACGGATTCGTATCGCCTTTTTCGAGGCGTTGCGCGGCATACGCGCGCAACTCTTTGAGATCGCGCTTCACAAAAAGTTTTTCGGCGCGCTCTATCGGCGTATCGCCAAAGCGAACGACTAAGAATGCAATGACCGCCGCGACTGCCAGAAGCCCGGCAAGCGTCGGCAAAAATTTTTTGGCTATGCTGCGTCGAGGAGGTGGAATGACCACCGACATAGATTCTTAACCGACCTTTGCGCTACTTTTTTCGGACTTGCTAAACTTACTGATCGATTTTTGAATTGTTTCGATTTGGCCTAAGAGGCTATCGAGCTTGCGCGCGCGTTCGTTCGGGTCGAGTACCGACACCATATTGTCTTGAATCGATTGCGATATGTTCGAGACCAAGCCCGAAATATTTTGTAACACGCGGTCGGCCTCTTGTTGGCCCTTATCGGCAAGCCCTTTCAAGAACGCGCGCTGCTCTTGTTCGTGCGCTTCGGATGGATTAATCATCATCTCGAGCAATGTCTTGCGCTCTTCTGAGGTACTCTGCGTCATACCAACGCCTGCAAGCACGAGCTTTTTCAGTACTTCAAGCACTCCGTCTTTACTTTCGCGAATCAAAAGTTTGAGCATCTGATTTTGTAAAACAGGATTGCCCACTCTATCGGTATCGTTGAGCTTAAGAAAGGTTTGCCCTAAAACCTTGCGCGTAATATCTTCGCCGTTCGTGTTATCGATAACTTTAATATCGATGCCGTCGCGCACGTATTGTGCAACTTCGTCTAAGGTAATGGTGCGCGATGTTTCGGGGTCGTACAAACGACGATTAGCATAACGTTTAATAATTTTCATACTGTCCTTAAAATTGTGCGGCACACAGAGGTCGGCGCTACGCCACACTGGAATATAGTGCAATGCGCAATGGAAATGACAGGGTGTCAATCAAAATGAAATTTTAGTGGTCTGGCAGAAGTGCGCCATATATACTATGAACATTATGAAAAAATTAGGATTTATTTTAGTTTGCGCACTCGTAAGCGTATATGCACTTTCTGCCGACGACGAGCACCGTCGCCATGGTAAAAAAGGCATGGGAAATATGCACAGCCCTGCGCAAATGATTCAATATATGGATACCGACAAAGACGGTAAAATCTCGAAACAAGAATGGCAAGACTTTCACGACAAGCGCTTTGCCGAAATGGACGCCGACAAAGACGGCTTCGTGACTGGCGACGAAATGAAAGCTGCACGCCAGCAAATGATGAAAAAGCATCGCCAAAAGATGCAAGACGACGACAATTCAAAGGCTAAAAAGCAGCGCAGAAAAAATAAAAAATCGAACGACGACGATTCTGAATAGCGCGCCGACAAAATGACCGACGCCACTTCGACAAGTGTCCCGCAAGTAGCGGCGGCAAGTACCGCGCAAAGAATCTTAGACGATACCTATGGCAAAGTCTTGAACGGCTTTGGTATTTTTGCACCTGTCGAAGATTTAGCGCGCGAGTACCTTGAAGACAACGATCACAACGCGCGCCGCGCCGCACACGATCTCGTGCGCTGGCAAACGGCAAAATCGGCGACGTCGGGCTTCGTCACCAATTTGGGTGGCGTCGCAACGTTGCCGATTTCGATTCCCGCCAATATTTCGAGCGTTCTCTATTTTCAAGTACGCATGATTGCCGCCATCGCAATCATGGCCGGGCACGACGTCGCCTCGGACAAAGTACGCACGCTGATATTCGCAAGCCTCTTGGGCTCGGCGGCGACCGACGCCCTCAAAGACGTCGGCATCAAATTCGGCGAACATTTGGCGCGCTCTGCCGTGAACAAGATGAGCGAAGCCGCCGTCAAAAAACTTGCAGGCGGTGTCGCAACGCGCCTCGCCGGTAAAATTGGGCTCGTGGGGACTACACAACTCGCGAAATTGGTTCCGATCGCGGGTGGTATCGTCGGCGGCGCAATCGACGCGGCATCGACAAAAACCATCGGCGCCGTCGCGATTAAGCTCTTTTTACCCGAAGATAATCAGTTAACCCTCTGAGCGCGTTTTAATCACCCGTAAAATATTTTCTTGAATTTCGCTCATCAGATAGCGACTCCAGATACGCGCGTAAAAATTAAAATGTGTCGAGAGACGATGCCGACTATAGAGGACCAACCTCACCTCGTTAGATGAAACCGGTTCGATTTCGTACGTGCCCGAGAGCACATCGAAGAACGCGCCGCCCACGGTGACGTGTTCGTCGAGCGTTGTCAAGGGAGTCGCCTGCGGATCGGCCTGAATCGAAAAAGCAAGTTTCTTGTTCGCTTGCCATTCGGTGACGCGCTCGACGAATTGCAACCCGCGCTCGAATGTGGCGAGCCGCGTACCGCCGACGCCTTCTTGCGTCAGTAGCGCTTCGATCGGTTTCGGAAAGCCCATAGTAAAAAAGAAACTATTCTGCGGCTCGGTAATTTTTTCGACGCGCACAATTTTCTGCCAAACTTTGTTCGCGTCTGCGCGAATGACAATCGAGTTTTTAACGATCTGCATTTCTTGCGGCAGGGGAATCTTTTGTTCGGCGAAAGATAGCGGTATCGGCAAAAAGACAAACGTGGCAAAGACAAGATGCTTACCGCGAAATTTGAGAATAATCCGCATGGTTAATCCGCCGAGCGCCGCGAGAAACAACATTACGGGAATAGCCAAGATGAGACAGATCAATCCTTCCCAGTGCACAAGCATCGAAAAAACGAGACAAAGCGTCGCGGGGATCATCGGCTCAAAAATCGCGGCAACATAAGTAAGCAGTCGATCGCGACTACGAATATAAACATGCACCATGCCGATAACGGCGGGCAAAACAAACACGTACGCCAACGACATAACCATGTACGAAGCCATAATCGGCTGCGAGTCTTTCACAAATTTGCGCGCAACAAGTTGCGATAGAATACCATAGAGCGCACCGCATATCGCCGCAAACAGTAACGACCTGCCAAACGCATTCATTTTGGGAAACTTCATCGGCCAAATAATCATTGCAATAACGCTTGACGACTCCTTTTCAAACACTCCGCTCACCTATGGAACAGCGTTCGGCTAACATCTCTCGCGAAATGTCTCTTCTGAAAGAACGCATGCAACAGAACCATTATAAATCCACGCCGCAGCGCGACGAAATCGCCGAATGGATTTTCCGCACACACGAACATTTTACCGTCGATGCGCTGGTTTCTAATTTTCGCGAACAGGGCAAGAAAGTCTCGCAGGCGACGGCCTACCGCGTCATACAGATGATGCTCGAGTTGAAGCTCATCGAAGAGCACGATTTCGGTAAAGACTATAAATTTTACGAGCACACGCCGGGCCACGAACACCACGACCACATTGTCTGCATCGATTGCGGTAAAATTATCGAGTTCTCCGACCAGGGACTCGAATCGCTCAAAGAAAAAATTACGTTGAAAAACGGCTTTCGTATGAAAGAGCACCACCTCACGATTTATGCCGAGTGCACAACCTGCCCGCCCGATAAAAAAGGCTTCAAGAAAAAAGGCGCGTAGATGCGGGGGATTACTCTCTCAACCGGCGAACACGTTTTCGAAGGGTTGACAAACTCGTTTGCAAAAAAGAGCGATACAAAGAAAAAGAAATTTCTCTTCTTCATCGGTGCATTAGGTCTACTCGCCGAAGCGGCAATTTATATCTCAACGAGTTGGCAGGGCAACGCCAGCGAAATACCCTTTGCTTCGGCGTCGATCGACTTGGGCGACTTTAAGCCGCGCGCGCGCCACGAGCAGGTTATCGAAATCGACGAAGTCTTCGGCAACCAATTCGTCAAAGAAAAAAAAACAGAAACGACGCTCCCCGCAAACGAAGCGGGCGGTTCGATCGACGGCGAAGGCGTCGTCGATTTAGACGTCGAAGGTTCGGGCGCTGGCGGTGGTGCGCCCAACATTGCGCGCTGCGCGCTGCGCAATTTTCCCGCCGAGGCGAAACAATTTGTCGAAGAAGCGCTCGTGCCCATTCAAATCACCGTCGACAAGACGGGTCTCGTGCGCGAAGCGCGACCGCTGCACGTAGCGTTTAAGAAAGAACTTCCCCCCGAACTCAAGGCACGCATGAAATCGCTCTTCATGAACGCCGCGCGCGCCTCGCTACAGGGTCGTCGTTGCCCGCAGTTTTTTGTCGGCGGCGAAGCGAAAGCGTATAAGCTCGAAGTTCCCTTGAGTTATGAGCTTTACAATTAAGCTCGTTTCATAAATAAAACCCCATGTCGCGTCGCACTCGCTGGACAGTCGTTACTGTCTCGATTCTTATCGCTATCGCCATCATACTATTCTTAAATCCGTGCGGTTCGCAAATGGTGAGCGAATTGCGCACCGACATCGCTCAGGGTAAAATCAGCAACCCGTTGGCTGAAAAGAAGAAAGACGCTCCAAAAACGAATACCGCGACCAGCATACCCGCTCCGAGCAAACCCGAACCCGGTAAAGCCGTCGAGACAAAACCCGTCGTCGAAGAAGTCGATACGGCGCCGCCCGTGAAACTCTCGACCAACGAAGAAATCCCCAACGTCGCCATATGCGCTTCGGCGAATTTTCCGTCAGAAGCAAAGCCTCACGTGCGCCAAGCGGTTGTCACAGTGCGGCTCATTGTCGATAAGTACGGCAAAGTGCGCTCGGTTTCACCGCTCTCGGTCGAGTTTCCGCAAGAAGTCGCCGAAGATATCTTGCCCGCGATGCGCAAGGCGTTTATCGCCGCAGGCAGCCGCGCGTTTGGCGCAAAGCGTTGCCCGCCGCATGTCGTGAACGGCCAAAATGTCGGTTACGCAATCGAAGTGCCGCTGCAATATAAACAAAAAAATTGAGACCGCGCGGGCCACGTTCTTCGTCAAATGAAATATAAATATTTCGCGTTGGATATCGACGGTACGATTTTTTCTTCCGAGTCGATTATCTACCCCACATACCGCGAGGCGATAGAGAATTTTTGCCGCACATCGGGTAAGAATTTTGCGATTCCCGATCAGCCGCGCATTATGCTCGAAATTGGCAAACCCGTCAAAACTATTTTTCAAAATCTTTTTCCAGAACTCACCGAAAGCGAGCGCGATACAATTTCCGATTCGGTGCTCGTGCTGCTCTGCGAGCGCATCGCGAAAGGCGAAGGCGAATATTACGCGGACGTGCGCGCAACCGTCGAGGCGCTACTTGCGCGCGACGCAAAAATTCTTGTCGCTTCGAACGGAAGGCAACCCTATATCGATGCGATCTTAAAGTATTTGAATATTTTGCAGTACGTTCAGTACCCCACATACATCGACGCAAAAATAATTTTTTCAAAGAGCGACATTTTACGCGCATACGTCGCGCGCGGTATTCTACCGCGCGAGATTCTCATGGTCGGCGACCGTTTGAGCGATGCCGATGCCGCCGACGCGATCGGTTGCGATTTCGCGTGGTGCGCTTATGGGCATGCGCCGCCGGGCGAGATTACGAAGTATACGCTAAGGCTCGAAAAATTTTCCGATCTTACGGCGTACGCATGAGCGAAGATTTTATCTTACATTCGCAACTCGCAAACGATACGTTTTTTGTGGCGGAGTTACCGCTCTGCCGCGTACTCTTAATGAACCAGACGGCTGTACCGTGGCTTGTACTCGTGCCTCGTTTGAATGGACTCAAAGAAATTACCGACCTTTCGCGCGAAAATCAAATTCGTTTGCTCGACGAAATCGACCGTACGAGCAGAGTCCTGCAGGCCGAAATAAATCCCACAAAAATAAATATCGCTGCACTCGGCAACATCGTGCCGCAGTTGCATGTGCATGTGATTGCACGATTTGAAACAGACCCAGCATGGCCTAAACCGGTTTGGGGTAATTTGCCGGTGCAAAATTTTTCCCCAGAAGCTGCCAGCGAGCGCGTCGCATACTACGCGAAAAAATTTCTAAATCGTTGACCGTGGCGCGCGGCGAATTTCTTCGCGTCATGAAAGTTATTTTGCAAACTTTTTTTTATCTGATTTGCGCGACGCTTGTTCTTGCGTGCAAGTCTACGGGTGCGGAGGGTAAAGCCATGTTCACAGGTTCTGTCGATGCGCAAGTCGAGGCATTGCTTGCGGGCAAAGATATTTTTGCCGACGCACAACGCATTGTCCCCGTGCTGGTCGCACTAAAGCCGAGCGCAGACACGCGCGTTGAAAATCTCGAAGGTTTTACCATTATGAAAAAAGGAAAACTTCTTACCGCAGCGCAAATGCAGCGGTTACAAAATGTGATATTTAACGCGAAGACATACGATTTTATCCACTCGAAACGTTGTCCATTCACACCTTATGTCGGTTTTATTTTCGAGAAAACGGGAAAGCAGGCGCATGCGCTTTTTTGCTTTGCGTGCAACGAAGTGAGTTTTGGCCGCGACGGTAAGCAAGGCAATTTAGAAGATTTCGACGCGGCACGCCAAGAAATTTTGAGTCTCGCGCGCGAAATTTTTCCCGAAGATGCGTTATTAAAAAAATTAGGAGCTAAATAATGAAGTTTTCGGCATTCGTTTGTCGTGCGGCTTTCGTCGGCATAGCATATCTATTTTTCGGCAACAATCTTTCTGCCGCGTCGCTCAGAGTACTCATTGTCGGCGATACCAATGATCGCTCGATCGGTAAATCGGTCGTGACCGACATCGGTAATTTTGAAACGTTCGTGCGCGATGTCGCCGAAAGTACGGGACTCGCTCTCGATTTGAAAATTATAAAAGGCAACCAAGTCAAATCAAAAATTATCACCGACGCCGTTAAGAATCTCAACGCTGAAGCAGACGACACGGTGATATTTTATTATTCAGGCCATGGCTTTCGCACAAAGCGGGTTAAGCCACGTTGGCCGCTATTATACATTCCCGACGCAGGCGACCGAGGTGTCGACTTTCAATGGGTGATCGATACGTTAAATACGAAAAAACCGCGCTTTATTCTTGCGATTAGCGATTCATGCAATAGCTTCATCGACAACGCGGCTCCTTCGGTGAGCTCGGGTGTGATGCAGGCAGACCAAGACGCCGCATGGAAAAAACTTTTCGCCGAATTTTCGGGGCGAATCTATGCTTCGGGTTCGCAAATCGGACAATTCTCGTTCGGGCAAGACGCAACCGGCGGAATATTCACGAGCCGCTTCTTGCGTATCGTACGCACGGCGGTCACCGCAGAGAACCCCACATGGGATAACGTGATGAAGCTTGCGGCAAAACAAATTCTTGTGGATAATCCACAGCAGAAAAGGCAAGACCCGCAGGACGAGTTAGTAAAAGGCCAACAAGAACACACGCCGCTCGCCGATAAAGAAAACGCTCCCCCCCCGACTTCAGGCGACTTTAGCGACGAAGATAGCGAGAATGCGCAAATGTGCAAAGCGCTCGGAGAATTTCAAACTGCGCTCGTCGAAGTACAAACCGCGTTACCGAAGCGCTTCGACTTTCGCCGCCAGAAAAACGATCTCGTAGGCTATAAATCGTTCGTCGTGACGCTCACCCAAGCGGGTGGCGATAAACAAATGATTGCGTATACAAGAACAATGCTGCAAGGTCTCGAACGCAAGAATTGGAACCGCTTTCTAACGGCTATAGACGGTTACATTGGCCACGTTGGTACGTTGCAAGAACAAAACTGCGCCGAGTAGCAACCGCAAACCGTTAAAATACCTACAGTCGCGCCTGAGCAGCCGCGAGGCGCGCGATTGGCACGCGGTACGGCGAACACGAAACATAATCTAAGCCGACCTTGTCGCAAAAACTAATCGACGCCGGGTCGCCGCCGTGTTCGCCGCAAACGCCGAGTTTGATTTTGCCGTTCGTCTTGCGGCCTTTCTCAATCGCAATTTCGATGAGTTTACCGACACCGCCCGCATCGAGCACCTGAAACGGGTTTTGCGGATAAATACCTTTCTCGATATAATACGGCAGAAAGTGCTCTGAGTCGTCGCGCGAGAAGCCCGATGTCATTTGCGTCAGGTCGTTCGTGCCGAAGCTAAAGAACTGCGCTTCGGCGGCGATTTCGTCGGCGGTCACCGCAGCGCGCGGCACTTCGATCATAGTGCCAATCGCATATTCGACCTTGACGCCCTGCTCTTTTTCGACTGCCGCTGCGGTCGCACGAATCACCTGCGCTTGATTCGCCAACTCTTTGACGTGGCCGACCAAGGGCACCATGATTTCAGGAAAAACTTTTTTGCCTTCTTTGATAAGTTCTGCCGCCGCTTCGATAATCGCGCGCGTCTGCATTGCTGTGATTTCAGGATAGGTGATACCTAAGCGGCAACCGCGATGGCCGAGCATCGGGTTAAATTCTTTAAGGTCGTCGATTTTTTTGCGCACGTAGTGCGTCGTCTTGCCGAACGTCTTCGCAAGTTCGTCGATCTGCGCCTCTTCATGCGGTAAAAATTCGTGCAGCGGCGGGTCGAGTAGCCGCACGGTGACGGGCAAGCCTTCCATTGCCACAAAAATTCCTTTGAAGTCGGCGCGCTGGAAAGGTAAGAGTTTCGCGAGCGCTTTCTCGCGTTCTTCGAGCGTCGACGATAAAATCATTTCGCGCATCGCGGCGATGCGGTCTTCGTTAAAGAACATGTGCTCGGTGCGGCAAAGCCCGATGCCCTGCGCGCCATAGCTGCGCGCGACCGCAGCGTCGTGCGGCGTGTCGGCGTTCGTGCGCACTTTGAGGCGACCATATTTGTCGGCCCATTCCATCACGCGCGCGTATTGCTGCGCGAGGAGAGACTCAGCCTTGGGCATCGTTTTCGTGACGAAGACCTGTTCGAGCTCGCTCGGTATCGTTTCGAGCGCCGTGTTCAAAACTTGCCCCGTAAAGCCGTCGAGCGAAAGATTGTCGCCTTCTTTGAGTTTCACCGCTTTCGGCGTGCCCGCGTTGAATTCGACGGTGCCCGTCTTGTAGTCGACCTCGAGCGCGCTGCAGCCGACGATGCACGGTTTATTCATACCGCGCGCGACCACTGCCGCGTGCGAAGTCATGCCGCCGCGCGCGGTCAAGATACCCTCGGCGCTGTGCATTCCCGAAATATCTTCGGGCGATGTCTCGACGCGCACCAAGAGCGATTTAATGCCCTGCGCCGCCATCTCGACCGCTTTCTCGGCGGTGAGCGCAATGTGGCCGCTCGCCGCGCCGGGGCCAGCAGGCAGTCCCGTCGCAATCACGAGGCCTTTCGCAAGCGCGGCTTTTTTTTCTTTCTCGGCAAAAATTTTCGCCAAGAGCGACGGCAACGTACCCGCGTCGATGCGCTTCAGCGCAATCTTTTCGTCGATAAGCTTTTCGTCGACCATCTCGACCGCAGTGCGAATCGCGGCGAACGCGGTGCGCTTACCCGAGCGCGTCTGCAGCATGTAGAGCTTCGAGCGCTCGATCGTGAATTCGATATCTTGCATATCTTTATAGTGATGCTCGAGTTTGTCGGCGTACGACAATAATTCTTTCATCGCGTCCGGCATGATTTCGGCGAGCTTCTCGATCGAAAGCGGCGTGCGAATACCCGCCACCACGTCTTCGCCCTGCGCGTTCATCAAGAACTCCCCATAAAACTTGCGCTCGCCCGAAGCCGGGTTGCGCGTGAACGCGACGCCGGTGCCGCAATCGTCGCCCATGTTGCCGAAGACCATCGACTGCACGTTGACCGCAGTGCCCAAGGCTTCGGAAATATTATTGAGCTTGCGGTACGTAATCGCACGGTCGTTCATCCACGAGGCGAACACGGCGTCGATCGCGCCCATGAGCTGCTCTTTCGGCGACTGCGGAAAGTCTTTACCGGTTTTCAATTTCACCGCACCCTTATATTCGCCGATGAGTTTCTGCAAGTCACTGGCATCGAGCGCAAGGTCTTCGCTCACGCCTTTAGATTTTTTAATACCTTCGAGAATGTGTTCGAAGTCGTGGTGCTTCATGCCCATGACGACATTGCCGTACATTTGGATAAACCGCCGATAGCTGTCGTAACCGAAACGCTGATTGCCCGTGCTCGAGATGAGCCCCGCCACCGTCTCGTCGTTGAGACCGAGGTTCAAAATGGTATCCATCATGCCGGGCATCGACACCGGCGCGCCCGAACGCACCGAAACTAAAAGGGGGTTGGTCTTATCGCCAAATTTTTTGCCGATTGTCGTTTCTAATTCTTTGATACTGGCGTCGATTTGCGCTTGCAAGTCGGATGGATAGCTGTTTTGATGCGCGTAATAGTAGGTGCAGACATCGGTCGAGATCGTAAAGCCGGGGGGCACCGGAATGCCCAAGCTGGTCATTTCGGCGAGATTCGCCCCCTTGCCGCCTAAGAGCTTCTTATCGCCCGCCCCCCCCTCGGTCTTTTTTGCCGAGAAGAAATAGACGTATTTGGTCGCCATTACTCAGGCCGGGAGATTTTGACGGCGTGTAAAGGTAATGTTCGGTTAGTGTGAGTGGCCTCGCTGACGACGCCGATTGGGAAGACATCATGTACTCCCTTTTATGTCCGCCAAAAAATCCAGAAGGGCGTTAAAGATTTTGAAGACGGTAATGTGGTTTCCCACGAAGACGTCGTTCGAATTTATGCCGTTGTGCACGGAAGCCGTGATCTGCATAACGACGATCTGAATCCGAAAAACTAACCTCCCGCCGCGCTCTCGATGGGGTAGACATCGCCATGGTGAGGCACTTACTGTTCGGCGCAGTAGAGATGGTACATTGTTAAACTACAAAACTGACTACCGGTGTCTATAGCGTTAGTATTCGTGGCATTCATCGAACCATAGAGTAGTGAGTGACCATCATTGACCGACCAGTTCTGGCAGTTACTACTACTGCCTGAACCAGTCAGCCAGTCGGCTCCCAATCCCGTGGCTACCGAACCGCTACTTACAGAAATTGAGTTCGTTAAAGGAGTTGCTCCCAGGGTTACGAAAATCCCACCGCCGTTCGTGGTGGCAATTGTTGTTCCGTCAGGACGAATATAGGGTGTATTCGCACTAAGCGCCCAATCCAAATTACCACTATTGCTAGTGCAGTCCGCAACCGTACACGCACGTCGCGTTGGCGTGCCATCAACGAGCATGGCCTTGTAGGTATTACCACCGTTCGGCTTATTGGCATCGCTATTGCATTTGCTATCTGCGCCCGCTACGCCACCTATTAGCCCATCGTAGCTTGACGCCGTTACAAAAAATCGTTTCGTCGCAGTACTAAAATTGGTCAGATTGAGACCTGCGCCTAAGAAATTGCCAAGCGCCGCATAAGCGGGGTCGCTGCTCGTGACACTGCCACTCAAAATTACTTTGTAAGCGCCCGTTGTGGCTCCCTGTCCGGTTATAATTAAATTCTGAGAGGTATTCCAATTGGCGTTCGTAAACGTAAACGAACCACCTGCGGGGGTGGTGATCTGGCCTTTGTTCGTATCATTGCTGATTAAAGTAAAAGTAACGTTGGCAGAGGGCTGCGCTGTCAGCTTGATCTGTATCGTATTGGTTACGAGTCCGTCTTGGCGCGTAATGAGGCCTGTCGTTGGCGTTACCGAAAAACCGGCGGTATCGTCGTCGGTATTTGTGAGATTTGCTGTGGCAGTCACAGCGCCCGAATAGTTCGAGTCGGCGCTCGACGCCGTGAGCGTCAGCGTGTAGGCTATATCGCCGTCGTCAAGATTGTCATCTTGGCCGATCACCTTTACATTCTGTGCATTGGCCCAGGTTGCCGGCGTGAAGGTCAGCGTACAACTGCTACTCGCCGCCGTCGCGCTCGTGTCGCAGACACCCCCGGTTCGCGCGACCCAACCCTCTGTGGCATCATTCGTTGCAATCGTTACGGTAACATTACTCGTGGGCGGGCTGAATAGATTCACTGCGAAAGTCGCTGACCCACCGGCCTCGGTCGTTGTGAGACCCGACGCTGGGTTCACGTTGATGCCCGAGCCGCCGCCCGTCGAACCGCCCGTAGGCATTTGGGGAAAATTCAACTCGCCCGGCACCTCTGCATTGCGACACGAGAGCAGGCATGCGCTCGTAACAATAACAACAAGTATTCTATTCCGTTTCGACATATATCCTCCTCGCATCGCTCTACAATCGATAACCGACGCCACCCATCGTCAACACTTCACCAACACTTTGGCCGATATAAATGCTTTGCCGATAAGCGCCGAAAATTTGCAGTGATAATCGCGGCGTCATTTGAAAACCCACACGCAGCGCCGCATCGATAAACGGCGCACTGATATTAAGGTTTGATTCAGAGAGCGCGACGCCTTGCGCGTTGATCGGCTGCGCCGTGAGCGATGTGTAATCGAGTCTTACATTCGCGAGTGAAAAACCCGCGCCCAAAAAGCGGCGTCAGCGTAAAGTGCCAATACGTAAACTCGTAACCGATATAGGCGCTCGCATAAAAGTCGGTGAGCGACGCGCGCAGCTTCTTCGTATCGCCCGACACCGATAAACTTTGCGAGCCAGACCCAGTCCCGCCCATCATTTGTAATTGCAAGCGCGGGTATAAAAAATCGTGGTAGGTATAATAGGCTGAGACGGTAACCGGCGCCGCAAAGTCTTTTGCATAGAGCGGCGCTGTCCCGGTATAATTGCCGCT
>JAFEGD010000086.1 GCA_018240245.1 Spirochaetota bacterium | reverse complement strand
ATCCATAATCATTTCTTCGAAAGGCTCGTGCTTCTCACCGTCGACGGTTTTGAAAATAACCTGCGGCTTCGATACACCGAGCTCAAAACCTTCGCGGCGCATGTTCTCGATGAGAATCGCGAGCTGCAATTCGCCGCGACCGGCGACCTTGAACGAATCGCCGAGATCTTCTACCTTGAGCGCGAGGTTCGTTTTGAGTTCGCGCTCCAAACGCTCGCGAATGTTGCGACTCGTGACCCACTTACCTTCTTTACCGGCAAACGGCGAATCGTTCACCATAAATTGCATCGACACCGTCGGCGGCTCGATCTTGATGCGCGGCAGCGCTTCGGTGACGCTCTCGGCGCACAGCGTGTCGCCGATTGTCATCTCTTCGATACCCGCAATCGCGATGATATTGGGGCACGAAGCTTCGGTAACGTCGATGCGCTTGAGACCCAAAAAGTCGAAGAGCTTTGTGATCTTGTGCTTTGAAACGGTCGGCTCGCCCTTCTCGTTTTCGCCGCGCAGCACGACTTGGTCTCCGACTTTTACCGAACCGTTGAACACGCGACCGATGCAGATACGACCGAGGTAGTCGTTGTAGTCGAGGCTGGTTACTTGGAATGCAAAAGCACCGGCTGGGTCGCCCGCACCGTCGCGCGCATATTTGATGACGGTATCGAGCAACGGCTTAATCGAAGTTTTGGCCTCACTCTTTTCAAAATCCGCCCAGTCTAGGAAAGCATAGTTATTCTTCGCGCTCGCGTAGATCACCGGAAAATCGGTCTGCTCGTCGGAAGCGTTGAGTTCGACAAAGAGGTCGAACACATCGTTAATCACAGCCTGCGGATCGCAGTTGGGTTTGTCGACTTTATTGATAACCAAAATAATCTTGTGGCCGAGTTCGAGCGCTTTTTTGAGCACGAAGCGTGTCTGCGGCATCGGGCCTTCCATCGCGTCGACGAGCAAAAGGCAGGTATCGACCATACGCAGAATACGTTCGACTTCGCCGCCGAAGTCGGAGTGACCGGGGGTGTCGACGATATTGATGCGCGTGCCTTCGTATTCAACCGCGGTATTTTTCGCGAGAATCGTGATGCCGCGTTCGCGTTCGAGATCGTTCGAGTCCATGACTCGTTCGGTGCTTTCTTTCGCTTCGAGCGTGGAGCAGAAGCCGAGAATTTTATCGACGAGGGTGGTTTTACCGTGGTCGACGTGGGCGATGATGGCGATATTTTTCATATTTTTTAACTCGTTGAGGCACCGCCAAAAAATGGATCTGAGATAGGTTGTAAACTGTAACGTGAGACTGCCCGACGTTAATCGCGCGCCCCTAATCGGCGCTCGGCGGCAACACGCGGCAGCTACCTTTGCTCACCGTTTCGCCGCGTTGGTTCGACCACAGAATATTCATTTCAACAACTTTCATGCGCTCGATTTTCTTGGCAACCGTCACCGTTACCGTCACGGTATCGCCAAAATATACGGGGCTACGAAATTTCTGCGTCACTTCGAGCGCAACGGTACCCAGACCGGGCAGTTTCATACCGAGCACATGCGCCAAAAGCGATGCGGCGAGCCCACCGTGCGCGATGCGCGTCTTGAAGGGGGATGTCTTGGCGTACTCTTCATTGACATGTAGGGGATTAAAATCGCCGCTAATGCCGGCAAAAAGATACACATCGGTTTCGGTGATAGTTTTACTAAAACTCGCCGACTCACCGACTTGAATTTGATCGAACGTCTTACCCTTCACATACATAGCTTGAGAAGTTGAAGAGTTAGTAGTTTACACGGGGTAAAGAATTTTCCCGATTCGGGCGGCAATCGTGCGTGCGGGCGATTTTTCAGGGGGCGCTGGCGCGTTTTAACGCACGCTCTTAGCTCAAATGCACTTCGCTTTGCGCAGCTCTTCCATCTCTTGTTCGGTAAAACCAGCCGCCTGCAAAACCGCGTCGGTGTGCTCGCCCATCGCCGGTGGAGCGATGCGGTAACTGACGGGTGTTTCTGAAAAATGGAACGGCGAACCGATTACGGGAATTTTACCGAGCTGAGGATGGTCGATTTCAAGCACAGTACCGCGATCGCGCAGGTGTTTGTCTTTAAGAACTTCGCCGAGGGTGCTGAGCCCCGAAAAACAGCTATCGGGGTTTTCGAATATGGGCGCCCACTCGGCGTAGGTTTTTGCTTTGAAAATTTGCTCTAACTCTTGCGTCGCGGCGGCAAAACCCGCATCGTCTCGCGGCATATTCTTCAAAATATCTTCGCGGTCGATTTGGCGCAAGAACGTCTGAAAAAATTTCTCTTCAAGCGCCGCGAGCATCACAAACTTACCGTCTTTCGTTTCGTAAATGCGATAATTCGGTAGTTTACCCGAAAGCATGTCGTTGCCGCGCTCGGGTTCTTTGCCGGTCGCAATATAGTCGCCGAGCATAAGCGACAAGAACGGCACCGCACCGTCTTGCATCGAGACGTCGACAAACTGCCCGCGGCCGGTTTTTTCGCGCGCGTAGAGCGCGGCGAGAATTCCCGAAAGCGCGGTGAGCGTGCCGCCGGCAATATCGGCGACTTGTATACCGGGCACAACGGGCGGCCCACCCTTGACGCCGTTCAAAGCCAAAAGCCCCGCACGCGCAATGTAGTTCGCGTCGTGACCCGCATGCTCTTTGTAATGACCCGTCGCGCCGTAACCCGAAATCGCGCAATAGATGAGGCGTGGAAATTTTTCTTTGAGCTGCTCGTAACCGATGCCCAACTCGTTCAAGGTGTCGGGGCGAAATCCTTCGAGCAGAATATCGCAATCTTTGAGCAAGCGCATGATGACATCGCGGCCGCCGTCGCGCTTGATATTGACCGTAATCGATTTTTTGTTGCGGTTGAGCTGTAAGAAAGCACCTGACTCGGCAAATTCACCTTTACTGATTTTGGTAGTCAAGTAGCGCGTAAGATCGCCCAAGCGGGGATTTTCTACTTTGATAACTTCGGCGCCCATATCGGCGAGATGCTGCGAGCACAGAGGCCCGGGCAAAAGCAGCGAGAGGTCGAGAACCTTGACCCCCGTCAGCGGGCCGTTTTCCATTTTCATAAAGTTAAAAATCGAAGGAGTCTCAGCGCGCAAACGATTTAACCGTACGCGCTAGGTCGCGTAAATCTTCGTCGCGCGCTTCGACTTCTAACGCGCGAATAATGCGCGGCAGATTATACGCGCTGTGCAGAGTCGCCGCTACGCCGCGCTGAACAACCGCAATACCGTTGTTTTGAAACGCGCGCACTTGATCGCCGAACGCATGCGGCGTGTGCCAGCGAATATGCTCGAACAATGCGGGTGAAAATTTTTCTGCAGCGAGCGAAAAAAATGCAACAGTGCCACCGCGCGCTGGGGTGACGACGCTCTGCGGCGAAAGTGCGACGGCGGTATCAAAGACGCCGCCGGGTAACGCCACCATATCCCCCCCCCATATTAACGCCAGATCGTGATGTTCGAAAATCTTTGCGAGCGCCGCATGGTAGCGCTTGCCCAAGTCGCCTTCGCTCTGCGCATGAAAATGCAAGCGTACACGCGGAAATTCGTTACGAAATTTTAGTCGCGCTTTGAAGGGTGTCGTGCGCGGCGCGAAGAAAATATGATCGCGCACCCGATGCTGTGCGATTGGCACCGCAAGCACGCGCATCTGCACGCGCAACAGCCACCTTTCTAACGCGAGCGCATCGACTGCGCCGAAATCGGCAGCGAGTCGCGTATTGCTAAAATTCAAATCGGGAACACGGGCGAATACGACGCGCGCAATGCGCATCACATAACCGCAGGTTTCAGACCTTTACTTTCGGCTAACTGGCGATACGCATTCTCAACGATCGCGCGAATGCCCGCCATTTTTTCTTTCTCGCTGAGTTTACTCTTGGCGTTTGCCGGATGCAGTTCGCTCTCTGGCAAAATCGGGTCGAGCACCTGAATCGCAATGCGGTGCGGAAAAAGGAGCACGTTACTATGCATCGGCCGCGTCTCTTGCGTACCATAGAGAACGATTGGTATAATCGGAAACTTACCTTTTTCGGCAACTTGAAAAGCGCCCGCTTTGAACGGGAGCATTTTACGCGCGTCTTTGCTACGCGTCCCTTCGGGGTAAATCAACACTCGGTTGTTTTCGCGCACTCGCGCTTCGACAACTTCTAACGAGCGCGCTGCTTGGCGCGGGCTCGACCGGTTCACCGGAATATAGCCGATCTTCTTCATCGCCAACCCGACTAACGGCACTTTGAACACTTCTTCTTTAGATAAGAATAAGAAATCAATGGGATAAAAACCTAACCCGGCCAAAATATCGAACAGGGATTGATGATTGCTAATGATAATGCCCGGTTGGTGTTGCACTTTTTCTCGGCCATAGACGTACATCGGACAAAAAGTCAAACGGACGCCTATCCATCCCCAGGCTTCGGCAACGTGGCGCAATTTAGCCGCGTGTTTCTTCGGCCAGAACGGCGCCAGAATAATCACGGTCAAAGCGCACAGAATCGTCACAGGTATAAAAGTTAGAATGAACCAAACGTAAAAAAGAAAGCCAACCGGAATCAGCAAATAACGCATATGGGCATTTTGCAACTTCGAGCGGCAACGGCGAATACAATTATTGGTTGACCGCAAGCAAACGCGCATAGTTTTGCGTTAGATGCAGCGGGGGGCGCTCGAATCGATTTTTCGTGCTGGAGTCCACGGCAGCGTTGAAAATTTTCGCCAGTGGTTGACGATGTATCGGCAACTCGCTGCTTTCGCGTTACCCCAAAATTTATCTGAATTTCAAGATGTTCTCGACAGCCAAGTCGCGGGTATCGATTTTTTTCAACACGAGCTCACCGACAATTTCATGCAGGGCGAAATTATGCGCCTATTCGACGCTGGCGCCACCGAAGTTATTTTCCCTTATAGCGAATTGCGTTGGCGCAATCACAGCGAATGGATTTTTCACTCTGTCGCGCACGAATCTTTTTTTGTAGCGAACGATTTGAAACTCGCGCCGCTACAGTACATTCGTTCGCGCGTGCAGAATTTTTGCGAAAGCAAAGGCGTTATCGCCGCGCACCGCGACGAAATTGTTATCTCGGTGACCGAAGCGGCAGAAAATGCGATTAAGTATTCTAATGTGTTGCCGGTTTATATTCACCACGGCATCCAAAAAGATGAATATTTTATTCGCGCGGTTAATTCTGTCAACGAACTAAATCTGAAAGACGAAATTTCGCGCGGCAAATTTTCCGAAGACGTTTCTCTCATGCGCGGCGTGCTCGTCATGTCGAAACTGCTCGACTTTCTCGACATCGTGCGCGATGCCGATATGCGTCGCGTCGAATTTATCGGCCGTAAAAAAATTTCACTGAAAGCCGCGCGATTTGCGCTCGCTTAAACGCCAATCGGGTGCCAGATCGTCTTGTACTCTTGAAAGTCGGTGATGTAATCTAATTTTTCGCCGAGTTCGCCGTATAAATCTGCGGGGGATTGCCACTTTTTCGCGCGCACACGCTTGAGATTATCGGCGGCAGCCGTTTCTGCCGCGAGCCGATTCGTATTTGAAACCTGCGCCAAGTCGAGCGCGTTGACATCCATGTGCTGCGCGAGACCGGGTAGCAATTCTTGGTGCGGGCCGGTAAGAACGTTTACGACACCGCCCGGCAAATCGGACGTGGCGAGCACTTCTGCGAGCGACACAACCACAGCCGGATTTTCTTCGGATGCGAGCACAATAACCGAGTTACCGCCGGCGACGATCGGCGCTATTTGCGAAACAAAACCCAAGACCGGAGAGAAAGCGGGACAGAGCGCCACGACAACACCCATCGGTTCGGGTACGCTGAAATTAAAATAAGAACCCGAGACGGGATTATGGTTTCCTGCAAGCTGCTGAAACTTATCGCACCACCCCGAATACCAGACGAGGCGGTCGATCGCCGCTGCGACTTCGCGTTCGCCGTCGCGCACTGCAACATCTGAGACCAAATGAATCTCAGTGGCGATTTCGCCTGCACGCGCTTCGAGCATCTCTGCCATGCGGTACAGAATTTGACCGCGATTGAACGCGGTTTTCTTCGACCACGAGCCAAACGCTTTGCGCGCGCTTTCGACCGCGTTACGCGCATCTTTGCGACTTGCGTGCGCAATATTTGCGTAGAATTTTTTTGTTGCTTTTGCCGTCAGTGGAAACGATCGCCCCGACTCAGAACGCGGAAACTCGCCGCCGATAAAAAGCTTTTTTGTCTTAGCGACGGCAAGGCGCGTACGCTCGGGCAAATCGATTTTCTCGGCTGGCAGCATGATTCTTTCTTTACGCTACTGTGTCGGCGTCAAATCATTTGCAAGTTGTTTGCAATTTAACGAGTACACCGACGCACTAGTAGTTTACGCTCTCACCCGCGAGTACCGCAAACGCCTCGGCGACCGTCTCTGAAAGCGTCGGGTGCGGAAAAACCGCGCGCACAAAGTCGTCGGCGAGAAGCTCTGAATTCATCGCGAGCGAGACTTGTCCGATGAGCTCGGCGGCATTTTCGCCGACTATCTGTGCACCCAAAATCTGCCCGGTGTTCTTGTCGGTAAAAACGCGCGAGAAACCGTTTTGCGCAGCGGCGGCAATCGCCATACCCGACGCAAGCCACGGAAACTCGCCGACGGCATACGCGCGCTTCTGATTGCCAAGCTGCTTTTCGGTGAGACCGATTGTCGCGACTTGCGGCGACGTATAAATACAACCGGGAATCTCGCCCACCGGCGCAGGATTTTTTTGCGCGAGGTATTCGGCAACGTAGACGCCTTGGTGCGCCGCGCGGTGGGCTAAGAGTTTACCGAATGTGACATCGCCGATCGCGAAAATATTCGGTACGCTTGTTTGGTAATGCTCGTTCACACGCACAAATTTATGATCGTCGAGTAATCCCCAGGCGTCGACGCCGAGATTTTCGGTATTGGGCACAACGCCGATTGCAACGAGCAACGCATCGGCGGAAATTTTTTCTTCTTTAGAATCGGCCGTCTTTATACTCATCGCGACGCCGGTTGCCGATTCTTTCATCGCGCTAATTTGCGCACCTTCGTGAATGACCATACCGCGCGCTTCGAGCGCCTTCTTGAGCGCGCTCGCAACCTTGGCGTCGTCGTTCGGTAAAATATGCGGCGCCATTTCGACGAGCGTCACTTTGCTGCCGAGCGAAAGATAGAAGTCGGCGAACTCGAGCCCGATCGCGCCACCGCCTACGACAATGAGGTTCTGCGGTAATTCTTTCTGCACGAGCGCGTCGCGGTATTGCCAAACTTTTTTTGAAAATGCGAGCCCATGCAACGCGCGCGCGCGCGCGCCGGTCGCGATGCAGGCGTTGCGAAAGCTGACGGTTGTTTCTGCGTTGGCGGATTGAATTTTGAGACTTGACTTATCGGCGAACTGTGCATTGCCCTCGATGAGTGTCACGCCATATTTTTTGAACAGCGATTTTATACCCGTTTGCAAGCGATTGGCAACTTGCCGCGAGCGGTCGATAATTTCTGGCAAGTTGGCGACGAGCTTACCTTCGACTCCGATACCTAATTTACCCGCGCTAATTTTGTGAAAGAGATGCGCCGACGTCAAAAGTGCTTTTGTCGGTATGCAGCCCCAATTGAGGCAGACACCGCCCGCGTTCTCGCGCTCGACGACCGCTGTCTTGAGCCCCAACTGCGCCGCACGAATCGCCGAACTATAGCCGCCGGGCCCCGCGCCGACGACGACATAATCGAAAGTATTTGCCATGGGTTAGTGCTACGTCCCGGCCAGTGGCGACAAGGAAGAATGGTCGTATCAAGAAAATTCTTGCCACGCAGACTCACTGTAGTTAGATTAATGCTATGAGTCCGCTCATGATAATTGCTTCTATCATTGCCTTTACCGGGGCAGGTTATCTGATTGCAATCGGCATTTCGCGACTCATTGCCGAACAAGTTGCGAATGAATTGAACCGCCTAAAAGAGAAATGAATGCTCGACCATTGAGTTCGTGATTTTCTTCGTCGCCGCTAATCGCGCCATGAAAACCGAAATCGGTACCGATCTTCTATATGCAGCGGCGCTCTTACGGCGCGGTGAACTTGTCGGTATGCCGACCGAGACCGTGTACGGTCTTGCGGGTAACGCCTTAGATAGCGATACTGTCTTGAAAATCTATGCGACCAAAGGCCGCCCACATTTCAATCCGCTGATCGTGCATTTGCAAGACATATCGGAAATGAGTAAGTATGCCGAAGTGCCTGCTTTTGCACAGACGCTGGCCGAGCGATTTTGGCCGGGGCCGCTCACGCTCGTTTTGCCCAAGAAAAAAATTATTCCCGACATTGTAACAGGCGGCGGCGACACGGTAGCACTGCGCGTACCCGCACACTCGCTGGCGCACGAACTGTTGTCGCTCATTGATTTTCCACTCGCGGCGCCGAGTGCGAACCCGGCGGGCTACATTAGCCCCGTTACGGCAGAACACGTATGCGAGCAACTCGGCGGTAAGATCGCGTATATTCTCGACGGCGGTACGTGCAGCGTCGGTATCGAATCGACGGTTATCGCATTGAAACAAGACGAACTCGTCGTCTTGCGCGCCGGGGGCGTGACCCTCGAAGATCTCAAGAGCGTTGCAGGGAGTGTCAAACTTCCCACCCAGGCGACCGGGCAGCTTGCTTCACCCGGTCTCTTGAAATCGCACTATGCACCAAAGACAAAACTGATTTTAGGCGATCTCGCTAATTTGATTGAAGAACACCAAAGTCGCAAACTCGCGGTACTTGCATTGTCGCACCTGCCGCAAAACGCGGCAATCGTCGCAAGCGAAATCCTATCGCCTGCGGGAGATTTGACGCAAGCCGCGCACAATTTATTTGCGGCGATGCGTCGGCTCGACGCCGTAGACGCTGAGTTGATATTGGCCGAGCGCATGCCAGAGCATAGTTTTGGCGTTGCGATTAACGATCGGCTCGAACGTGCGGCGGCGCTTTAACTTCTTTACACGGTCTTTCGTACCCGCTCACGGACGCATGCGTCACCCAAGCCGCGCTACAGCGCTTTCGCTTCTTGTAATAGTTATTACATTTGCGGCTTGCGGCAAAGGCAGCCTGCGCGATGGCGTTACCGAACAAAACGAACAGCATGAAATCGCAGAATTCCTCGCGGGCCACGGCGTGCCGACGACGAGCGCGCTCTACGCGCAGACGCAGAAGCCATTTTACCGGCACTACCAATCGCAGATGCAGACGCTATCCGAACAGATATTCTATCGTCATGTAGCGAAAATTCAAGAGTGGCAAAAAAACGATAATTTTAAGCCGAGCGCTCGTACGGCAATTTAT
>JAFEGD010000085.1 GCA_018240245.1 Spirochaetota bacterium | reverse complement strand
GGTTTCTAGATTGCGCGCTTCGTCGATCTTGAGTTTGCGCCGGTGCGTGTAGACGCCGTTGACTTCGAGCAGCAGCGCATAAATACGCTCGCGTACGCCCTCGCCGTAATCTTCTTCGTGCACAAGCCGCATGATGTCTTGAAAAATACCACCGGGCATAAATTCGGGGTATTCGGCGACGACCTCGGGCCGATAATAGAGCGCGTCACGGTAATGCTCGAAAAATATTTGCTCGTTGCCTGTCATATTCGCCGCATGCGCCGCCATATAATGCGCACCGGCGTGGTTAGCGTTGTTCGCAAGAATAAACGTTAACACGTCTCGCGCCGAGGTGAAATTTGCAATCATGAGGAGCGAGTACGCTAATTGTAGTAAATCGCTGAGTTGTAGTTGGTAATTTTTTTGTCCCGCAAAATCGCGCGCAAAGTTATCGGCAATCTGCGCATGGCAGAGCATGAGCGCCGCGTGGCGCACCGTTGAAATGCGAAACCGCGCCAGCTCGGTAAGCACCGCTTCAAAGGCGCGCGCGCGTTCGATACCGGGCGCGATTTGCGAAAAACGCTCGTGGCGGTGCAGAAAGTAGCGCGTGATTGCGTATGCGTCTTCGGCTTCGATTTTGACGGGCGAGGTCGTTAAACTCGTCGTCGCAGGCAATTCTTTGAGCCAAGCGTCGGCAAACGCCGCCGCGCGCGGAAAATTGCCGATCAAAATTTCATCGGCGATGGCTTGTGCGTACGACGCATCCAAAGTGTGGCACGCTATGTATTAAAGAGACTGCGTAAAGGAATGTAGACTTTTGGTTGTGGGGCTAACCGTGAAATCGCCGCTGCGTTTTTCCGACTCATCAGAACGTCTTTTTGATCGACACACGATCTCAAAAAAAATCTATGCCGCTTTTTATTCATTATGCAAGTAAATAAGAGCGAAAGCAAATGGCTTGTTCTCATCGAAGACCAAGACAATAAACTCGGCCTCATCAACATGATTCGGCATCTCGACCGCGTCGTCGGCGAGCTCGAGATGGGCAAGATTCCCAATTTGCTGCTCGAGATCGATTTGGCAAAGCTCAACGCGGCGAATTCAGAACTAATTGCTAAATTCGTCGAACTCCAGAGTATTCTCGTGCGCACCGACGGTCGCCTCAACGTCATCAACGCCAATCCCGAGCTCAAAAGTTCTTTCGACGTTGTTATGCTCGATAAAATTATTCCGATCCAGTACGTCGGTCAAGAAGACCCGGGCGAAGACGGCTATGCGTACGACGACTACGAGCTGCCGGCAAGCGACGACGATGAAGACGATGACGACGAAGAATAACCCAAATCTTGCGGCAGTTTGATCTCATTATTTTCGATTGGGACGGCACTCTCTACCGCTCGATCGATCTTATCCAAAATTCGATAATTTACGCGGGCAAAAAAGTCGGGCAGCCGATTGCCACCGAAGTCGCCCGCGATATTATTGGACTCGGTTTAAGAGCGTCGCAGCAAGTTTTGTTTCCCGACGAAAAGCCATCCGCCGAATTTTTACAAAAATTTCATTTAGCGTATCGCGAGCATTACGAAGCGGGCGACGATACAATCGAACTTTATGCGGGCGCATACGAGTTGGTGCGCGATTTGAAAATGAGCGGCAAGACCGTTGCCGTAGCGACCGCCAAAAGTCGCAAGGGTCTAGATCGCGTGCTTGTGAAAACCGGGCTTGGCGATTTTGTATCGCACTCGCGCACGCCCGACGAATGCCGCGCGAAGCCCGACCCACAGATGATAAATGAAATCATCGCAGAAGCGCAAGTCGCGCGCGAGCACACACTCATGGTCGGCGACACCGCGCACGATCTTAAAATGGCCGAGAATGCGGCCGTCGCTTCAATCGGCCTCACGCACGGCGCGCATCTTGCCGCTCGCCTGAACCCTTGCAAGCCTTTAGCCGTCGTCGCCGATATCGCCGCGCTGCGTGCTCAGATTTTAATATAGTTTTTATATTCGCCGGGGCGATAGCCGGTTAGGCGCTCGATGAAACTCGAAAATTTTTCTTTGATCGAATAGCGCGAGCGCGCGATGTCGAAATCGAATCGCCAGTTTTTTGCGCGAATGCGTTCTTGCATTACCTTGGGGTGCGTGCCGGTGAAACGCGCGAGTGCATCGATATTCGAATAGTCGAATTGCGCGGCGGACGGTATATTCTGCCGCATCCATGCGTCGTCGTGCCAATATTTGTTGAACGTCTGCTGCTTTTGCATTTGCGCGGCGGGCGGCTTCACCCAACCGTAATGATAAATATGCGCATCGATTTCTTTCACACAGAGCTTGCGATTGTCGTCTTTACGAAACCCCTGCGCGTCTTTATACGAGTAGATACGTTGCTCGGGTTTTAATCGAAAATGCGGCGGGCGCACCAGGCGAATTTCTCGCCGATACCAACGCCGCGAGTCGCCGACATAATCATACGAGCCATAAAAATGGCGGTATTTGAAAAGCAGGCCATCGACTGCCGGATCGTCTTTATGTTTTTCTGCGGCCGTTAAGATAGTGTCGTAATCTTGCTCATGCAAAACTTCGTCGCCTTGCAAGTAGAATGCCCAGTCAGAAAGCTCTCTGTCGAACGCGGGCATACCGGGGGGAGTCCTCTCGTCTTCGTAAATGGGGTCGATACCGTTGTAGGCAATCTGCGTCTGCTCAGCAAGTACATGGCCGCCGGTGCGGTTTGCGTCGTCCCAAACGGTGCCTAAGATGCGAATTTTTGTCGGGTCGATTTTCTTGACAAGCTCAAAAGTTTTGTCTTCGGATGCGCCGAGCGCGACGACTATCTCGTCGACTAATGGGAGTAGCGAAGAAAGCGCTTCTTTAATAGGGTAATCGAACTTAATCGCATTACGAATAAATGAGAACCCGGTAATTTTCAAAGGGTGTTAAGCCCCCACAGCAACGCTGTAGGGGAGGTGCGATTATTAGTTATCGTCTTTTTTCTTTTTCTTATCTTTTTTAGCTTTTTTTTCTGCTTTCTCAGCGTCTTTCTTTGCTTTCTTCTCTGCTTTTTCTTTCGCTTTTCTCGCTTTTTTCTCCGCTTTTGTTTCTGTCTTTTTGTCGTCAGTTTTTACTGTATCGTTTGCGCCCGCTGGCACTTCGGCTTTCTCTGCTTTTTCATGTTTTTTACCGTGCTTCTTTGCACCGGCTTCATCGCCGTGGCCGGGTTTAGCGCGGCAATAAGACTTTACCTTTTTGCCGTTTACCCAAGTACAAACGTTGTTGCCTTTGCAGGCGCTTTCATCTAAACCTTTGCAGGGAGAATCAGCGAAAACGCCACCGGTCAGGGCGAACGCCATTGTGAAGAGGAGCGCTTGGCTCATCAAGAATAGTTTTTTCATAGTTTGTAAGTTTGCTTTAGTTATTCGATAGGCTGTCAAGGTAAATGGTGGGCGAGCCTCCGAAATGGTTTTCGCCGTATCTCTGAATCGGCGTTTACCGCATGCCGAAAAAAGAGCTCGAGCCCGTTTATAATCCACAGGGTTTGCAAGAGAAGTGGTACCCGTTGTGGGAAAGCGAAGGCTATTTCGACTATCATAAAAATACCGGCAAGGCGGATGCATCCCTCAAACCAGAAGAATCTTTTAGTATTGTTATACCTCCACCGAACGTCACCGGGTCTCTGCACTTAGGGCATGCATTAAACCACACGCTGCAAGATATTTTGATTCGCCACGCGCGCATGCAGGGCAAGGCGGCGCTGTGGGTGCCCGGCACCGACCACGCGGGCATTGCGACGCAGAACGTCGTCGAGCGCCTGCTCGCGAAAGACGGCGTGCGCCGCGAAGATTTAGGCCGCGAAAAATTTGAAGAGCGCGTGTGGCAGTGGAAAGCCGAGTCGGGCGGCATGATTACGCACCAGATGCGCCAGCTCGGCGAAAGCGTCGATTGGTCGATGGAGCGCTTCACGATGGACGAGGGGCTTTCGTATATCGTGCGTCGTGTGTTTGTACAACTTTACAAAGAGGGGCTCATCTATCGCGGCGAGCGCATGATTAACTGGTGCCCGAAAGATCAGACCGCGCTCTCAAATATCGAGGTCGAGCACCGCGAGATTAACGGCAATCTCTATTACGTGCGCTATCCGCTTGCAGGGGGTGCGCTCCATGAGGGTAAGCCGTATGTCATCGTTGCGACGACACGCCCCGAGACAATCTTGGGCGACGAGGCGCTCGCGGTGCATCCCGACGACGAGCGGTATACACACCTTAAGCGCGCGCAAGCGAAAGTGCCTTTCTTGGATAAATTAATCCCTATTATTTTCGACGCGGCGGTCGACAAAGAGTTCGGCACGGGCGTCGTTAAAATTACCCCCGCACACGACTTCAACGACTTCGCGACAGGGCAGCGCCACAACTTGCCGCTCACGAACGTGATGACCGATTCGGCGCAGATGAACGAGCTCGCGGGGCCGTACGCGGGGTTAAGCCGCGAGGCGTGCCGTAAGCGTATCGTCACCGATCTTGAGTCCGCAGAAATGATCGAAAAAATCGAACCGCACAAGCATAGCGTCGGTCACTCGTACCGCTCGGGCGCCATCGTCGAGCCGCGCCTCTCGCTGCAGTGGTTCGTCAAAATTCGCCCGCTCGCCGACAAGGCGACCGAGGCGGTCAAGTCGGGTGCGACCGAGTTTTATCCCAAGCGCTGGGAAAATCTTTTTTTCGATTGGATGGATAAAATCGAAGACTGGTGTATCAGTAGGCAACTGTGGTGGGGGCACCAGATTCCGGCGTGGTATTGCATCGGTAATGACCATTGTAAGCTCGAATGCAAAGAACCAATTATCGCGATGGAGAAGCCCGAGAAATGCCCGCACTGCGGTTCGGCGAATTTAACGCAAGACAAAGACGTATTAGATACCTGGTTCTCTTCGGCGCTGTGGCCGTTCTCGACGTTGATGCCGCGCGACATAAAAGAAATTGGCGAGATGTGGCCTTTAGGCCACGCCTCGCCGCAGAGCAAGATGCTCGATAATTTTTACCCAACATCGGTACTCGTTACCGGCTTCGACATCATCTTTTTCTGGGTGTCGCGCATGCTCATGATGGGGACGCACTTCATGAAGAAGACGCCCTTTGAGAAAGTGATTATCCACTCGCTCGTACGCGACGCCAATCGGCAAAAGATGTCGAAGTCGAAAGGCAATGTCGTCAACCCGCTCGAAAAAATGGACGAGTACGGTACCGACGCCTTTCGCTTTTTTCTCATCAGCATCATGCCCGACGGCAAAGACATTATCTACGACGAAGCGCGGCTCAAAGGCTATCAATCTTTTTGCAATAAAATCTGGAATACCGCGCGGTTTATTTTAATGAATACTCACGAAGGCTACGCGCTGCCGCAGAGTGCGCCAAAGCTCTCGGCGATCGATGCATATATTTTGGACGAACTCGATCGTGCGATTGAAAAATGCGACAAAGCGTTGGCGGATTTCCACTTTGCCGACTACGCGCTCGCGATCTACGATTTTCTCTGGAAAACCTTTTGCGATCAATACATCGAACTCAGCAAAGTTTCGCTCAAAGACGAATCGCTGAAAGCCGGTGCGCTCTATACTTTGCATACGGTGTTTGCCGCCGCGCTCAAGTTGCTCCACCCGGCGATGCCGTTTATCACCGAAGAGTTGAATAGTTTCTTGCCGGGGAGCGCAAAGGGCCTCATGATTGTAGCCAAATGGCCGGTCGCTGCCGAATCCCAGCTGTTGAATAATAATCATACGGGTTTATTACTCGAAATTGCGTCGAAATTGCGCCAGGTGCGCGCCGAGCTTTCGGTCGAACCCGGCGCGAAAATTACCGCATACGTGGTGGTTGCCGATGCCAAGGCGGCAAATTTTCTGCGCGAGCACCAAACATATTTGGCGAGTCTCGCGCGGTTAGGAGAGATAAAGTTTACACAACCGACGCAAAAGACGATTCGCGGTGATTTGCGCGAAGGCATCGAAATTTATCTCGACCTCGCGGGGGCAATAGACATCGAGCGCGAAAAACTACGCCTCGAAAAAGAGGCGGCGACGCTCGAAAAAGGTAAGGCCGCCTCGGCGGCAAAGCTTGCGTCGCCGCAGTTTGCCGAACGCGCTCCGGCCGAGCTCGTCGAGGCCGAGAAAGCGAAGTTAGCCGACTACAATACCCGCCTTGACAGAGTACGCGCGATGTTGTCTTCGCTCTCTTGACATGAGTGTATTCAAAGAACGCGCCGAGCGAAAATATCAGGTTATCGAAGACGCCGCGAAACTGCCGGGCATGCTCAAGCAGTACGCTGCGGGTAAAGTTTTCTATATCAAAGGATTTTACGAAAAAATCGAAATCAAAATTTTAGAATTTCGAGAACCGAATTTTATTGTCGTCGATTCGCTGCGCGAGCTCGAAGGCCAGCTCACGCTTTACCATACCTTCAACAAGCAAATGGAGATTATTTGCGAGGTTGTAGATAACCTCGTTAACACGCAATATAAACTCGCGGTTTCGCGTATTCGCATTGCGACGAACGAGCGTAAAGCGACGCGCTATAAGATGTCGTCCGATTTGGTCGTCATCAATAATATTCGCGCCGCACGCAACACGATCAACGCTTCGCTTTTTAACGTACCGACTTCGGTAAAAATTCATCTCGAAAAATTCGAGCAGCGCCTCAAAGACTTTGCCGACGAGGTGCGCGTGCGTATTTTTGAGAAAGGCGAAGAGAAAACCGAACTCGTGCGCAAGTCGAATAAAATTCTCATGGTCGAAGACACGCAAGACATTCTTTCCTATGTTCCCGAAGATACCGACGGCTTTATCGACTATCGCGAGCACTTACATACCGAAATTAGCACCGTCATGGAAGACTACAAGAAACGCAAAGTTGTTTCCGAGATGATTGTGCCGATTATCTATTTGGGACACGACGGCGCGTCGATTCCGCTGGGCTATATTCAACTCGTTTCGCACGAAAAGAAATTGGGCATGGATACCGCGCTTGAACTCAAGATGCTCGCGTTCGAGATGGTCGACCAAATGCGCGATTCGAATACGATGCTCATCAATAAAAGGCAGAACGTCGACGATATATCGCGTGGCGGCTTACGCCTATTAGTCGCAGACGCCGAACTCAAGAAATTTTTAATCCACCAAAAAGGCTTTAGTTTCGACGTTATTTTTAAGTTACAGCAGCCGATAACGGTTTTTACCGAGATTTGTTATACGGGTTCAACTCCGCAGAACGATTTAGTCATCGGAGTTTCGATTCGGGGGTTTTCGTCGCGTAAAGGAGAAGCCGACCGATATCATCAAAATATTGACAGCCTGAATAAACAACCGTAGGTTCGGCCATGCAGGTAGAAGATGTCGTCAAAGCGAAGACGGTGCCGCTTCCGGCAATTAAGCAATCCGATAGCGTTCTAGCAGCGGTAAAGCAGATGCTCGCGTTGAAAGAGACCGGGCTCGTGATTTTAACGCCGTCGGGGGGGCTTGCGGGTATCATCACCGAGCGCGATGTCATGCGCCTCGTTTCCGACCGCTATAATCAACTCGATAAAGTCGAAGTGTGGGAAGTCATGTCGAAATCCCTGCTGACGATCGGTGCCGCGAGGCCGCTCGACGAAGCGTTAGCGCTCATGACCGAAAAGCATATTCACCATTTGCCGGTAATGCACGCAGAGCGAGCGATCGGCCTCTTGTCGCTCGACGACATCGTTGCGGCGCGCCTGAAAAAAACCGAGCAAGAAGCGCAACAACTCAAAGAGTATATCACACAGCAATAGTGCCTAAAGAGCTAACCCATTGCATTCTTGCCGAGCGTGCCGCATACACGATGGCCGCATCGTCTAATAAAAAAAAACGCGAAATCGGTTGTGAAATCTATTTTCTATTCGAGAAAGCTCCGCAGCTTTTATATTTCGGTTCGATTGCGCCCGATATTTTTTTCTACGATATCGCCGTTCCGTGGGAGTTCGGCGTTAAAAAGCGCGGCGGTATTTGGGGCGATCTTATCCACGGAACCGACGGCGAGAATTCTCTAGCGCATGTTTTTGAAATGTTTGAAATTTTACGCGACGCATCGGCGCAAAAAGTTGTCACGGGTGGGCGCCCGTTTACGGACGCAGAGCGCGACGGTCTAATGCTTTTTATTTTAGGTTATTTAAGCCACGTCGCGCTCGATACCGTTATGCATCCGCTGGTTTATTTTCTCTCGGGTAATTATTACGACCACGACCCCGTTGGTAAACGCCGGGCCGAAGGGCGACATCGCGCGTTTGAAACGATACTCGACTTATACAATCTCGAAAGTATCGGTAGCGATCTCAAAAAATTTCGCGGTATCAAAAAAATGGCGTTGCCGAAAAAATGGCGTAATTTAGTGATTGCATTTTATGCCCATTCGCTCTGCCGTGCGTGGCCCGAGGTCGTAAAACACGAATACGGTAACATAAATGCGGAGAGCCCAATTACAAAGCATCCTCTGTATACGATTGCGCTCCGTGGCTATAAAAAAGAAATACTATTTAATCGCTGGTTCGAAAGGCGGTCGACGGCGCGCTTGGCTCTGTGGCTCAACTATAAGCGCCACGACGCATTGCAGGCGTATTCTTCGCTCGTATACCCGGCCGATTCGTATGCTGCGTATTGCGAGCGCTATGCGGCGCATTGTCTGCTGATGAGCGATGTGAAGAGTTACCGCGACCCCGTCGATAACAAAGAGTGCCGTGTCAACGAAGCGAAACTACGCGCCAAGTCGCTCGCACGAGCGCAGGCGTTTTTTCGCACCGCGTGGCGCTATGTGCATGGCGCGATTTCTCGCACAGCAGCAGAATCGGTCTTCAAGCCCTATAGTCTAAATAATGGCCGTGTCGGCGTGCGCACCGATGCGATGCGGCATTTTGGCGCGCTGCCGATTAACGGCAATTTCGAATATATGGCGCGGTAGCAAGACGGAGTAGGAGCAATTATGAATATTATTCTGGGCGTGAGCGCGTCGGTCGCGATTTATCGTGCTTGCGATATTGCGCGCGAATTGACGAAAGCAGGCGATAGTGTGCGTGTTGTAATGACACGCACTGCAGCCAGTTGGATTAACCCTGTCTTATTCGAGGCGCTCACCGGAAATGCGGTATATTACGACGACGATACCGCGCATGCAAATCATAACGTAAGTCTGGTTGGTCGAGGAATGGCACATATCGAGATTCGCGAAAGCGCCGACGCGGTGCTCGTCGCCCCGGCAACGGCAGATCTCATTGCGCGCGCAGCGCACGGGCGTGCCGACGATATTTTGACGGCAACGCTGCTCGCGTTCAACGGCCCGCGATTGCTTGCCCCAGCGATGAATCCGAATATGTACTCGCACCCGGCGACGCAAAAATCGCTCGCCGAATGTCGATCGTATGGCTATCGCATTCTCGATTCAGCCAACGGCGAGGCGGTGTGCGGCGATGTCGGGCAGGGTAAAATGATGGCGGTTGCCGATATTATTGCGGCGATTGCTGCGCTACGTCGCTAACTACGGTTTCGCTTTTGCTGTCTTTTTTGTGCGCGGTAATTTCGCGGCCTTTTTGGGTTTAACGTTTACTTTTTTGGTTTTTTCCGTGTCGGGCGTATCGGCGACAGCGTTATCTTCCGAGCGATTAATTTTTAAGAGATCGCGCAGACCTTTGCGTTTGGCTGTTGGTGTCGAGGCTGCGGTTTCTTTGACGTCGATTTTTTGCGCTTCGAGTCGCGCTTGCATGTCGATCAAATCTTGCGCGTGCTTAATTCTTTGCGCGACGACTTGCCGAATTTGTGGTGCGCGTAACGGCTTTTCGATGACGGGGAAAACAAAATTTTTTGCGGGTAAGCTTTCGATGCGGTGTGTGAGTAAGATAAAGTCGCCTTCCGAAAGACCGGGGTATTTTTTCACGGCGTGCGCGATAAAATCGATGCCTTTCATATTCGTCTCGGTATTTTGTTCGATGATAAATAAAAAAATACCGGCTTCGTTATAGAGTTTAGGGGTGGGGGGATTGCCTTTTTTCTTGCCGCTTTCTGCCGCACCGATCATCGCTTCGACTTGTTCTGTAGCGACTTCGATTGCGCCCTGCGCTTGGTGAATCGGGAAAACGCCGATTTTATCGATGAGGGCGATCGCGTCGGCGTAGCGAAAGGCGTGGCTAAAATCGAGCGGTAAATCGCGGAGCATCACCTTGAGGCTATCGATGAAACTGTGATTATCCTCGATAATAAGGACTTTGAATGTCATTGACTCCAAAAACGGAGAATAAGACAGGCGGACAACTATGATTGTGCTTTGCGCCACGTCGAAGAATGCGATTTTCTCCCATGATTATCGTCACGGGCGGTGCGGGGTTTATCGGTAGCGCCGTCGTGGCTCACTTAAACGCCAAGGGCGAAGACAATATCGTCATTGTCGATAATCTCGCCGAATCGACAAAATGGAAAAATTTAGTTCGGTTAAAATATCGCCATTACCTGCATAAATCCCACTTACTGCACGCGCTTGCTTCGGGCGAACTCAAATCGGTGCGAGCGATTGTACACATGGGTGCGTGCTCGGCAACCACTGAAACCGACGGCGATTACTTGATGGCGAATAACTATGCGTATACGCGCATGCTCGCCGAATATGCGTTAGAAAAAGGCGTGCGGTTTATATATGCGTCGAGCGCTGCGACGTACGGCGGTATCGAAAAAAACTTCGACGACGACGATCCGACGAGCCTGAGGCTCAAACCGATCAACCGCTACGGGTATTCGAAGCAATTTTTCGACGAAGTCGCGATCCAAAACGGATGGCAAAAGCGTATCGTGGGCTTGAAGTTTTTTAACGTCTACGGCCCGAACGAGTATCATAAGGGCGATATGTCGAGCGTTGTCTATAAAGCGTTCGGCCAAATCGGCGCAAACGGCTTTTTGAAACTCTTCAAGTCGCACCGCGCCGAATTCGGCGACGGCGAACAAAAACGCGATTTTGTCTACATCAAAGATTGCGTCGATGTGATCGGGCAGTTACTCCTTCGGGGCGACGTGAACGGTATTTTTAACTTGGGCTCGGGCGTCGCACGCAGTTGGAACGATCTCGCCGCGGCCGTGTTCGCGGCGATGGGTAAAGAGAAACGTATCGAATATATCGATATGCCGCAGCAACTTGTCGGCAGTTATCAGTATTTTACCGAAGCGTCGATGGCGCGCCTCGCAGCGACGGGTATCGCGCTTAAAAAAACATCGCTCGAAGACGGCGTGCGCGACTACGTTGAACAATATCTCGCAGCCGGCGAATTGCGCTTACAAGAATTGGAGTAGAGGTAGTATGACCGAAATTGCGAAAAAAATAGACGCTTTAGTGCGCGACGTGCCCGATTTTCCGAAGCCGGGCATTTTATTCAAAGACATTACTCCGGTACTGCAAGACCCGAACGTGTTTCGCGCGGTCATCACGACCATGGCCGAAAAGCTCGCCGCCGAAAAACTGAACGCCGTT
>JAFEGD010000084.1 GCA_018240245.1 Spirochaetota bacterium | reverse complement strand
TGTAACAAAAGAGATGTTGGTTGGCGAAATGCGATCCGAGCCCGCATCTGTAAAAACCTCTCGCCCTCATTACGATGCTCACGCCGATTGGGAACTCAGTTCTCTGCTCTCAGCTTTGGATGAGCTGTCGGCATCAAATGCCGTAAAGAATGATGCTTCGAAGATGAGCGAGATGTCGCAGCTTGCGGCAGTCTGCGTCCGTATGCTCGAGACGCAGTCCGCATCTGCAGAGATCTTTATCCAACTGGCAACGCGGGCAGTCCGCAACAATGATTTTGCACAGCTTGACCAACTGTCCGACCGCCTTGCCGAGCGATATTCGGCAAGCGAGATAGCGGAGGTCATTCGACAGACCACATCACCTCAGATCCGCGCTATCGCGCACGAAACGCTTTCAATGCTGCCGGTCTCCGCTCTGGAGCCGCTTTTGAGTGATTCTTTATATGGCGATATTGCCATCGGCGCGATGTCTCAGAAAGCTTACGAATTCGACTCCGAAGAGGCTCTTGCGGCCCTTGATAGAATGCGTTTCGACCCATTCGATCACGAAGGTGCCGATAACTAACCTTTAACTCTCGCCGGATACATCGGGAATTTTGCGGTCAGCTCAGCGACCTGGCCGCGCACCTTCGTCTTTACTTCCTCGGAATCAGGTTCGTGTATCAGTGCCGCGATCATTCCGCCGACCGCACGCATATCGTCTTCCTTCATTCCGCGGGTGGTCAACGCCGGCGTGCCAAGACGAATTCCCGACGCGACGAACGGCTTGTTCGTGTCGAACGGAATTGTGTTCTTGTTCACCGTAATGTGTACTTCGTCCAGCGCCTTTTCCGCCGCCTTGCCCGTGATGCCTTTGCCGTCCATAAAGACATCGACGAGAAGCAAGTGATTGTCTGTGCCGCCCGAAACGAGCCGCAGTCCGGCGCTTGTCAATGTCTCGGCCAATGCCTTCGCATTCGCGAGAATCTGCTGCTGATACACCTTGAAATCGGGGCGAAGAGCTTCGCCGAATGAGACGGCCTTAGCGGCAATGACGTGCATAAGCGGGCCGCCCTGAACACCGGGGAATACGCGGCGATTTACGTCCGCCGCAAACTCTTCACGGCACAAGATAAGTCCGCCACGCGGGCCGCGAAGTGTCTTGTGCGTGGTCGTCGTTACATATTCGCAATGCGGCACGGGCGACGGATGCAGGCCGGTCGCGACAAGCCCGGCGATGTGCGCGATATCGGCCATCACCTTGGCTCCGACCGAACGTGCGATCTCGCCGATTCGTGCAAAATCGATCGTTCGCGGATATGCCGAAGCTCCGCAGATGAGCAGCTTCGGGCGAGCTTCTTCAGCCTTTTTCTGCAGCTCGTCGTAATCGATCGTCTCTGTCTCGCGGCTGACACCGTAATCGGAAACGTTGTAATTCAACCCCGAAAAATTGAGCGGATGTCCGTGCGTAAGATGCCCGCCGTGCGAAAGATTCATCCCCAGGATCGGGTCGCCGTGTTCGAGAGCCGCGAGCAGAACGGACATATTCGCCTGTGCCCCGGAATGCGGCTGTACATTCGCGTGTTCTGCGCCAAAGATCTCTTTTGCGCGGTCGATCGCCGCCTGTTCGACGACATCGACGAATTCGCAGCCGCCGTAATAGCGCTTGCCCGGATAACCTTCGGCATACTTGTTCGTCAAGGGAGTGCCCATCGCCTGCAGCACGGCCTCCGAAACGAAATTCTCCGACGCGATCAGCTCAAGCCCGTTCTGCTGCCGCCGAACCTCGTCATCGATAGCCCCGCTGATTACCGGATCAGCCGCCGAAAGGTCTTGTGTAAAGAAGTTGTTCATTTTCTTGCAATTGCAGTTTGTCCAATTATTCGTTTGGGTTTTTCATCGTTTGCACACCCGGCGGTAACTCAAATAAATTATCGGGAAGTTCCATTCGTTTAACTTCGGTTGCCACACTCTCCAACCTATATCGCCCATTATCAATAACTGACCGTAATGGCAACGATTTGGAAATGGAAAGGAATCTGTGCCAATTCCCGAATTTGTGGTTAACAAACGCGTCAGGGTCAAGCGACAGTTTTGAACTGAATAAATATCGCTCCGTTCCTTCTTTAAGTGTGAAAATCACCTCATCACATTTGTAGCCCAATATCTCGGCTACATCCTTCTTAAGTTCTACTTTCAAGACCTCATCAGCCACTTCCGAAGCGTCCTGGATACTAGGTGCGTCAGAATTTGACATCTTGGTATAAAGTCTATTGGTCTTGTTCGTATAAATTTGCCATTGAAAGAGTGAGCCATTTCCGACCGATTTATAGCTGCCTCCTTTGACAAAATACTCCAGATTCGAACCCATCATTAGAGTAATCTGTTCGTCAGTCACGTTTGGCAATTTGCTATTGTAGGTGTTCTTATAAACAACTTTGCCTTCAAAACTCTGTCCATAGCATGAAATCGCCAGGAACGACACAAAGAAGAATGTTAATAGCCTTTTCATAACTTCGCGCAAAGTGCCAAATTCAATTTGTTTTGCGAATTAGAAGATCTCATCATCAAACAATAAGCTTGGCCCCAATACACTTTCGTCCCCTAAACCTCATTTGGCAATTCGAATCCGTAACGAAGGTCGTCCCGTCGCATAGGCGTGCATCGCAAACGACCCTGTTATCATGTATTGAATACCGAGTTCATCGAGCCGCTGCACGAAGTCCTTTAGGGTCTCTACCTTCGAGTTTGCGTAATCATAGCCTGTTGCTAGTCTATCATTAAGTCAAACGCAACCTCATCAATAATCGCAACACCCAGACTCTCGGCTTTTGTGAGTTTTGAGCCGGCGTCGGAGCCGGCGACGACGAAATCGGTCTTTTTGCTGACGCTCGAAGAGACACGGCCGCCGCGTTCTTCGATCAATTTCGCGGCCTCGTCGCGGGTAAATCTTTCGAGTTTACCGGTGAGAACAAAGGTCTTGCCGACGAACCTTTCATCGAGCGAGGCCGTTGTCGATTCGTCGATCTGCATGAGGACGCCCGAAGTTCGCAGTCGCTCAAGCACATCGCGGTTATGTTCGTTTCGGAACCATTCAAAGACGCTTTCGGCGACCGCGAGGCCGATCTCGGGAATGTCGTCAAGTACCTCGACGGATGCAGCAGCGATCTTGTCGATATCGCGGAAGTGATTCGCGAGGATCTTTGCGTAACGCTCGCCGACGTGGCGAATGTCGAGGCCGTAAAGCAGACGTTGGAGCCCGCGAGACTTGCTCGCCTCGACCTGCTCGATCAGATTCGTGCCCGACTTCTCGGCCATTCGCTCGAGCGATGCAATATCCTCGACGGTCAGAGTATAAAGGGCCGCGACGTCCTTGATCCTGCCGCTGTCAACGAGCGTGTCGGTGAGGACTTCGCCGAGGCCCTCGATGTCCATTGCCTTTCGCGAAGAAAAATAGAGGATGCGTGCCTTCACCTTCGCCGGACAGACGGGATTCGTGCAGCGCCGCACGGCCTCGCCTTCAGGACGCACGGCATCAAAACCGCACACCGGACAGATGTTCGGAAAAACGAATTCCGACTCGCTGCCATCGCGTTTCGCGGCCACGACGCTCAAGACCTGCGGGATGATCTCACCGCTTTTCTCGATCAAAACGTGATCGCCGATCTTCAGATCGAGACGAGCGATCTCGTCCTCATTATGGAGCGAAGCCCGTGAGACCGTCGTGCCCGCCAAGAGAACAGGTTCGAGATGCGCAACCGGCGTCAACGCGCCCGTACGCCCGACTTGAATACCTATGTCGAGCAGCTTGGTCGTTGCCTGGCGAGCGGCGTATTTGTACGCGATCGCCCAACGCGGAGCCTTTGTCGTCGCCCCAAAGTCATCCTGCAAAGCGGTCGAATTCACCTTCACTACAACGCCGTCGATCTCGTAATCGAGTTCGTCGCGAATCCCCTCGATCTCCGAGATGAATGCCGCAAGTTCCTCGAAATTCGCACACAAGCGACGATGCGGATTTACCGTGAAACCGTTCTTTTCGCACCAAAGAAAGACCTCCTCGTGCGTCGCAAACATCTTTCGGGTGCCGGAATACGCGTCGTAAGGAAACATCTGCAGGCCGCGCGAGGCAACGACCTGCGAATCGAGCATTCGAAGCGTGCCCGAAGCACAGTTTCGCGGATTTGCGAACGTTTTGTCGCCCAGCATCTCGAGTTCATCGTTGATCTTTTTGAACCGCGAACGCGAGAGATAAACTTCGCCTCGAACTTCCGCATGCTCGGGCGCATCGGCCTTTAGTTTGAGTGGGATCGAACGGATCGTCCTCACGTTCTGCGTAACTTCGTCGCCCGTGCGGCCATCACCGCGCGTCGCGCCGGCAATGAGAATGCCTTTCTCATAGTGCAACGAGACACTGAGGCCGTCGATCTTCAGTTCGGCAAAATACTCGCGCTTGCGGCCGTCGGCGAGCTTTTCGCAGCGTTCCGTAAAAGCCCTGAGATCCTCAAGATCATACGAGTTATCGAGCGACATCAGCGGCACCTTGTGCTCGAAAGGGCGCAAGCTGTCCGCCTTGCCGCCGACACGCTGCGTCGGGCTGTCAGGCGTGATGAGTTCCGGGTGCTCGGCTTCGAGAGCCTTTAATTTTTCGAGAAGCTGATCGAACTCGAAGTCGGAGATCTCGGGAGCGTCGTTCTGGTAATAGAGATCATTGTGCCGCTCGATCTCGGCACGGAGATTTTCAATTTCTTGCCTGGAGTTCAATTCTCTTTTAAGTGAAGCACGAGTCTGAGCCCGGCATCGATCTGCGTGACCGTATCAGATGGCAACTGTCCCCAAAACTCTATGAGATCTTCCTTGTCGATTGTAAATAGTTGCGTAATATTTACGACAGAG
>JAFEGD010000083.1 GCA_018240245.1 Spirochaetota bacterium | reverse complement strand
TATTCATTTGAAGACAGTCGAATTTCAAAACGTATACAATCCTATTCTGAAAGAACTCAAAGCCAGCAACCTCTTACGCCGCAGCGCGCCGAGCGAATACGCAGCCTCGATTTTCGGCGATTCTGTTCTTGCGGGCAAAGCCGACCCGCTTTTTGAGGCACGCCTTATGCACCAATTTTGCTCCTCGGGAGCGCAGGTGAAAGCGACGTTAGAGAACATGAACAAAGAAGGCGGCTATGAGCGCATGCGCTTCGAAGCGCAGGCTGAGCTGACTCTATTAACGGATGCATTGCTGGATAAAATCGCAACCATGCACGATACGAAGTTAATGAAGCTCCAAGAAATTATCTCCGCGTATGCGCAAGAGAAGATTGTTATTTTTTGTATCTATAAAGAAACGGCAAAAGAACTTTTCCAATTTTTACAAAAATCGTTTTCGCAATTGAATATCGGCACCACGGTGGATGTAAAGCCCGAAGAACTCGAAAACGTGCTCGATTATTTTGCGCCGATTGCAAACGACTGCATTACGGTAGACGCTGAAATTACCGAACATACAGAGCGAATTTTAGAAAAGAAAATCGATATTCTTATTGCATCCGAAGCGATCTCAGAGGGTTTCAACTTGCAAGACGCGCGAATTCTGATCAACTACGATCTGCCATGGTCGGTGTTACAACTCGCGCAGCGAATGGGTCGGCTGATGCGGCCGTGGCACGAGGTGCGCGAACTACTCATTTTCAATTTTCTTCCCGACACCATGTTCGACAAAGAGCTCAAACACGGCAACGCATGGCGCGAACGCTTGCATCGGCGTAACGAAGAGCAGCAGTCCTTCGCCAGGCTTCCGGTGTTGATGCCCAACGATAACGACGCGATTCGTCTCGAAGCGTTGGGCGATGTTTTGCAACAATTTGAAACCGTCGATTTAGAGTTGAACGAAGCGATGGATTTTATCGCCAATGCGACGAACGTCGGCACGAGCAGCGTGCTCGACGATCTCGCGCGTATCAGCGCCGACGAGAGCGAACGCCTCTTGAAACTGCGCGCCGGTTTTCGCAGTCGCATCGCTAAAAATTTGGGAGACCCGGCGCTTTATCTTTTGATTGCACTGCGCGCCTCGGTTTTTCCGGCGGTGTTCGACGAGAAGGGCGCGCTCATGCTGCCGCCGCACGAGGTGTCGCGCCCACTCGAACTCTTGCGCCGCCGCCGCGACGACGAAATTTACCGCGATGATTTCGACCCCGCCGCGCTCGATGCGTTTCAAGAAAAATGTTTAGCGGCGTGGCTTACAAGTTTTGGAGAAACGCGGGAAAAAGTACGTGTGATTTGCGCGCTGCATTTTACCGCGTAGAGGCGAAAAGTTTTGCGCCTCTACGTGCTTTTCAGTCTCTCGCTTCGGAGTTTGTCGAATGAATCTGACCTAATTCAGAATCCCGATGAGATTAAAACCCGCTCAAATCGAACGCGATTGAGTCCCACAACGCCAGCACACCGAACGGTGTCGTCTTGACCGACGCGTACCCCTCGGTATCGGGTTCGCTGTACTCTTCGACGACACGGTCGGTAAGATTCACAATAAGATAGCGCGGTATGTTCGCGCGCGCATAGATATCGGCCTTGTCGCGATCGAGTTTGAGCGTCGTGCTCGCCACTTCAATGACGAGATGCGCAGAATCGGCATGCGCGTGCAGATTTTCGTATGCACTGGCATCGACGATCGCGATATCGGGCTCGGGTTCTGATGCGAAAAGCCGCAAAGGTTGCTCTTGCATTACTCTTAAGTTGTCAGGCAAGTGCAAAGTGAGTATTCGATAAATCTCGCTCACTAAAAAAAGGTGCAATTTCGATTTCGGCATTTTCTCGACCACCACGCCCGCAATGAGCTCGGTTTTTTCGCCGATGAGCCCATGTTCGAACATAAGATGGTATGCTTGTGGGCTAATCGGTAGCGCGCGTTCGCGTACCGCCGGGCGTTCGAGCATGGCGAGCATGTGCTCGACTACATGGTAGTATAGCGCGCGTCAAGAAGATTTGCGTGCTGACTTTTTGCCTGTAGAGATGCAAAATCGTGCGTCTCTACGGGGGCGTTCATGTTTTGCGACGCCCAAAATCAATAATTTTTTTAATCAAGTCATCGTAAGAGATTCCTTCGCGTTGCGCTGCGTATGCAATCTCGTCGTCGTTCGCGATATTCGGGTTAGGATTCACTTCGATCACATAAATTTCGTTCGTATCGGTGAGGCGCAAATCAAGCCGCGCGAAGCCCGATAATCCCAAAGCGCGAAATGCGATCTTGCTGAGATCCTCAATATTCTCAACAACTTCTTTCTCGATACTTTTGTCTTTCACGAAGGTATTCTTAATTCCCCATTTCTTGCGAAACTCGGGGTTCCATTTGGCGTGAAAGGTAGCAAACTTGGGTTTGTCTTCGGGAAAATTCGTGAACAACATTTCTCTGAGCGGCAGCGTCGTTAAATTTGCTAGTCCTAATACCCCTGCGTAGATCTCGCGGCCTTCGATATATTCTTCGACGAGTGCGTCGACTGAATACGTTTCGTGTACCGTCTTCACACGTTCGACAAGCGATTTTTCGTCTTCGACGAACGACGCCTGCGCGATACCGTCGGAGCCTTCGAGACTCAACGGTTTGACGATGAACGGAAAGGTAAGATCTTTTACGCTACGATTTGTTTTACCGCGCGGAAACAGCACCGACTTCGGTACGTGAATATCGTATTGGCTCAAAAGCTGTTTCGTATATTGTTTGTTGCGGCAAATCGTAAGCGCCGCAGCCGAGCAACCGGTATACGGCACGTGTAATAAATCGAACAGCCCCGCCAGCGCGCCTTCATAGCGCCGTTCTTGTTTGAACGTTTCGAGCATATTAAAAACAATACCGGGTTTCTTGCGTCGAATTGTGTAGATAAGCGGCATGATGTCGTCGAAGACGCCCTGCAAGATAACTTCGTGGCCGATTCGCACGAGCGCTTCTTTCACGTTGCACACCGGTCGCCAGTCTTCGGCTTTGAGAAATGCAGCATAGTCGCCGTCTTTCGGTAGTGCGGTGGGGAAATCGAATGCGACAAGCACTTTCATTTGGTTGGTTTATAACGATTGGTATAACGATGGTTCGCGACGAGCGAAGTTAAGTACGCGGTAAATTCGACGAGCACGCGATCGGTGCCGCGTGCGTTCACCTCGAGTCGCAACGCATGGCAGCGCTTTTTGAGTCGCGTAAGCAGATTATGAATCAAGATTTTTTTCTCGCCTGTCCAGCGGCTTACGTTGTGCTCGAGTTCGCTCGTTTGCCCGGCAAGAAAACGCGCGGCGGCAAGTTTTTTACCGACGGGCGGCGGAAACAGCGTCTGCAAATCGGCATCGAAAAAATCGATCTCGTGTTCGATGTAAAGTTTTCGCTTCGTCTTGTAGTGCGAATCGAGTCGCTTCTTCAACGTACTAATCTGCCAAAAAAAATCGCGCTTCGGTACGGCGACAGTCTGCTTGCCGATTGTCGGCGCCAGATTTTCTATATATTCGAGTTTTTTCAGAGCGGGCCATCCCCCATAGTGTTCGCGCCACGCACTTTCGCCGTCGAGCCACACCGCAAATGTCTCGGCAAAATCTTCTTCGGGGTGGCTCTGCGCATAAAAATCTTTGAGGTTGCGCACATACGATTTGCTGTACGGCTGGTAGCGATAGTAGTCGCTAAAGGGCTTCATGGGATGCCCAAAAACTTCGCGCCACGCGCGGCGCTTTGTGAGCGAGAAGGCGTGTACAACCGCGTGGCCGCATTCGTGGCGCAACAGGCGCATCGCTTCGGTTTTATCTTCGCCCTCGGCTTCGCCGATGAGTTTGCGCTCGAGCGTTATGAGGCGTGGGTGTGCGAGATAGAACGGTAGTGCAATCGCAGGAATGCCTTCGGGCGAAAACCATTCGTCGCCCAAATAGCACGGCGGTCGAAACGCGAGGCCGTGCGCGGCGAGTTCGGCATAAAGTTTATCGACGAGTTCGGCGAGCCAAGTATTCTCGATGCGAATCGGCAAATCGCACAAGCGATATTGTAACAACTGCTTTTCGTCGAGCGTGTCGAGATCGACTTTGAGCGGCATGCGCTACGATTTCTTATAGCAAGGAGTAGTGTGTCAAGTGATTCGGTGACTGGGCGGCTCGAAAATTCACGAACCCGCTTCGAGATTTAACGCAATCGTAAAAAGTGTCTCTGTGCGGTGCGAGAAACGAATTACGAGCGCCCCTTGTTTCGGTAGCTCGGTTTTGAGCATCGCCTGCGTAGAAATATCGCGAATCGTCTCGCACTCCTCGCCGTCGAAGAAGACGGTTGCTGCGAGTGTCTCGTTGGGTTGAACGCGCAGCGACAAACCGACTTTTTCGCGCTGTGCGAGCGGGTGCAACGTCAACGTCACCTCGCGCCCGTCGACGATGCGCGTAATGCTGATCGGGTCTTCTTGACTCGGGCTCTTCGAATAATCGTCTCCGCTACGAAACGCATACGTCGCCTTGAGCCCCTGAAATTGCAGCGAGTCTTGGTCGCCGCTCACGACCGTCACCGTGTCTTTGAGAAAGCGCACGAGAATCGAAATATGGCTGATTTTTGTCTCGCGGATTTTTTCGATTAACGCGGTCTTGAGGCGCGCCGAAATTTTCTCGCCGCCTTTTTGCAAGAAAATTGCCTCGCGCATGTGCATATAGTTTTGAAAACAGTCGCCGCATATTTTTAAGTGCGCTTCGACATTTGAGCGCACCGACGCCGCAACCTTGCCCGTGAGGTAGGTCGATAGCTCGTTTTCGTTCAGATGTTTCGCATACATAAAGTTTCTTCGTACCTTATTTTTCGTTCAGCTTGCCGCCCAATTTTTCAACTCTTTTTCAAGTTTCTCGTACGCGCGGCGAATGCGCGTCGATGCGGTGTCGATGGGTATCTTTAAGATCTCCGCGATCTCTTTGTGCTTAAAGCCCTCGATCAATAAAAATACCGGCTCGCGGTATTTGATATCTAACCGCATGACGCAGGCCATAATTTCGGCGGATGCCTCTCTCTGCAAAAAACTCGCTTCGGGGTTGGGGCTGGCGCTCAAAAGTGTGCCCAAATCTTCGGTTTGAGCGATGCGCGCCTGCTCTTTACCTTGCGCGCGTCGCTGGTTCGTTGCCGTATGAAAAGCAATCTGGCGCACGAAATTCAAGAACTCGTAAAACGTCGTGCCGCGAAATTTCTTGAGGAGTGCGTAATCGCTGTCGATAAGCTTCAAATAAATGGCTTGAATTATATCTTCTTCGTCGGCATTCACCGTTTTGCGGACTGTGCCTGCGATGAGCGGGTGAAAGAGTTCGAAAAAACGCGCCCACGCGGTTTCGGATCCAGAACAACATTCGGTAAGCAAAAGACGTATATCGATGTCGGCAGACATGTCGGAGCGTCGTATCTTGAGATACGGTATATTGTGAATAGAAAAAAAGCCAGGGATTGATATGAAACCTCTTAAGCTCCGGTACGACACGGCCGCGATTACACGGCTATCGCGCAATATGTAAGTACAAAATCGCCTCCCAACATTCTATACGCGATGCGTGTAGAATGTTGGCTATTGGGAAAGTGTCGGTACAGATGATTCTTGTTCAGGGAAAGGGAGTTTTACTATAAAAAATTAGGCGGGCTACGATGAAGATGGTATACGGACAAAACCAAAATGATATCGTCTTCAACGGCATATATAATCCCATAAGGAAAATCATCGAGCAAACAACGCCGTGCATTTTGTGAAACGCGCTGCCATGCGTCTGGAAATTGGGCGATTCGCAATAAAGTCGCGTCGATTGCCTCGACAAAATCAAAGCCCAAACCGGTTTTTTGTTGCTCGTAGTAATCGATAGTTTGGGTATATTCCTGAGCAGCCCGCGCAAGAAATCTGATTCTCAAAGTCGCGTTCGCTTAATGTTAGAGTAATCGACTGTAGACTCTTTGCCAGCCTTAAAGTCGCTGTAACGCATTTCTGAGACAATTGCCCATTGCCTCTCGATTGCTTTTTCTTCGACCGTCAATAAAGAGTCGCTCAATAGTGAAATCAGTTGCACCCTTTCAGATTTGGGCAGCTGCATTGCTTGCTCAACTAAGGCAGTAGTCACAAGAGAACCGATATCACCGTATTGTATTGTCAAATACTTCTTTGTTTTCTCTGAAGTTCCGGGTTTCACAGCAGGGTTTTCACGACCGCGATTACACGGCTATCGCGCAATTTACCGACTTAGCGCAGCGTTTAAGGTCTGCGCGGAGGTCAAAAAAATTATGATCTTTTTTGGCTCGTCCGTCGTCTTTGGTAAACCACCCCCCAACGGCCCTCCACGGGAGGGGAGCTTTGTTACGTGAATTTATTCGAATTGGAAAAATCATCCAGCAGAACATCCCATCTGTGGAGGGGGGGCTGGCGCAGCCAGACGGGGTGGTCTGGTGGTTTCCCACATCGAAATGCGGTGTTTGGTAATAATTTCAGTGAGCAAAACTATTTTGCTTCCATTTTCTTCTTCGTCGCCAGAGTCTCGCGCGCGTTTGCGAATTTCTTATTGAGGCTCGCTAGCGCTTCGAGATTCTCTGTGTGCGTGTGCCGATCGAGATTGAACAAAACTTGTTCGAGCGCGGTATAGCTCCCTGCGATGAGTATTTTATCGTCGGTGCCACGCTTTAACGCTGTCAATTCTGCGAGCGTCGTTTGCGCAGCTCTGCGCACATCGGCATCGTCGTGCGCATCGATGTACGCCTGCAAGTCGGGCGGCTTTTCATTTTTGAACCGCGCAGTACGTAGTTCTGCGCGTATTTGCAAGGCAATACTTTCCAGAAAAGATGCGTTATTGCCGTTATCGCGACAAGTTTGTAGATAGTTGATAGCCAAGCCGAAAGCGTTCGTGTATTTTACATATTCGTCAATCGCTCCATTCAGATGACGATTGGCGCAAAACGATTTTAATTTGGCATAATCTCGGCGTAACTGCCTTTCGTTCGCACTGAGATGCTCGCGCGCAACTCTAACCCCGCCTTTAAGTTCGCGATTCATCTGTTCCATTGGTGTGCGTAAGTGAGCAAGCACCTCCGGCGTGACGCCATCTTGTGCGCAAGCATCCAATAGCGTTGTAAATTGGCAGGTATCATCCTTAAGAGCACCCATTGCACGCATGATATTGCAATTTTCGGTTACGAGCTCGACAAGCCGCACATCGCGGCATTTTTTGTTTTCGACGCCAGAAATTGCCGCAGTGAGCAATCCTACTAAAAAAAAGAAAAGGGGATTCAATACGTTCATGGCATTTCATTCTTGAGACGAATAATTTTCGTCGCCTCTGCGGCCGGCTGCGCGAGAACATTTGTTAAGATACGTTCTTTATCCTCCTTGCTATAATACGGATGCGGTGTCTTGCGAAATTCGGCGACGAGGTGCCTGAGGTCAGGCGACTGGATGGCCGGCAACTCGTCGCGCTGGCTATGGAATTCCATAGCTGGGGGCTTAGCATGGTGTAAGCCGGTTGCTGGCTTTTCGCCGGAACTCGCCACCGTGGGCCCGCGCGGCGCGGTAGCCACCTTCTCTGCTGGGGGCGGCATTACTTTTTTTTGCACCGCACCATGCGGAGGTAAACCCTCTTTAGCCGGGCGCGTCAGCCAGAGGGTAGTGAACACCGCAGCGGCCGTCATCACGCCGCTAGCTATGGAAATCCATAGCCTACGCCGCGGCTGTGCGGCAGGGGTGGTCGCGACAAAGAACTGAATTCCAAGCCAGGCGAGTTCGGCCGCACCGAACTTTTCGAAGAGCGCACGGCGCAGCGCGAGCGCGCCCTCAACCAAAGTTTGTCTCGAGAAAGAAAACGAGAACCGACGACGCAGTGAGGTTTCTTGCTGTAAGAAATCCCCCCAGACGAAACTTGCCGCATAGAGTGCCGCTGTATCGGATACGGGGTAATTATAGCCAATATAATTTTGGACCCCAGCCGTCAAAAATGCACGTGCAAGACCCGAGTCGTCGTGCTTGCCGACCGAGTTGCAGCCATTGACAAAGGCGAGCTTTACATGCCCCAGCGCCAGCGCAGAAAAATCTTCGGGCCCGAGCGGCCCGTCGCCAAATTGTAGCGATTGGTTGCGAATGTGTCCCGCATAGTGCAGGTATTCGCAGGTGGTGAGGGCGTTCAAAACTTGTGCAATGCTCGCGAGTTTGCCCGGGGCATGGATCAAAACTTTGCCCTCTGCTACTTTCTCGAGATTTTGTTTTTCTTCGCGCGTAAGCGCAGCGATATCGACTGCACCCTCGGGGTTGGCGCAGAGGAGAAATTGGCGCAGATCGTCTCTTCTTTTTTCGCTCTGCGATCGGGCGGCGATGGTGCGCATTTGACGCACGACGGGAATTTTGAGACCGGAAAAATCAATCCCTTCAGCGGTGAGCGGCAAAATTTCAAATGGCAGGCGCGCCCATTCGGCGTCGACAGAGAAGGTGAGACACTTGGTACCGGCCAAAGTAAAGCCTTGCGGAAAAAGGATCGCGAGCAATGTTTTTCCATAGCTAGCGAGCTCGGTTGCGACCTCATTGTCAAAAATCCTGTCGTCAGGTCGGCTGTTCTTTTCGGCCTGCACGCGCGTAACGAAGGTGCGCCAGTCTCTGAGATAGCTCGTGAGGAGTTTTTGTGGTACGAGTTTATGATTTTCGACGGCAGAGTTTTGTCTCTCGTCGATGAGGACATCGACATTTTCGCGTGCGACATTGATGATGCGGATGTGCATGGTAGCTGCCTTCGCTTAAACGGATTGCGTGGGTAAGTCGCTGTATTTCACTATCGTTAGATAATCACGACCACGCTGAACAACTATCAGGCGGTTTTATTGGGCGCATGGTTTCGTTGACCCTTCAGAATTGATGTTTCGACCAGAGGCTTGCGAGGTCTTTAGCAGAAGTTTTTTTTCAAGCACAATATATACACATTGCATATATAAAATATATTTCGTGTGTATCGGTTGTCAAGATAATTTGGCTGCCTGAGAAGGATTTATTCTTCTGCTGTCTCCACGGTTTTCTTAGCAGCTTCATCGGCCGCTTCTTTAAAGAGTTTTCGGGTCATCGTAGAGTCATGCCCCGTCAGGGCAAAACGTAGCTTTCGAGTCGGCGATAATTTCGACTGGTAGATTTTATTTTTATAGCGAATAAAGACTTCAATCGCCGTCCATTTGAGTTCAAGACGAGCGAAAATACCTGAACCCAGTATGCTGTATTGAGAGTCGCCCCAATCGACCCTCTGCCCTTTGACTTCGCCGGTATCGTCGGGTAACCATGCGACGACAATGCCCAATTGTACTTTATCGAAATTCTCTTTTAGTTCTTCGGCTTCTTTTTCGGGTATTAAAATATAATAATCGGGATATGCATCTTTCGCGTCCGACCAATCGGATTTAAGAAAATTATTTAGGCAAATTTGGTGCGTGATATTCGTAGCCCACGATTTGTTCTGGCCAAAGCGTTCGTATGTTTCGGATTCTTGATAGTCAGCCCCTATAGCGACACAGTTATATGGTACATTCAAGGGGAATACCTTCTTCTTGAAATCATACGCACCCAGTAACTGTTCATTCGTATACACCTCCGGTTCAAGCGACTTGATCATTTCCCAGTCCCCTTTAAAGTCATTCGGTGTCATCACTATAAGAAATTGCCGCCCCAGCCATTTCTCGCGCACCGAATTATTTTTCCGCTGCGTCTCGAATTCGTTGTCTTTATAGTGCGGCAATTCGCGAAAAATTGGATTTACCGTCGCCTCAGAAGAATCCTCTCCATTTTGGGTTTCGCTGCTCTGCGTAAAAAAATCGGGATTGACGACCTCAAGCTCTTTGAGCGTAAATGCCGGCGCCCTATCTGCGGGTTGCGCCGCCGCTTTTGCCGGAGAAGCCGGTTTCGTGCCGTTTTTCGCTCATAAAAATTTATTGCTTTTTGAACGAGAATTATTAGCAGCGCACACTTTACCATAGTTGGTTTTTCGAGTTCATCGCAGCGTATTGAACACGCTTTTGGGGATTTTCGTAAGACCAAAACATACTTTTTAGAAGCAAATAATGATGATAAAAATTCTGATAGCCTGTTCGCTAATGTGTCTTGCTGCCGCCCCAGGGTGCAAGCGGTATAATCAAGACATGGGAATATGAATCTCTGAAGAAAAAAATCTTTGGCAGTGACGACGATATTGGAAAGAGAGTCTTTTCTTGTCCCAATGGCGTGATCGCAAAGTGTTTTGCAGATTCGGAGACCTGGAGTTTCTACCAATCAGGTGGGATGAGCGAGGCAAGCTCTGTAAAAGTTGCAAAGGAGGTCTGCTCAGAATCATTACGTGGCTCATTTCTGGGTGGATGAGGTTACGATGCGCAAGCTATCAATATGCATATTGTGGTTCGCATTCGCACTATTGGCAGGAAGCGCAAAGCAACACGAAATTCAGACCTTGCCTACCGCAAGAGGTAATACGGGCGACGTAATGCCGGCAAAGACAAGTGTTTAGCCAACAGAGTCCAAACCGCAGATTCTTGTAACAAAAGACTATGGATGCTTAAAGCGTTGCAATAAGCAGCTTGAGGCATGCGTGCTCTCCGTTTTCGTGACGGCATTCGACATCAAGGGAAAAGATCATTACTTGGCTCATCTGATGGTTTTGTTCACACGAGAAATTGTCGGCATCGCAGTTTCAGATAAGAACGACATATCTTTGATGCTCGTCTGTTTGACCGATGCTGCGGCGCATCGTGCGAGTATTTGCGGAGCGATACACCATACGGGCGCAGATGTCAGGTATTGTTCAGATGCTTATGTTCCGCGTATGCGAGAACTTGGCTTGACGATGTCGATGACCGTCGGTAACGTCTACGAAAATGCGTATGCTGAATCGCTGAACAAAACTTTGAAGCGTCAGGAAATCAACGTGAATGAGTATTCGCACAAGCTCGGCGCGGCAGTAAGTCTCTTTCGATTCAAGCGGATATATAACGAGGAGCGGCCACATTCGAGTCTTGGCAATCTTTCATCTGCTACGTTCAGGAAAAATTGTGAAGCAAGAAATCGGGAAAAAGGTTTACAGTTTTGGGATGCAGTCCACCCCCTTATCGGCATTGCGATTTGGAACATTGTTGAAATGTTCGTTATCAAGCAAGATGCAAAAGGTGTACCTTTCGTATGATTTCTCGGCTCTAAATAAAAATCGCTGCGCATGAATATATTTATCGCCCGCGGAAATGAGACCTTTGGTCCCTACAATGATGAGCAATTGAGTCAATATTTGAGTACGGGGGAAATCCTACTCACCGATTTATGCTGCGCTGAAGGCAATGAAACATGGCAACCACTGTACCGGCTTAACAAGCCTTGTGTGCTGCCTCAGAAAAGCTACCAGATCGCCCGTGATGGTGCCGGGATTGGCGAGGCGCGTACTCACGAACTCATCGCGGGGGTCGATACGCAACGTTTTTTGCGTACCGATCACTTCTGGACGCAGGGACAGGCGAATTGGTTACCCTTATCGCACCTGTTCAATGAAGATGCAAAAGAGTATGTCATTGTCGAGAGGGGCGGCGCGCACCATGGCCCCTATGGGCCCACACAAGTGCAAGAATACCTTGAAGGCGGTCAATTGAGCTGCCAAGACAGAGCTTGGGTTCCCGGGCTTCGGCGCTGGACGACGATTCAGGGACTTCTTGAGTTTCTCGGTATTGAGCTCGAATATTATATCGAGCGGGGTGATCAAAAATTCGGCCCGTATAGCCGCGAACAGCTTGAAGAGTACCATGAAGCGGGTAACTTGTCTGATGGTGACGTGGTGACCGGTACCGGCGGCTACGAAAGTCGCGGCAACGATTTTGCGCCCGAAATGAAATCGAGCGGATCCGGTGATATGGCGATAGAAGTCGACGACGACCCGTTGGCTGAAATTAACGACGACGATGCGCTGGCGTTCGAAGGCGACGACGACGGCCTTTCTGATTTTGGCGACGACGACGCTCTCAGCGATGATGATGACGATGCGTTGTCAGACGACGGTGGTGACGACGGCTGGCTTTCGGCTCTGGGAGACGACGATGACTAAATATAACTTTTTACTTTCAATGCGTACAGGTTTTAGACTCTTCGGAGTTATACTCGTTCTCACAAGTATATCCTATTGCGGCAGTCAATCCGCGCCTACCGCAGACGCCGTTATTCAGAAGTCGTCGGTTGAAACGCCAACCATAGTTAAACCGACGCTCGCCGTCTTGCCGTGCAGCGCAATAAAACCGATTGGTAAAGACGACGCCATACAAACGCGCGACTTTCTCGAAGAAGAATTTTCAAAACAAAAACGCTACCGGCTTGTCGACCGCGCAGAAATAGATAAAATCGTTGCAGAGGCGGCGCTTGCGCAACAAGGCGTCGTCGACGATCGTCAAGCGGTTAAGATGGGCGGCTTTATCGGCGCGCAATACGTTGTGACGAGCAAGCTATCGTTTACCGGCGAGAAGTATCTCGTGACTTGCCGCCTCATCGAAGTGGCGACGGCGACGGTCGCAAGCAGCGCAACGGGCCGCGTGAGCGCACTTTCCAAACTCGACGGCGCGGCGAAAGGCTGCGTGCGCAGGCTTCTGGGATTGATGTAGTTTTCGATTCACGGGCGCAGGCAGCTTAGAGATTACTTTTACCGCAAACGCCCGCGCACATGCCCCGAATAATGCACGTACTCACTGTGTACGATCTCTTCGAGAATTTGCGCGCTCGATGTGAGTTTACCGAGCGTCTTCGCGCTACCTTGCCGCGAAAATATTTCGTTGAGTGTATTTTTTTCTGCGGCAACGACCGCCGCTAAGTCGGGTGCACCTTCGGGGTTTGCGAGGAGTAAAAATTGCCCTGTGGCAGACTTCTTGTTCTTAACGGCAACCGAGCCCAAGCCGCATCGACGGAAAAATAAAGCGCCGCACCGGGGGTAATCCGCCAATGCGCAGGAAATAGCAAATTCTGTAATGTTGCGCCATAACGCTTGAGGCGCTCGGTAATCTCGGAGTCGAACGCAGCATCGTCGGGATGCGCGTTTTTTTCTGCAAGCACGCGCGAAACAAAACCCAGCCAGCCAGTCGTCGAGATATGCCGCCAATATTTTACGCGGTAGGAGCTTATGGTTTTCGACCGCTTGCGTGGCGCCGTCGTCGATCAAGACATCGACTTTCTGCGGGGCGACATCGAGAATGCGGATGCATATGCACTTCGCACGATACGTCGCCACAGCGCGCGTCAAGAAGATTCGGGGGATATGGAATTTAGTTTACAAACGCAATTTGTATTGTCTTTACGATTCGTGCCGCAAATTTCTGAATTCTTTGGTATTTCGATCTATATGTATTGGAACGATCACCAGCCAGCACATTTTCATGCAAAATACGCCGTAACAATGAAATGCCGGTACGCATCGAGGCGCTGAAGGCGTGATGCACCAGATCTTACAAGTCTATCCGACGTCGAATCGTATTATTTATCTGTATTTTAGCGACGGGCGGGTAAAGAAGTTCGACGCTGCACACTTACACGAACGCGGCGGCGTGTTTGCGCCGCTCGCCGACATCGACATTTTTTTGAATACCTGCACTGTGATGAACAATACTCTTGCATGGGATTTCACCGGGAAACGCGACCCTTATACTGTCGTTGATTTAGACGCAGAGAATTTATACAATACCTGTGAAACTGTACAAGATCCGCTTTCGGGCGTGGCATAGCGCTGGGAGCTTCAGGGAAACAAGCAATACAGCTGCACAAAAACGAAATGAAATTTATTTTAATACCCTCAGAACACCACCGGATTCGCGGCACCTTTCCTTAGCTACGGCCAGTGGCCAATGCTTGGTCCACAGTTGGTCTGGCAATGAGCCATCTTTGGATTTGCATTCATACTTAAATTTCGCGACTTGGCTAATAAAGCAACCCATAATGAACTTTGCGCCATAGCCCATCGCGGCACACTTTGTCTCATCCATTTCAATGTGCTCCCAACACGTTTGTGTGCCCGGCGTCCAGCAGGCGTCGGCGTGTATGGTGGTTGCGGTAACAGCAACTGCAAGTAGGATTAATCCCTTGACTATGAGTTTTGTGCTCATGTGACAATCTTTCCCCTTAATCTTACATGCCGCGCATAGCACGGAGCGCGCTCTCGCACGCCGCCCCCGATTGCGTATATACAAACGCAGTCGAGCCAGCGGGCATTTGGCATGTCAGAATCAAGCCGCCGATTTGCGTATTCTCTTGCGCTTCGCAATTGTACTTTCGCGTGAGCGTAGCGACCGAATAATCTGCGCCGTTGTAGTTTGTCGCTTTGAAGCATTTGCCGTATCGCTTGCTGGCAATGTAGCGGTAGCTTGAGTAGTTTTGCGCCGAAATTGGGGCAAGAACGCAAGCGATTAGAAAGGTGAGAGTGAGTTTGGTTTTCATTTTTTTCTCCTTTTTATTCTTTCATTTTTTTTATCGCGATCTAAAAAATTTTGTATATAAAAACCAGCCCAATACGCCCCAGAAAATCCCTGAAACTATCCACGCGACCCCGCTATGGTAGGCCATATCCGAAATATCCCGATGTGTATTCATCGCCGCACCACGCGCATCGCATGCAAGTATAGTGTCGCGCTCGGCACTTTTCGTTCAAAAAATGCGCACTTTATGAACGAAATCTGGATTTCTTGAAACTTTATAGCATAGCCATTTTAAAAAGGGATGTGCATGAATAAAAAAATTATCATCGGTATCGCAGCATTTTTGTTCCCTCTCGTTCGGATATTTCCAGAACAGATTGCCGTCGAAATTTCGACCGACCAGCGTGCCGCGCTGACAATCCTCAACGGCGAAGAAAAGCAAATTCGCCTACCCGCGATTCTGTTTCTCGAAAAAGGCCGCGAATACCGATTCGGCATCAAAGGTGAAAAAGGATTTTCATTCGACAGTGACGACCTATTTTTCTCGCGTTCTGAAAAGCTCAAGATTCGCTTGGGTTATGAGCCCTATGCCATCGGCAAGGAGTACTGTTATTGGGCGCTGCTATTGCCCGGTGTTTGCGGTATCGCCACGGGTGAGCATATTTTGGGCGGGAGTTTGATTCTGTCGTCTGTGGCAGGTCTCTACATCACCGCCTTTTATCTTCGATCGTCGGCTGCCGCTGCCAAGGCCGATTACAACGCCTTACCCGCTGGGACGAGTCAGGGCGATTTCGATTCTCAAATTAAAAAGGTGCACGATCAAAATACGAATTTTGCCGTCACACTCGGTTTGGCCGTGCTCTGGCATTTTCTCGCGAGCATGATCGACGGCAGCCTTTGGGGCGTGCCAATCTATTCGCACGACCCGCGACTGCCCAACTCTGTGCGGCCGCCCGAAGCGATGTCCTTTAAAACCAAAACAATCCAATACCCCGGAGAGGCGGTCAATTATGCATACACTGCGAAGAATTTTTAATTCGGTTTTTTCAACGGGATTTGTGGGGATTTCTGCTTTGTCGCTGTGTTGTCTCTATTGCGTGAATATGACGCGCACCAACGAGAACGACGCATGCTATAATCAAGAAGTCAAAAAGGACGAGGATACCACCTGTACAAAAACCTCCTCTGGCGGTGGCGCATCGGCGGCGTCGCAGAAGTATATTTTCCTCTCGGCTACATCGTATAACGGCAACTTGGGCGGCATTGCGGGCGCCGATGCGAAATGCAATGCCGATGCGGCAAAACCGAACGGCTCAACGTATAAGGCGCATCTGTACCATGGTACGGGTACGATCGGCGGCGAATTATCGAATCTCGCGGCAAGCTACGATTACAAAAATGCCGCGAATGTTAAAATCATCGTCGGTAGCAGTTGGATATCCTCTGGCGTCGCAAGCACGTTGATTCAACCCATCAGCGCCGCGAGTGTCAGCGTTTGGTTCGGTAACTCTGTAGACAACTGAACAAACTGGAATTCTTCAAGTAATCTTGTCCATTCGACAACGGGAGAATCGAATGCGCAGAACAGTTTGTATCGACAATCAAACAATCTTGCCTGCAATAACGTCTTCCGAATTTACTGCGTCGAGAACTGAAAATGAAAAGTTCAAAAATAATCGGTATTTTTCTTCTTCTCTGCAATAGCTTCGCCTGCCGCAGCACACCCGGCGAATTAAAGCGCGAACCGTTCGCTGAAAGTGCGACGTCGGCAGAAGCCCTTGTCGCCCGTACTGATGAGCATCAAAACAGACTCAATATGCTCTTGAATAGTAAGGCCGTCGACGCAACACCATTGATTGAAGATTTTCGCCAGGCGACGCTGTATTTAAACAAGCAGCCCTCTCAGATTCGACCGATGACTATCGGTGCACAATCGGGCATACTTCTGTGTCGGTTCGAGCAAGGTGTGTGCCGCGTCATTTCGACGCCCGAAGAATTTACGGAGTCCACCGAAGCGCCGCTGCGACGCACTATTCTACAGGCAATCGAGACCGGTGGGCAAAAGAATGCGATCGAAATCGGCCGTACCTTGGCAAAAGCGGATAAAAGTTTCGCGTCGGCGATACCTTTGGAAAGCGTTGCCAACAAAAAGAATGCGGCCGCCGCAGGTTTAGGTTTACTGGAAAGCAATTCGGATTTTGCTCCAAATTTCATGGCACTCGCTGCGTCCGCGTACCCGCACCTCGAGTTTGCCCAGAATATCGGCGGCATGGATCGCGACGAGGTTCAGGCAACGTCTGCCAAGCTCAGCCGCTTCAAGACAAAGGATGATGTCGTTCTAACGAAGTATGTGGGCATTCTGAAGCAGGTAGGTAAAGATCGCCTGCTAGAGCTTGCTGCCGCCGAACGCGCAGAACAAGAAGCGGAACGCGCGAAAGCGGCAGAAGAGGCCGCGACCAGAAGGCGCTTACAAAATTTCTGCTCGCGTTATTGCCTTGAGTGCAAATGGAGCCAGCGAAACTGCGTCTACATCGCATCGCAGCAGTGTGGCTGCTGGTAATTATTAATTCACCGTTTGACAAATTGTCGTAAGTCAAAACTGTTGCGTTCCTTATGAGAAAGCTCTATATATCGTGTCTGCTATCCCTTGCCTGGGGCGGATTGATTTTGGTGTCGCCAACGGATATAGAAGCCAAAAAAAAATCAAAGAAGACTTCCGCGAAGGCGGTGAAAAGCGAAGCAAAGGCTGCAAGCAACGACAAGAGTGGAGCATCTTCGTTTCAGCTCAAAGCTCTAGAAGTGGTTGAGCCGAATTTTTTTACAAAAAATGTCGAATCAGAGAATTCGGAAAGCTCGGACGAGGCTCAAGTCAATCCGACTTTTCGCGAGTTGCCTCATTATAAGGATAACGAATTCGAGGCGAAGCGCAAAAAAGATTCCGTAAGCAAGAAATGGCTGGGGCGACAATTTCTTGTCGTGATGACTCCGAATGAATATAAAAATAGCCGCGAGATTATTAAGGCGCTGGAGCCCGATATATACACAAACGCAGAAATGCTCGAAGCGTATGATTTCAAAAAGAAAATATTTCCTCTGAATGTATGGTTAGGTTGTATCGACATTGGTACCGATCGACACGAATCGGCGGCTTACGAAGCTTTTGGCGAGAAAAAATTCGCGTATACCTATGTGACGCACCAGATTTGTCTGAAGAATCTGCTCGCATTGGACATGGCGTTCGAGAAAGATCGCTATCCCGATTATTTTATTGCTCTTCCCGAAAAAGAGGGCGAATCGCTCAAAGCGAGCTTCAAAGACGTGCAGATCGGCATTGTCGTCGCATGGCTACCCGACGATACCGGCGAAGTCAAAGGAGAGACCGTCGACTGGGGTCAGTTCGAATATAACGGGCAGCTGGGTTCTGAAACCTTCGACCGCCTCGAACTCAAATGGACGGCGCTTGAGGTTTTGATTCGCTATAAAGATAAAATCTATTCGTCGAAACGAGCGCCGCATCGAAAGCCGCGTTTCGCAATTACTGGACAAGATGCCGATAGCACGCGGCAGAAATTCAGAGATGCGACTGACGTAGCGGCCAAAAAGAGCGCAGAGACTGCAGAAGAATAGTGCCCGGATCGATAAACTGACAACTGACGACGCTCGCAAACTAATTGACACAAGATGATAAACGCACAATGTGCTTTATGGCAACCTATAACCGGGAGAAATAATTCTCGCCCGCCTGGTAAAAATAGCCACTGTCGATAGCTGTATCAGCGAGAAAGTTCTATGTACATTATCTGCGAAATTTGCAAGCAAATTATTCGATTTTCGATGACGTATTTGTGCTCGATGCATGTGCAGAAAACTGCGGGCGCATTTCTGATTTCGGCACAGAAACTTGTGCAATAGCCGTGAAACAGCGAAAGCCCTGCTTGCCGCGTGGCTTAGATTAACGGCTCAAACCTGTCCAAAGGTATGGTTCCGTAAACGACTGTCAAAATATCGATTTGCGTCTCATGAACCAAGCGATAGACTATTCGATAATTCTTGTGTATAATTTCACGGATGTCTTCACGATTTAGTTCTGGAACTTTTCGACCGATCTTTGGCTGCGTCGACAATATCTGCGATTTCGCCACAATATTCGCGACTGTCAACCTTGCGAAATGCGGTGAATCTTGTGCTATAAAAGTATGAATATCGTGTAAGTGCAACTCTGCTCGATCTGTCCAGCGGACAGCTACCATTTTTCAATACGTTCAAGTAGCTCCGCTGTAGAAATAGTTCGGCCCGAGTCAGAACTGGCAAGACCTTCAAGAACTTGATTAACGAAGTTTATTTTCTCCATGATATCTTCGGCAGAAACATCTTCGGGTAATTTTTTTACGATTTCCAGCGTTGCTTCGCGCAGAGACATAGTTCCACCTCATAGCTTTGAGTCTTTACTCTTTCAAAGCTAACTCTACCTTGGCCGAAAACGTTGCATTCGGTCAACCCAAATCCCAAAAATTCCTTTTCCCTGAACAAAACCCCCCACTAAGCCATCTCCGTAGATTCTGGTATATTTTTACCGTAAACTATCGAGGGCGGTAGAATTGTGAAACCGTAGCATAGGGTTAGAATTCAAGAGAATTCAAGGAGTCATATATGAAACATTTAATGAAACTCGCAGCTTTGATGCTCTTCGTTCCGCTGGTTACTTTTGCCGCTCCGGTTGAAACGCACGATGCGAACGAGTTACCGTTAAACTGCCAGGTGATTGGCAACATCCAAGTGGGCGACTCCAGCAGCGGTCTTAGCCGGCAAGATGTCGTCGCAGAGCTATCGCGCGAATCGGCAAATATAGGAGGCAACTACGTGCTCATGGACATTCAGCGTGTGAATAATCCGAAACGCGGCGTGCACTATTGGGGTTGGGGAAAAGTGGGTATCTGCAAATAACGTCTTCAGGGCTGCGGCGGAGTGCTTTGTACTTTCGCACAGCCCAATTTTTTTATTCTAACGTTGTACTAAATTTAGCACCTTTGTGTATTGCTGCTGCTTTGCCACCGTGCCCATCGGCAGCGGGTGATTACGCCCTGCGAGAAAAAGTTTGGTCTGATCGGCGTAGTGCTGCGACGACGGGTTGCCCGAGACGCCGGTGTGCGTCATGAGCTGCGCGGGTTCTGCTTGGTTGAAATCGACGATGAGTCGCATCGCGGGGATAACCACCGTATCGAAATTTTCTCCCCAGGCGTAGTGCGCGACGTTGAGCGTCGAACTGTCGCCTTGGTACGCAACCGGACCGATGTTGTAATATTTCGACGCGATGCCGAGGCTCTTCGTGATATCGTTCTGCCAATAAATTTTGTGTAGCTTGCCCCAGCGCCATTTTTCGGGAGCGCCCATCGCGTCGGCGCAAAACTCGTACGCATCGGCCAAGGAGAGCGCGACCATGTCGGCTTTTGTTTCTTTTTCGGGCGTTTTGACATTATCGAAAAACGGGCTGTCGTCGCGGCCTAAAAGATGGTCTTGCGGCGCAGCGTACGAACGCATGTTCGTGTCGAGAAATCCCTTCCAGAGAGAGCTGTCGATATCGAGTTCGTCGCCGAATACGTTGCGCGTGAAAACATGATTGAACGCGCCAAGGAGCGCAGCGCCCTGCGAATCTTTGGTCATCACGCTGTCGAACTTGGCGAGCAGCGCAAGCGCATCTTTCGCGCGCTGTTGTTTCTTCGCCGGTAGTTTTGCAATCGCCGTGTTCAGCTCGCCTTCGATCGATTTGAAAAGGAGCAGCGTTTTTTCTGCCATGCGCGAATAGAGGTCGAGCTGCATTTTCGCCGCGTCTTCACCCGTCCAGTCGGCGCGTTTTTCAAGCAAGTCGGCGATACGCTCGGCGCGCTCGGGTGCATACCACACCGAACCGATATTGCGCTTGTCGTCTTTGGCGACCGTGCGCTCGTTCGCGGTATAGAGATAGCCCGACTCGGGGTTTTCTTTATGCGGTTGCTGTGCAAACGGCAAGTAGGATTTCCAACGGTAGCCATCTGCGGCGATCGAAGGCAATTGCCCCGTGCCTTTTGTTCGCACCGGAATACGGCCCGTCGTTTGCCACGCGATATTTTCGCCGTCGCTATAGACCATGTTCAAATAGATCGATTGAATTTTCGATAAGGCTTTGCGAAAATCGGCCATCGTCTGTGCGCGACCCATATCGTAGATGCCGATACCTGCGGTGTCGCCGTCTTGCAGCGACCAGCGCAGCGCGAGCGCTTTTTCGGTTTTAATGCCAATCGGCGACAGCGGCGTTTCTTTCGCCGCATTGATTTGGTTTAAGGCGTCGCTGATTAGCGGCCCGTTGGCGGTGAAGCGCAGCGTCGCGTCGCGATCTTTGCCCAAGCGTACTTTGAAATGTTCTTTGCGCTCGCGCACCGGCGCCCACGTGTTGTCTGCGCGCAAAAACGACGTCTGCCCGTTTTCGGTTTTGAGTTGTTCGATAAATAAATCTTGGCAATCGGCTTCGACCATCGTCGCGCCCCAAGCGATATTGCCGTTATAGCCCAACTGGATAAAAGGCTGTCCCGCAATAATCACTCCGGCGGCTTTGTACGTCGGCGACTCGATGCTCATCATGCCCCACAGCGAGGGGATCGTGAGCAGCAAGTGCGTATCGTTCGCGAGAATCGGCTTGCCGCCTTTTGTCTTTGTACCGGCAATGACCCAATTATTCGACGCGGGCATGCCGCTGCGAAAAATGTTTTCGAGATCGTGTAATGTGTTCTTCAGGATTTCCGTTTGCGGCGCAAGCTGCCCCGCGAGCTTCTTATCGATTTTTTGCGCCTCGGCAAAAGGTATCGGTTCGTCGGCGTAACTCGGCACGAGCCACGCGGCCTTTTCGGCCCCAAGTTTTTGCGCGGCGTCGAGAAAGAAGATTTCTTCGTTGAGATTTAGCGCCAGCCCAAACGAGAGCGCGCCGAACACATAGCCGCAATCGTACACCGTCCACGGTTCGGGAGTATAGCCGGTAAAAGTAAATTCGAGCGGTAGATTCTTTTGTTCTTTCAAGAACGCATTGACACCGCGCGCATACGCCTCGAGCGGGGCGCGGTATTCGGGTGCCATCGCGTCGATCGCTCGATCGACGGCACGACGAATGCCGACAGTGCGCATGTAGACATCCACCGGTAGCATCTTAGAACCGCCAATCTCGGCAAGGCGACCCGTCACCGCCAGCTTCGTCGCGTACATCTGCCACAGGCGGTCTGACGCGGCGGCATAACCCGCGCCGAAAAACGCATCTTGCTCGGTGTCGGCCTTCACAAACGGCACGCCGAGCGCATCGCGCGCAATCGTCACCGTGCCCTGCAAGCCTTCGACTTTTACCGTACCGCTATCTTTCGGCACCGAGCGCCACGCTTTGTAAGTAAGATAAGCAAAACCCACGACGATGAGGATGACAATCAGATAAAGCAGCTTTTTGACGAAGTTGCGCTTTCCCGAAGGTGGCGCGTCGTGCATTGTGCCCGAGGCCGATTGCGGCAACGTGCGAATAATCGCCCCAGTGGCGGCGTTGGCGCTATCGCGGCCAGTATTGCTGCGTGCGTGGGCAGAAGCCTTGCGTGCCTTGCTCGCGCTACCGGATTTACGGGTCGGTTTCGGTTTACTCGCCATAGCGGGAGCAAAAGTAAAAAAAAGTCATGGCGTAAAGGGAATCGTAACCTGATTGACAGACGCTTTCGCTCCATATACTTGTTACGTGGTCAAGAAGCTGCGGCTAGATATTCCATCTGAGAAAGTCAGCGAACCTTTCGTCTATCGCATGGTCACAGAGTACGACTTGCGGCCCAATATTCTCGAAGCGAATATCGGTCCGCAACGCAACGGCTCGATCGTACTCGAGCTCGAAGGCAAACCGCAAGATATCGAAAGCGGTATTTTATTTTTACGCGAGGCCGATATCGACGTTGAAGAATTGTGACGCGGTTGTGCGGGCGTTTTATTAGATAGCTACGATTCCGAGTTTGGTGGATATAAAACTCACCACACTCAATATGACGAATGCTGTCAGCCCCAAGAGTGCCCAGACGATAAAATGGCTTAAGCGGTAGACTGTGTATGCGCCGTCGCTGATATTCAAAAGCGTGCGTGCGCCGTTAAAAAGTTGCGAGTAGTGCCAGAATAGCGCTAAGATTAAAAGCGGCATACCAACGACCGGCAAGAGCGCCGCGACCGACATAAAACTCAAGATCAACGAAGAAAATATCGCGATGCGCAGCCCGCTCTGCGGCGAAAACCTGCCGCCCGAAACTTCGGCCGTTTCTTCGGCGAGAACACCCAAGACAAAAATATATCCTGCGTAGGCGAGCGTGAATATCGGCAGCAAGATAAGCGTGTGGCGCAAAAATAACTTGAAGTTCACGAATCGAATCGCTTCGCGGACAATAAAGAAAAAATAAAACGGCATGAGCAGCGGCAAATGATATTTACGAAAAAGCGACCAGAACGAGCCGTGCTCTTCGCGGTTAATGTCTTCCCATGCGTCGCTCTGGCCGCGGAGAAGCTGTTTGAGGCGTAAACCAATCAGTTCGAGCCCCGCTTTTTTTTCGAGCGGCACTCCGCCTAAGCGCATGCGCACATCGGGAGTTACAGTTTGCACCTGTGGCTTTTTGTTGACGACAAAAAAATCGTTGCGCGGCGATTTTGTCGCACGCTCGTCGTGGTCAGTGCGCTTGTGGTTTGCCTTCGTCATGTGTCTTCTGTATGGCGGCGTTTTTTATGCTTTTTCTTTCGTGTTTTTCTTTCTGCACTCTTTGCGACCCGATCGCGGCGATGGTTGAAGAGCGCATTGGCACGGTATTCAACGCCGTCCTCTTTGTAAAGAATTTCAAGAGCGCTCAGGCGTTTCTTCGAAGGCTTCAATTCGATCGTCATCGTGCCGGTTTTCGGTTCGTACGAAAATTTTTGCGCCGTCGAAAAGACCCGTACCTTAAACGCAGAATCATCGAGTTCGGGGGGTAATCCCACTTTGAGCTGCATTGCGCCTTCGACGACGGCACCCGGTTGGCTATTCAACAGCTTCAGGGGGAGCGAGCGCGCTAAAGTTTTTTGCGCGAAGATTTTGGCATTGTCGCCCTTCACAACGAGAAAGCGTCGCAGAAGATACGGGTTTTCGCCGACTTGGTTGCCGCCGTGAAATGTGGTATAAGCCGAAGCGTAGCCGGTTTCTTGCAAGAGCTTGAGACTTGCGGCGGTGTAGACGCCGAACGGGTATGCGAGATGGCGCACCTGCGCTCCGCCCTTTGCATCTAAGATTTTTTTCGAGTCGGCAAATTGCGCGCGCTGTTCGGCGTCGCTCATCGTGCTCAGCATCGGGTGCCACATCGTGTGACTTTCGATCGCGTGGCCTGCTTTACGCACCGCTTGAATTTCAGCCCATGTCATCGAACGTTGTTTGCGCGCCATGATGTATGTGGGATAGATAAAGAGCACGCCTTTATAGCCGTGAGCGTCGAGAATTTTCTGTGCGTAGTTGACGAAATCGTTATTGCCATCGTCGAACGTGATAACAATCGGTCGCTTGCCGTTCGAGAAGTCGAGTTTCTTTTCGCCGCGCACGTAGGCCAAAAGTTCGTCGGGTAGAATCGTATAAAAATTATTTTCGGCGAGCCAATCGATTTGTTCTTTCAGTTGCTTCACCGTCACCGCATAGGGCGTCGGTTTCGCGCGGTATTGCTCGTCGGTGACAATCTGGTGATAGCAGAGTACGGGCACGCCGATGTCGGCTTTCCAGCCGACGGTTGTCGGTGTAGTGTTCAGCGTCTGCGGTGGATTAACCGCGGTTTTCATGACTTGCGGCGCCGCTGCGCTCGCACGCTCGCGCAGCCACCACGACCCGCCTAAAATCGCAAAAATTAAAACACTTAAAAAAACAAACGCCTTAAAGCGCGAGTACGCCGCCGGTGGAGTTTTATTCTCATGTGTCGCATCAGCCATGCGACATAATGGTTTTTTAAGACAACGTGAAAAGCAATGCTCTTCTCTACTTCTGATGCCCCGGATGCACATGCACTCCGGGAAGCGATTTCGCGAGGCGCTGCAAATAATCGAGACTCTCGCGCCTTCGGCCCCTTTTCGCCCGGCTTCGCGACTAACTGTTCTATCACCCCGCCGCGCGCATGACCGCGTCGCGATTCTTGAACTCGCTCTTAAGTGTGCCTTCGGCGGCGAAATATTCGTCGCTGAATTTTTTTAAGAGTTCGCTCGTGTCTTGATCGTTCGGGTGAAAATCTTTTGCGAGAAACTCGGGCAGGCGCACTATGCAGCTAGTGAGAAAACCGCCCGGTTTGAACAGCGCCCACAAATCTTGCGTGTTGCGCACCACGTCGAAAAGCTTACCTTCGCGCGCCATGAGATATGCCCACGCAGCAAAGATACCGGGAGCGAGACAGATTAAGACCAGCGGCAACGCGAGCAGGCGTTCGCGGTGTTCGTCTTTGCTCACGAGTTGCAACACGTCGAACGAGACGTCTTTGTGCTCGAGCTCTTCGATACCGTGCCATGTCCAGAGTTTGAGCATTTCGGCGTCGGTCGAGCCGCGAAATTCTTTGTGCGTGAGCCACTGCTCGGCGAGGTGCGCGGTGAAGTGCTCCATAAACGCGGTCATCGCGAGTTGTTGCGTCGGCGAGAACTGCTCGCATAGCCACAGACTAAATCGAATCGCCGCATCGGGCACCGCCATGTCGAAGCCGCGGCTCGTGAACCACTCGTTGAGGCGTTCGTGCTCGCGCCCGTGCATCGACTCTTGCCCGATGAAACCCGTAACTTTTGCGCTTAAAACTTCGTCTTTTACTCGATCGCGAAAGCGCCGCACCGATTCGACAAAAAAGCGCTCGCCCGGCGGAAAAATCGCCGAAAACACCGCCATCAGCGCCGTGCCGACCGCGCTGCCGTTATAGGCGAAATAGCGCGGCGCGTTCTCGTACGGGGTAAACTGCATGTTGCGCGTGGGAACTCCAACCTTGGCGCCGTTGAGTTTGGTCGCCTCGGTTTTCATAAAATCTTTTGTGTCCTCTGCCATTGTGTTCTCCTTTTGTAATAGTTATTACATTTTGCCGGTAAGAGTTACTACCTTTGACCGTGTAATAGTTATTACATTTCGTGTGTCATAGTTATTACGTCGCCGCCAACCCCAGGTTTTTCGAGACAATTTCGCGCATGATCTCCGACGTGCCGGCGTAGATCGTCTGCACGCGGCTATCCATGTATGCCTTAGCGATCGGGTACTCGGTCATGAAACCGTAGCCGCCGAAAAATTGTAGGCACTTGCTCGCGTGCGCTTGCAAGAGCTCGCTGCACTGCAGTTTCGCCGCCGAGGCTTCGCACGTCGTTTTCTCGCCTGCGGCGTGCAGCATAATCACGCGGTCGAGGTAGCTGCGCGCGGCCTCTTGTTCGACGTACATATCGACGAGTTTGAAGCGCGTGTTTTGAAACGCGCCGATCGGTTTACCGAACGCACGCCGCTCGTTGCAATATTTTACCGTTTCGTCGAGAATACGTTCGGCCGAAATCATGTTGGCAATCGCGACGATGAGTCGCTCTTGCGCGAGGCCGTGCATCAAATAACGAAAGCCCGCGTTCGGGCGACCCAAAAGATTTGCCTTCGGTATTTTAACGTCGCTGAAGTGGAGCTCCGCCGTATCTTGCGAGTGCATACCGATTTTCTTGAGCTTACGCCCGCGCTCGAAACCGGGCATGCCGCGTTCGGCGACGAGCAGAGACACCCCGCTGGCACCTGCACCTGTGCGCGCGACGACGATACACAGATCGGAGAGATAACCGTTCGAGATAAACGTCTTCGAGCCGTTCAAAAGATAATAATCGCCTTTGTCTTCGGCGCGTGTCGTCACGGCGGCAAGATCGGAGCCGGTACCGGGTTCGGTCATCGCAATCGCAAGAATTTTTGTACCCGCAATAACTCCCGGTAACCAGCGCTTTTTTTGCTCGTCGTTCGCAAAATTTAAGATATAGGGCGCGACGACGTCGGAGTGCAGCGGAAAACCGATGCCCGAAAGATCGGCGCGCGCCTGTTCTTCGCTCATGATGACGCTATAGAGAAAATCGACGCCGAGGCCGCCGTACGCCTCGGGAAACGTGGGGCAAATCATGCCGAGACTGCCCGCCTTTTCCCAAATATCGCGCGTCACTTCGCCCGCGGCCTCCCATTCGGCGATGCGCGGCACGCATTCTTTCTGAAAGAAGCTCGCAGCCATTTTCCGAAATTCGTTGTGTTCGGCGGTAAAGGGGATTGACCGCGGTAAGCGTTTGACGTTCGTCATTGAGTAGTCCTTTGTAGCAATTGCTACAAACAATTAACGTAAACTAATGCGCCGCGTCAAGTTTTTCTGTGGTAAATGCTACAGTGATTAGGCGGAAACTCGTGCTAATTGGCACGGGCTTATCGTGGAAAAAATCGCTTCAGCGAGTTCTCGCCTAGTCACTGCAGTCTTCTGTAAGAGTCCGTGCAATGGACTCTTACAGAAGACAAGACTAATACTTGACAATAACAACATTGTTACCTGCATAATTACCCATCACGCTCTGGCCGCTATACGTGTAAGGCGAATTCCCAAATTGCGTGCCTACTGCGATGGTATTGCCGGTGCTGTCCGTTGCCACGCCAGCAAACCGCGTCGTATTGAGGCCACTGTCGGTCGATGCAGCCGCTAAAGCAGTGCCACCATTATTGTATTGTACGACGGCACAGTTGTTGCCACCTGCATAGCTCCCCGTCACATTCTGCCCACTGTAAGTGTAGGTACCTGTCGCTTGCGAGCCTACGGCATAGACATTGCCCGCGCCGTCGATTGCTACGCCGTTAAATTGCGATATATTTAGCCCAGCGCTCGTCGCTACAGCCCAAGATGCCGTGCCAGAGCCAC